>PGZD01000086.1 GCA_002843155.1 Gammaproteobacteria bacterium HGW-Gammaproteobacteria-3
CTACGCGAATTTTTAACGCACACGGTGAGCATTTCCGGCGGTCATTTTTCGGCGGGGCTGGGCACCGTGGAATTGACCGTGGCGCTGCATTATGTGTTCGACACGCCGTCCGACCAACTGATCTGGGATGTCGGTCATCAGGCCTACCCGCACAAGATCCTCACCGGGCGCAAGGACAGGATGACGACCATCCGCACTCAGGGCGGCATTTGCGCTTTTCCAAGCCGCAGCGAGAGCGAATACGATGCCTTCGGCGTCGGCCACTCCAGCACCTCGATCAGCGCCGCGCTGGGCATGGCCATTGCCTCGGCGTTAAAAGGCGAACACCGGCAAATGGTGGCCATCATCGGCGACGGCAGCATTACCGGCGGCATGGCCTATGAGGCGATGAACCATGCCGGCGCCCTGGATGCCAATGTACTGGTGATTTTAAACGACAACGACATGTCGATTTCGCCCAATGTCGGCGCGATGAGCAATTATCTGACCAAGATATTGTCCAGCAGGCTGTATGCCTCGGTACGGGAAGAGAGCAAAAAAGTGTTGGGCAGAATGCCCAGCGTCTGGGAGCTGGCGCGAAAAACCGAAGAACACATGAAAGGCATGATCGTGCCGGGCACCTTGTTCGAAGAGCTGGGCTTCAATTACATCGGCCCCATCGACGGCCATGACGTGGATATGCTGGTATCGACGCTGGAGAACCTCAAGGCCATTTCCGGCCCGCGCTTTTTGCATATCGTCACTAAAAAAGGCAAAGGCTATGCCCCCGCCGAGAAAGACCCTTTAGCCTATCACGGCGTCCCGGCTTTCGACCCCTGCCGGGACTCGCTGCCTAAAGCTGCGCCCTCGCCGCATCCGACCTATACCCAGGTGTTCGGCTCCTGGCTGTGCGATATGGCCGAACAGGACGAACGGCTGCTGGGCATCACTCCGGCCATGCGCGAAGGCTCGGGCCTGGTGGAATTTTCCGAGCGCTTCCCGCAGCGTTACTTCGATGTCGCCATTGCCGAACAACACGCCGTGACGCTGGCCGCAGGCCAGGCCTGCATGGGCGCCAAGCCGGTGGTGGCGATTTATTCGACCTTTTTGCAACGCGCTTACGACCAGCTCATCCACGATGTCGTGTTGCAGAATCTGGATGTCCTGTTCGCGCTCGACCGGGCAGGCCTGGTCGGCCCTGACGGCCCGACTCATGCTGGCAGTTTCGATTACAGCTATTTGCGCTGCCTGCCCCATATGCTGGTCATGGCCCCGGCCGATGAAAACGAGTGCCGACAAATGCTCTATACCGGCTATCAACATCCGGGTCCTGCGGCGGTGCGCTATCCACGCGGCAAAGGCCCCGGCGCCAAAGTTGAATGCCAGATGACCGCCTTGCCCATCGGCCAGGCTGAAATTCGCCACCAGGGCGGGCGTATCGCGCTGCTGGCTTTTGGCAGCATGGTCACCCCGGCGCTGACCGTCGGCCGGCAACTGGGCGCGACCGTGGTCAACATGCGTTTTATCAAACCGCTCGATGAAGCCTTGTTGCTGGAGCTGGCCAAAAGCCATGAAGTCTTCGTCACGATTGAAGAAAATGTCATCGCCGGCGGCGCCGGCAGCGCGGTCAATGAATTTTTGCAGGCGCAGAAAATACTCATGCCGGTGCTCAACTTAGGCCTGCCCGACGCCTTTATCGAGCAAGGCACGCGCGAGCAATTACTGACGCTGTGCGGTCTGGACACAACCGGCATCCGCAGCCGTATCGAGACGTTTTGATCCTATCTCGCTTGAGCAGGTTTTATTTTTAAACCATGAAAAACATGAAAAGCATGAAGGATTGAAGTCTTCATGCTCTTCATGGTAATTGCGTAAATTAATTTATACCGGTTTCTTAGGTGTCGGGCGCTTTGTCGGGTCGCCGATATTCCCGCGTCAAGCGGAATACGATAGGACTCAATAAGCCCAGGGCTATCAAGTTAGGCACAGCCATCAAACCATTCATAATATCGGCCAGTAACCAAATCATACTCAATTTACCCAAAGCACCGAACGGGATGGCACAAATCCACACTATCCGGAACGGCAAAATCACTTTAACGCCGAACAAATATTCGGCGCAGCGCTCGCCATAATAACTCCAACCCAGAATCGTGGTAAAAGCAAAAACCACCAGCCCGAAAACCACAATATACCCCCCCCAACCGGGTAAACCTGTGTTAAAAGCTAAAGTGGACAAGGCCGCACCATTTTCGCCACTGCGCCACACGCCGGTCAACACAATAACCAGAGCCGTCATAGTGCAGACCACCAGGGTATCGATAAAAGTACCGAGCATGGCGATCATGCCTTGTTGCACCGGACTTTGCGTTCTGGCGGCGGCATGGGCAATTGGCGCGCTGCCAAGGCCCGCTTCATTGGAAAAAATACCGCGCGCCACGCCAAAACGAAGCGCAGCCCAAACACCGGCACCGACAAAACCACCGGTCGCGGCAATGGGTGTGAAAGCGCTGGTGACGATCAGAAATATTGCTTCGGGTATTTTTTCGGCATTGAGCGTTATTACCCACAAAGCCCCGCCGACATAGGCCAGCGCCATCAACGGCACCAATTTCTCGGCGACTTCGGCAATTCGGGTAATGCCGCCCAAAATAACGCTGCCGGCCGCTATCGTTATGATTGCGGCGGTGATCCAGGCGGGAAGTTGAAATACGGTCGCCACGGCATCGGCGACCGAATTGGCCTGTACCATGTTGCCGATACCGAATGAAGCGAACGCGCCGAACCCTGCAAAAACTACCGCCAGCCAACGCCAACGCAGACCCAAACCATTTTTGATGTAGTACATCGGGCCGCCGACGTATTTGCCCAACTCATCGCGTTCACGGTATTCAAGCGCCAGCACGGCCTCGGCATATTTGGTGGCCATGCCGAACAAGGCCGTCATCCACATCCAGAAAACCGCGCCCGGCCCGCCCAGATATATCGCGGTGGCGACACCTGCAATATTGCCCGTGCCTATGGTCGCCGCCAGGGCTGTCATCAGTGCCTGAAAAGGCGTAATGTCACCCGCCTGTTCCGATGCTCTCCCCCGCCACAGTGAAATGAAGGCGTAAACCGTGTTGCGCCAGGTAAACGCTTTTAAACCGACGGTCAGGTAAAAACCGGTACCCAACAAAAACGTCAGCATAATGGGTCCCCATACCCAATTGCTGACCTGATTCAACAGCCCGTTCAAGCACTCCATCAGGGTAATTTATTCGCCTCATACGCTTTGTCGTAATCGACACCGACACTGACAATAAAACTGGTGACCTGTTCGACATTCATCTCCGATTTAATACACTTGGAGCGATGCACGAGGAGGGTGAAACCTGAAGTGGGATTGGGCGAAGTCGGAACATAAAGGATATACATATCGCCTTCTTTGTTGGTGACATAAGCCGGTACCCAAAGCCCTTCTTTGGGATATTCGACATAGACCACTTCCCGCGCTTCTTTTCGGCCATGCGAGGAAAACATGCTGATAACTTTTTTACTTACCCGGTAAATGCTGTTGAGCAAGGGAATGCGCTCAATGACAAAATCAAAAGCCGCAATCACCCAGAACTTGCCATCCTTGACAATTTTATGCCCGATGGACACCAGAATCAGAAAACTCACGGTAAAAAACAACAGTGTATAAAGATAGCTGTCGGAATAACCATAAACGAGCCTGAACAGGTCGGACACGCGGTCTTTGACGAAAATGATGATTTGCAAAATAATCACAATCGGGATAACAGCAAAAACCCCGATCAGAAAATAATTAAACAAGGTTTTCAAGCTTTGATTCATCTTTTGCACCTTCTATTTATTATGTTGTTACAAAGATTTGACCAGCAATAATACTCCTGAAGCCAACAAAAACAGGGCAAACACCCGTCGGTATTTTTCATTATCGATGCGCGTGTAAACCAGCTCTTCGGTCAGTAAAAAAACGATCACGGCAAGCTGTAATAATGTTACATTTTCGGCATATTTGATGTCGTATTCAGCTTTTATAAACAGCAAAGTGATAATCTGAAAAACGGCAAACATCGCATAACAAACCGCGATGGTCACCCGGGACTGGTCTTTGGGGTATTGTTTGCCATGGACTATGGCCGTTAGCAACGAACCGCCCAGATTGGTCATGCCATGAATGATGCCCATGGCCGCCAGATAAATCCTTTCGTATCTGAACATCAAAATTAGCGTGCTGTTTATTTTCGGCACAACATCTTTCAAGGCGACCAATACCAGAAATGCGCCCACCAGCAAGCCGATATTAATGTTGCCGGAGGTGGCAATAAACAAAAAAATAACGACCAGGGGTATCGTGTAGCGCAATACGTCCTTGACAAAATGAAGGGCGATCAGATTATGATGTTTGATAATTTGTAATACATTGATGGCAATGGATATAGGCAATAAAACCACCAGAGCAGCCAAAAAATCATAACCCAATAGTAATAACAGCGGCGTACCGAACAACAGCACGCCCACGCCAAAAATCGATTGAATGACCGATGTAGCCGTAATCACAAGCAAAATATCGAGTGGCATTGCTCCGGCTCCCGTTGTTATTATTATGTCCGCATTATAAGCGCAAATCAGTGAATTTGCATGGATACCGCCACACCTGTTTTGTAAAAGCGGCGATTATGGATTCCGGGCAAACCCAAGCAGATGACCAACCCTTTAGTTTCATAAAGTTAAAAAGCGGTTATTCCACACACTGAGCGTCCGCCGACCCGTACACCCACAAAATCTGTTTCCCGACAAAAAAACTTCAACAAAGCAGTTTCAGCGGAAAATTACAACTGAAACAACTGCCTTTGCCCAGCTCGCTGGTTATCTCCAGTTTAGCCGTATGGTTGTGCAGTACATGCTTGACGATGGCAAGGCCGAGTCCTGTGCCACTCACTTTTCGGTTGCGCTTGACATCGATGCGGTAAAAACGCTCGGTGACTCTTGGAATATCGGTTTCGGCAATGCCTTCGCCCCGATCGGTGACATCCAACCTGAAACCTTCCGGGACTTGATACCAGCGCACGCTGACCGGAGCATCCTCGGGCGAATATTTAAGGGCATTGACTAACAGATTGGTAAAGGCGCTGCGCAAATCTTCTTCTACGCCCAGTATCCCAGCCTGAGTTTCCAGTTGCAATTCAATCCGATCCGCAGAATTTTTCAAAACCGCCCCTTCATTGCAGATTTTAGTCAGCAATGCCGGGACATTGACGCAATGCGATTGTTTTTTCTGGGTTTCCAGCCGGGTCAACAACAGCAAGTCATCGACCAAGTGCTTCATGCGATCGGTTTGTCCAAGCATTTGCCGTACCGAATTGCTCAACAATGCGGACTCGCCATCATCCATGTCCGTCAATGTTTCCAGATAGCCTTTCAATACGGTCAGCGGCGTTCTGAGCTCATGCGAAACATTGGCGACAAAATCTTTGCGCATACTTTCCATTTTTTTCAGTTGCGTCACATCCTGGGCCAACAGCAAACGCAACCCGGCGCCATACGTCACCACGCGCACGGATAAAGTCACATTGCCATCGGTAGGCGAAGGCATGACGACCGGATTTTGATAGTCGGTGGAGCGCAAATAACGGGTAAATTCAGGGTGGCGGATCAGATTGGGGACACGCTGGCCCTTGTCGCCCCTTTTCAGACCTAAAACTTTCATGGCGGCTTTGTTGAACCACTTGATTTCATCGTGTGCGCCTAAAACAACAGCGGCGTCCGGCAAGGCTTCGGTAGACATCCGAAACTGATCCACCATTTTGCCCAGCTTCTTTTTGCGTTTTCTTTCGCTTTTCTTGAGCCGGTAAACATGGTAATAAATGGCTTCCCAAATGCCGGTAGTTTGGGGGTATTGCCCACTGCCGCCACTCCGGATCCACTTTTCAAAACGGTCGATCTCCATGATATGCCGGATTAAAACACCGATGAAGGCCAAAAACAGGAGCGGTAAAAAAAGATGGGTTATCAAGCCAACTATCAAGACGGTTATCAGCAACAGAACGGCCGCAGTAATGTCTTTACTCCAGGCATTCATAACGATTAATTGGCCAGCGAAAACCGATAACCGAAGCCGCGCACCGTCTGCACCAGATCCTCGCGCCCGTATTCACCCAGAATTTTGCGCAATCTGCGGATATGCACATCAACGGTGCGCTCTTCTATGTACACGCTACGCCCCCAAACCTGATCGAGCAAATACGTCCTGCTGCAAACTTTATCCGGATGCATCATAAAAAACTGCATCAACCGGAATTCGGTAGGACTCACTTCCAGTTGTTTGTCGCCTATTGTCAAACGGTGCTGTTCGGTATCCAAAGTCAAATCGCCCAGCGTGATTTGCACCAAATCCTGGATTTTACCGGTGCGGCGCAAAACCGCACGAATTCGCGCCGCCAACTCTTTGGGAGAAAACGGCTTGGTCATATAATCGTCGGCGCCAATTTCAAGGCCCCGCACCTTATCTTCCTCTTCACCGCGCGCGGTAAGCAAAATAATAGGTATTTCCCGGTAATTCAGGTCTTTTTTCAGCCGCCGCGCCCATTCCACTCCGCTGATTCCGGGCAGCATCCAGTCCAGCAAAATCAGGTCGGGCACCCTTTCATCGAGGGCTTTTTGGGCTTGCTCGGCATCGGCGGCAGGACAAACCTCATAGCCGGATTGCTCCAGCACCATGGCCAGCATATCCCTGATGGCATCTTCATCTTCAACAACGAGAAGCGTTAATTTACTCATATCGTATTCAGTATAGCCAATAAACAAACGTCCCATTCTAGCAAGATCATTATTACTGTTTGATGACAAAAGCGCCATGAGTGACCCGGCAAAGCCTGCCCCTGCAAAAAGCATCCCGTAGACCGGATAAGCGTCAGCGCATCCGGCACCGGCAGATGGATGTTATTTGCCGTATTACTTATGCTTTTGAAAAAACCAGCACCTCGTCTTTGACAGCTACGGCAATGGTATCACCTGCGGCAAAGCGACCTGCCAGGATTTCCTGCGCCAAGGGATTTTCCAGTTGTTGCTGAATCGCGCGTTTCAAAGGCCTTGCCCCATAAACCGGATCGAATCCGGCTTCACCCAATTTATCCAGAACCGCGTCGGTAATAGCCAGGCCGATTTCACGCTCCTGCAAACGTTCGCGCAAATAACCGATCTGAATACCGGCAATCGCCCTGATCTGGTCTTGCTCCAAAGGATGAAACACCACCGTCTCATCCAGACGATTGATAAACTCGGGGCGAAAATGCAAACCGACAATTTCCATGACAGCCGCTTTCATCCGGGCATAATGCGCTTCACCGGCCAACTCCTGGATACGGCCCGAACCTAAATTCGAAGTCATCACAATCACGGTATTCCTGAAATCGACCGTGCGCCCCTGGCCGTCGGTCAAACGCCCGTCATCGAGCACTTGCAACAGCACATTAAAAACATCCGCATGGGCTTTCTCGATTTCATCCAGCAAAATCACCGAATACGGTTTGCGCCGCACCGCTTCAGTCAAATAACCACCTTCTTCGTAACCGACATAACCGGGAGGCGCGCCGATCAGACGCGCGACCGAATGTTTTTCCATAAATTCGGACATATCGATACGCACCATGGCATCTTCGGTATCGAACATGAATTCCGCCAGGGCTTTGCACAGCTCGGTTTTGCCGACACCGGTCGGACCCAAAAACAAAAACGAACCGGTGGGGCGATTGGGATCGGACAGCCCCGCCCTGGCCCTTCTTATGGCATTAGCGACACTATGCAAGCCTTCTTTCTGGCCGATCACGCGTTGAGCCAGCGCCTCTTCCATATGCAACAACTTGTCTTTTTCGCCTTCAAGCATTTTTGCGACAGGAATACCGGTCCATTTTGACACCACTTCGGCAATCTCGTCTTCGGTCACCTTATTGCGCAACAGCTTCATATCCTGCATTTCGGCTTGCGAAGCCAAATCCAGTTGTTTTTCCAATGATGGAATAATGCCGTATTGCAGTTCGGACATGCGCGTCAAATCGCCCGAGCGGCTGGCCGCTTCCAGTTCGATACGCGACTGGTCGAGTTTTTCTTTGATCGTTGCCGTACCCTGCAAGGCCGCTTTTTCCGATTTCCAAACCTCATCCAGATCGGAATATTCTTTTTCCAGTTCGACAATATCCGCTTCCAGGGTTTCCAGGCGTTTTTTGGAAGCACTGTCGCTTTCTTTTTTCAAGGCTTCGCGTTCTATTTTTAACTGAATCAAGCGCCGGTACAGCCTATCCATCGCTTCGGGCTTGGAATCCATTTCCATGCGTATCCGGCTGGCCGCCTCATCGATCAGATCAATGGCTTTATCCGGCAATTGCCGGTCGGAAATATAGCGGTACGATAATTTCGCCGCCGCCACAATCGCAGGGTCGGTAATTTCGACGCTGTGATGCACTTCGTACTTTTCCTTTAATCCACGCAAAATAGCGACGGTATCCTCGACGCTCGGCTCATCGACCAGCACTTTTTGAAAGCGCCGCTCCAAAGCTGCGTCTTTCTCGACATATTTACGGTATTCATCCAGAGTAGTGGCCCCGACACAGTGCAATTCGCCGCGCGCCAGGGCGGGCTTGAGCATATTACCGGCATCCATCGCGCCTTCCACCTTACCGGCGCCGACCATGGTATGCAACTCATCGATAAACAGAATGATCTGACCTTCCTGCTTGGCGAGATCATTCAAAACCGCTTTTAAGCGCTCCTCGAATTCACCGCGAAATTTGGCGCCGGCAATCAACGCCGCCATATCCAAAGCCAATACTTTTTTGCCTTTAATACCTTCCGGTACCTCCCCGTTGACGATACGCTGCGCCAGGCCTTCAACAATTGCGGTTTTACCGACGCCCGGCGCACCGATCAACACCGGGTTGTTTTTGGTACGGCGTTGCAGAACCTGAATGGTACGGCGAATTTCATCGTCCCGTCCGATAACCGGGTCGAGTTTGCCGCTCTCGGCGCGCGCGGTTAAATCGATGGTGAATTTTTTTAAGGCCTGACGCTGATCCTCGGCATTGGCATCGTCTACCGCTTGCCCCCCGCGCACGTTATCGATGGCTTTTTCGGTGGCCTCTTTGGTCACACCGGCATTTTTCAGAATTTTCTGTAAAGCGCCCTGGCTTTCGAGCGCCGCCAGCAAAAACAGTTCGCTGGAAATAAATGTGTCCTTGCGCTTTTGCGCCAGTTTGTCCATGACATTGAGCAAACGTGACAATTCATTGGAAATCTGCACATCGCCTTCGGTTCCGGCAACCGTCGCCAATTGATCGATTTGCCGGTTCAACTCGGCATGGAGGCTGTGGATATTAGCCCCAATCTGCACCAGCAAAGGTCGAATACTGCCACCTTCCTGATTCAACAAAGCCAGCAGCACATGGACAGGCTCGATAAACTGATGATCCTTGCCTACCGCCAAACTTTGGGCATCGGCCAGCGCCATCTGAAATTTGCTGGTTAATTTATCCATTCTCATGCGATTTACCTCTATAAATTTTCAAGTTGCTATTAACATGGGGGAGAAGCGGCTGTTTTCAAGATAGCGTATTCGCGCAGATATTCGGCAACTCCCAATCCGACAACCAACGAGGAGGTACCAAAGTGAAGCCTGCAAGTTCCAGAGCTATTATCTTCGCATAATATGCCGTCGCTTGTAGCATCGGTTAAAATCACACGCATATTTCACTAAAAAGAGTAAAGCACAATGAAATTTAAAGGCAGCCCCTCGTTCAGCCATCGGCAAACCGATAAAACAGGCGTATTGATTACCAATCTGGGCACACCGGATGCGCCCACAGCACGCGCATTGCGGCGCTATCTCAAACAGTTTCTGGCCGATCCGCGCGTGGTCGAGATACCGCGCTTGCTGTGGTGGTTTATCCTGAACGGAATTATTTTGCGTATCCGTCCACGGCGTTCGGCAAAATCGTATCGCTCGGTCTGGACTGAGCAAGGTTCACCTTTGCTGGTATATACACGGAATCAGGCTGATGCGCTACGGGAAAAACTCAAAGAACGCTGGGGTGATGCTGTCGAAGTCGAGTTTGCCATGCGCTACGGCTCGCCGTCGCTGCCTTCAGTACTGGACGCCATGTTCAACAAAGGTGTACGGAAGCTGCTGGTACTGCCCCTTTACCCACAGTATTCAGCCTCGACTACCGCATCGACATTCGATGCGCTGGCAGCGGATTTCAAAACACGCCGCTGGCTACCCGCGTTGCGCTTCATCGACCACTATCACGATTTTGAACCTTTCATCCACGCCGCCGCCGACCGTATTCAACAGCACTGGCGCGAGCATGGGCGGGCTGATAAATTACTGTTTACCTATCATGGTATTCCAAAACGCTACCTGCTTAATGGCGACCCTTATCACTGCCAATGCCATAAAACTTCGCGGCTGCTGGCAGAGGCGCTGGGACTGGACAATGAAGCGTATTTGACGACTTTTCAATCGCGCTTTGGCCGTGAAGAATGGCTCAGACCTTATACCGATGAAACACTCAAAGGCCTGCCTGCTCAAGGGTATAAATCGGTGCAGCTATTTTGTCCGGGTTTTGCCGCCGATTGTCTCGAAACCCTGGAAGAAATCGGCGTGGAAAACAAACAGTATTTTTTGCAGACAGGCGGTGAACGCTATGAATACATCAGCGCGCTGAATACAGAGCCCGCTCATATCGCCGCGCTCGATGAATTAATCAGACAGAACCTGCAAGGCTGGGAACCGGGCGCTGAAGATCCTCAACGAGAGCAGAGGGCAAAAGCGCTTGGGGCGCCTTTTTAAGCCGACTCAATAAATAGACAGCGGCATTAAACAAACCCGAATAAAAATTAATATTGACATTGATACCGCGCCCTATTAAAATTCGCAGTTCTTCAAGGGTGGCTGTTCAAGACTCAAGCCCAGCATTAGAAGGTTGTCGGGGTATAGCGCAGTTTGGTAGCGCGCCTGCTTTGGGAGCAGGATGTCGGGGGTTCGAATCCCTCTACCCCGACCATTTTTTGCGCTTGTAGCTCAGCTGGATAGAGCATCGGCCTTCTAAGCCGAGGGTCGCAGGTTCGAGTCCTGCCAAGCGCGCCATTCCTCGCAGATTTCCATTATGGTGAGCGTAGCTCAGTTGGTAGAGTCCCGGATTGTGATTCCGGTTGTCGCGGGTTCGAGCCCCGTCGTTCACCCCAATAAATTCAATAATTTAAGAAGAGTTATTGGTCTCATTCCTACCAGCTGGTGAAAAAGCTGGTGACAAATAGTCATTCATTTGATGGTTTTACCGTCTTCATTTTTACATTATAAACATTCAACATTGCAGCGGTCCGGTGCCCACTGGCATCCAGTTTGTTACCCGTGGTATCGCTTACACCTTTCCTTTTTAAATCATGGAAAGTGAAGGGTATCCAATTTACCCCCATTTCTTCAGCTGCTTTTTTTGTTGAAACAGTGATTCGCCCCATAGCTGTTTTTAGGCTGTCGACGACAATTTTATCCCCTGTACGTTCACTGACAATAATGTGCCTATCTTCTGCACGGATTGGATGAGGTTGCTTTCGTTCTGCCAAAATCCGGTTCCTAGGAGTCTGTCGGTCTTAAGGTTTATGCTTGTCTCATACGTGCTTATCCGGTTGTCACACACATCTACTAAATGTAGTGAAGCAGCGTTCGCTGGCATATAGCTCAGCCTTGATGGTAGCGGTGCGTAGACAATCAACATACTACCTGTAGTGCGTGTGTGCGTAAACCGGATAAGCACGGTCTCATATTCATTAACTAAAGTTTCGGAGTTCAAAAAATACAGCAAGGCTTTGATAAATAAAGAATAAAGCGCCATACAGGAGTATAATTACGGTTACTTGAAGACCAAACTAAATTCGAATAGGACGCTTAATCAATCGTGCCACAAAAATGACAGAACTACCAGCGCTCACCCTGGATTTTCTGAACGCCAAGTGGATTAACCCAACTTCGTCACCTAATAACGAAGTTCCCCGCCATTTCAATCAGTTAAAAATTTTAACTACTGTCGGTTGGCACTACAGATTTTTTGCTGTT
>PGZD01000087.1 GCA_002843155.1 Gammaproteobacteria bacterium HGW-Gammaproteobacteria-3
CTTATTAGTACATAAACTGGCGCAGCCGGTTGACCCTTCGTCGGCGGATTATCAGCGGGTGGACATCAACCGCGTGGATGCCGTTGAATGCCGCAGTATGGGGGTGTAAGCCGGAACCGCCGGAAATTTTGTCAGTGAATTGGAGTAAACCCAATAGTAATGCGGAAAAGCTGCACATCTTGTCCGAAGACCGAATTCCCATAAATTTCAGATCCAATCGCTACCATATCGAAGCTTTATCGATAGTACTATCAATCGTCCAGCCGCCACCAAAAGCTCGGTACAGCGATACCATCGCCACGTTGACCGCCGTTTCGGTTTTGGCACGTTCGTCGCTGACGGCCAGTTTGCTGCGCTGCGCATCCAGAACGGCGAGATAATTGCCTGCACCCTGCTGATACAAGGCATTGACCAATCGATAAGCTTTTTCCGCCGAGGCTTCCGCTTCAGATAATTGGCCTAGGCTATCGGTGGCGGAACGGTGCGCGACGAAGGCGTTTTCCACGTCCTCCAACGCCAGCAAAAAAGTCTTCTCGTAATTGGCGGCGACTTGGTCCAGTCGCGCATCGGCGGCGGCAATATGGGCGCGGATGCGTCCGGCGTTGAAGATAGGTGCCGAAAGGCCCGAGCCCAAGGCATAAACGCTATCGGCCAGACTCGGAAAACCGCCGACCGCAATCGCGCCGAGGCCGCCGCTGGCCGATAGCACCAACTTGGGATAGAGATCGGCCCGCGCCGCCCCCAGGCTAGCCGCTGCCGCACTGACTTCGGTTTGCGCCAGGCGCAAATCGGGACGTTGCGCGAGTAAATCAGACGGCAACAAGTCGGGTATGTTTGGTGCGGCAACCGGCAACGGGCCAGCGACGGCCAGCCGCTTTTCCAGGTTTTCCGGCGGCTCGCCCAGCAACACACCCAAGCGATGTATCAGCTTTTGCCCGGCGTTGGTCAATAGCGGTAGTGTCGCTTCCGTGCCCTGCAACAATGTTTGCTGGCGGGCTATATCCGCCT
Source organism: Gammaproteobacteria bacterium HGW-Gammaproteobacteria-3 (assembly GCA_002843155.1). Taxonomy (GTDB): domain Bacteria; phylum Pseudomonadota; class Gammaproteobacteria; order Methylococcales; family Methylomonadaceae; genus PGZD01. The sequence continues at coordinate 1,009 of PGZD01000087.1, forward strand.
CGTTAGCCAGTCCGGCTTTAAGGAATACCTGCAAAGTCCGCAATCGTTCGCGCTGCAACTCGATATTGCTTTGCAGAATGCCGGTGCGCAGCTGCACGCCGCGCAGCTCCAAATAGTTTGTCGCCACCTGGGCCAATAGACCGACCTGCGCCGCATGCAAGCCTTCCTGGCTGCCTTCGGCTTGCGCGGCGGCGGCTTCCGCTTCCAAATGCCGGCCGCCGAACAAGTCGATTTCCCAGCGCGCCGCCAATCCGCCGCTGACGGCATCGGCAGTAGGCGTAATCAATTTGATACCTTGCCCGCTCGGCACGCCGACGATGCGGTCGATGCGTTTTTCCCGGCCGCCCGAAAGCGAGAAATCGAGGCTGGGGTACAGCGCCGCTTCGGCGACTGTGACCATGGCGTTGGCTTCGCGAACGCGAGCGGCGGCGATCTTCAGATCGTGGTTGGCGGTTAAGGCTTGGTCTATCAATTCGTTGAGAAAAGGATCGTTGAAACCTTGCCACCAAGTCTTCAGGTCCGCCGTTTCGGAGGTTTGAGCACTGGGTGCGTGTTGCCAGTTTGCCGGGCTATTGAGCGCCACTTGGTCGCCGACGCGGGTCGGCGTACAGGCGCTTAGCCAAGCCAGGGACAGGATGGTTAGCGGTGTTAAATATCGGTTATTCATCGTAAAACTCCGTAGGCGCCGCGTAGGGTACGCACTGCGTACCTTCTAGGGCTTTAACAATTGCAGAGGTTATAAAAAGGTACGCAATGCGTACCCTACTGCGTACTTTATGTTGCATCTGACTGCCCACGCTCCACCCTGAACCAAGCCGCATACAACGCCGGCAGGAAGAACACCGTTAGCGCGGTCGCCACCGTCAAGCCGCCCATGATGGCGATGGCCTGCGGGCCGAAGAAATCGTTGCGCGACAACGGTATCATCGCCAGGATCGCTGCGGCCGCGGTCAGCATGATCGGTCGGAACCTTCGCACCGTCGATTCGACGATGGCCGACCAGGTGTCGAGCCCCGATTTTTCGTCCTGATCGATCTGATCCACCAAGATCACCGAGTTGCGCATGATCATGCCGGCCAGCGCCAGGATGCCGAGCAAGGCCACGAAACCGAACGGCGCCCGGAACAACAGCAAGGCGAAGGCCGCTCCAATCACGCCCAGCGGCGCGGTGCTGAACACCATGAAAGTCCTGGACAGATTCTGCAACTGCATCATCAACAAGATCAGCGTAACGATCAGCACCAGCGGAATCCAGATCAGAATCGATTTTTGCGCAGTCACCGCATCTTCCTTGGAGCCGCCGGTTTCGATGAAATAACCGACCGGCAAACTATCCTGTATCGGTTTAAGTTTCGGGACGATTTCCGCCGCCACGTCCGGAGCCATCTTGCCGTCGGCCACGTCGGCGCGTACCGAGATGGCCGGGAAGCGGTTGCGCCGCCAACGCACGCCGTCCTCGAACACGGTCTCGAATTTGACGAACTGCGATAGCGATACTGACTTGCCATTAGCGGTGCGAACGGCGACGTCCGGCAATTCGTCGGCGGCGGTGCGCAATTCGGGATTGGCCCGCCAAACGATGTCGATCAATTTATCCTGCTCGCGCAATTGTCCGACCGGGATACCGGTGTAATGTGCCTGCAAGGCTTGCGACAAGCTGGCCGTCGAAACGCCGAGGGCGCGGGCCTTGTCCTGATCCAAGACTAAGCGGAACGAAGGCATGCGGTCATGCCAGTCGTCGTTGACATCCACGGTGCCGGGATGGTTGCGCACGATTTCGGCCACCCGATCGGCAATGCCGCGCACGATATTAGGGTTTTCGCCAAGCACCCTGAACGCCAACGGATAATCCATCGGCGGCCCGACATTGAGCCGCTTCACCCGGCCTCTGACATTCGGAAATTCCGTCTCAAGAATCTGCCGGATGCGCTGCATGACCCGTTCGCGCGCCTGGTTATCCTTGGTCATCACCACCAATTCGGCCAGATTGGTGTTGGCCAGTTGTTGCACGATCAACATGAAAAACCTCGGCGTGCCGCTGCCGATATAGCTGGCGACATGTTCCACATCCTCGTCCTTGGCTAATAGCGCTTCCATGCGTTGGGCGGCGGCTTCGGTCTGTTCGAAGGCACTGCCCTCCGGCAGCCACAAATCGACGATGACTTCCGGCCGGTTGGACAGCGGGAAGAACTGCTCGGGGACATGGGCTAACGCCACGACGCCGAGGCCAAACAACGCCAGTGTGGCGATAATGACTTTCTTGCGGTGCGCTACGCAGGCATCCACCCAACGACGCAATCGATTGTAGAACGGCGTGTCGAACAGGTCGTGAGCCGCTTGGTCGCCGTTGGCATGCACCTTGAGTATCAAAAAACCCAAATAGGGGGTAAACACCACCGCACCGATCCAGGACAGTATCAGGGAAATGCCGACCACCTGAAAAATCGACACGGTGTATTCGCCGGCCGAGGATTGCGCCAAACCGACCGGCAAGAAACCGGCGATGGTGATCAAGGTGCCGGTCAGCATCGGAAAGGCGGTGGCAGTGTAAGCATAGGTCGCGGCGCGCATCCGGTCCCAGCCTTCTTCCAGCTTGCGCGCCATCATCTCGACGGAGATCATCGCATCGTCCACCAGCAGGCCCAGCGCCAAAATCAAAGCGCCCAAGGAAATCCGTTGCATATCGATGCCGCACAGCAGCATGACCAGCAAGGTGGCCGCCAGCACCAGCGGCACGGTCAGCGCCACCACGGAGCCGGTACGCCAGCCCAGGCTCAAGAAACTCACCACCAACACGGTGGCCAGGGCTTCGAAGAAGGTACGGCCAAATTCCGCCATCTGATTTTTAACCACATGCCCTTGATTGGCGACTTGCTCTACGTCCATGCCTAACGGCAATTCGCTTGCCATGCCGGCCAGAGTGTCACCCAAGGTTTTTTCCAGGTCGATCACGTTGCCTTTCTTATTCATCGTCACGCCGAGGCCAAGCGCCGGTTTGCCGTTGAAGCGCATCTTGAATTCCGCAGGATCGACATAGCCGCGATTCACCTTGGCAAAGTCGCCGACCTTGAAGGTTCGATTAGCTATGCGTACCGCCATATTGGCGACGCTGTCCGCCGAGTCGAACGAGCCGGTCAGGCGTATCGGCAGATTGCGCTGCGCGGAAAATACCGTGCCGGCCGGCGCCATGCCGTTCTGTGCCTGCAAGGCTTGGGCAACCGCCGCCGTATCCAGGCCCAATTCGGCCAGCTTTTTGTCGGAAAACTCGACGAAAATCTTTTCGTCCTGCACGCCGATCAGATCGACCTTCTCGACATCCTTGACCCGCAACAGCTGCTGGCGGACCGAATCGGCCGCTAATTTCAGATCGGCATAACTAAAACCCTCGCCGGAAAAGGCGTAGATCAGGCTATAGGTATCGCCGAATTCGTCGTTGAAAAACGGCCCTATGCTGCCCGGCGGTAGCGTCATGCGAATGTCGTCGACCTTCTTGCGCACCTGATACCAAAGCTCGGGAATGTCCTTGGGCGGCGTATCCTCGCGAGGGGTGACGAAAATCACCGATTCGCCGGGTTTGGAGTAACTGCGCAGGTAATCCAGATTGGGTAACTCCTGGATTTTCTTTTCCAGCCTATCGGTCAACTGCTGTTCCACTTCCAGCGCGGTGGCACCGGGATAGAGGGTCTTGACCACCATGATGCGGAACGTGAACGGCGGATCTTCCTGCTGGCCCAGCCTGTAATAAGCGAATAGCCCGCCGAGCACCACCAGTGCGATCATAAAACCGGTAAAGGAGCGATGCTTAAGCACCCATTCGCTGAGATTGAAGTCTTTCATAATTGTCCCTCGCCGCCGCGATCCTTAGGCAATCCCTGCTGTTCCGGCAAGCGGACAGCCTGCCCCTCGGCCAGGCGCTGGACGCCGGCGCTGACCAGCAATTGGCCGGCGGCAAGACCCTCGACGGCAATCCGTTCGCCATCCAGTGTTTCGCCCAGCTTAACCGGCACGGATTTGACGGTAGCAGTGTTCTCGTCAATCAGCCATACCAAGGGATGATCAGGCTGGTTTTGCGGGGTATAGACGGCGGAAAGCGGGATGGCGATACGGGAAGAGGTGTTCGCCGCGATATGAACCGTCGCCGTCATGCCCAGTTGTGCGGCTTCCAGGCCTTCCAGCAAGCTTGCCTTGACCCGGTAGGTGCGGCTGGCCGGGTCGGCGGCCGAGGCGATTTCGCGGATTCTGGCCTTGAGCGGCCGTTCTTCGTCTAACCACAACGAGACATTAACGGTTTGTTGGCGCTGGATTTCCGGCAGACGATGTTCGGGCACATCGAAATGGATTTCCTTTTCGTCGAGTTGGGCCAGTGTCACTACGGCCTGACCGGCGGCCAGCACTTGCCCGGCTTCGACAGCCAGCGCCGTGACCACACCGTCGCGGTCAGCATGCAATTCGGTATAGTTCAATTGGTTAAGCGCCTGAGCCAATTGCGATTCCAGTGCCGCTGTTCGCTCCCGTGCGGTGGTATAAGCCGTTTCGTGCCGCTCAAACTCCGGCGGACTGATGACTTGCTGAGCCAACAGCTCGCGGTATCTCGTTAGGTCGTCGCGCAAGAAATCGCTGTCGGCTTGGGCGGAAGCCAGCTGAGCCATAAGGCCCTGCACGGCGAGGTGGTAATCGTTGCCGTCCAGTATTGCCAGTAGTTGACCTTTACGCACTGGATCGCCAACGTCTAACGTACGCCGCAGCAGTTTACCGGCCACCCGGAAGGATAACGACGTCTCGATTCTTGCCCCGACCTCTCCGGCATAACTTCTAGTCCCCGCGACGGCGTTCTTCTCGATTCGAAATACCTTTACTGGGCGGGCAATCGCTGGCGTTGGTTTATCCTGATCGCTGCATCCAGAGCCGACCATCAGCGGCACAAACAACCCGACCAGAAACCAGACATTCATCTTGATGACAAAACGGGATTGAAGCCGGTCACGGGTGGCCGACATAAACGGAATTTTGAGTTTCGGCATGTTGCTTCCTCCTTCGGTAAAAGGTTCGGTAATATTCGAAATAATCATTCGATGCTGTTTGCTATCAGTATCTCGGCGGCCAACTTGGCATCATCCCCCGCACCGGAATTACGCTGCAATTGTTCGGATACGATGGCGCCTTCGAACAAGGCACAGAGTTGCCCGGCCAGTCGTTCCGGAAACGGCGCTCCGGCTTCTCCGGCTAGATCGGTCATATAACTTCGAAACTTGCGGTAAAACGCGGCGGATACTTGATGCACCGCATGGCTTTGATCGGGAAATTCCGCGGATGCGTTGATAAACGGGCAACCTTGAAAATCAGGATTGGCCAACCATTCGCCATGGACATCGAAAATTGCCAATAACTTGTCTTTCGGCGTCTGGGCTTTGCGTTCAATTTGCTCGACAAACCAAGACCAAAATTCGGCATCACGGTTTTGCAGATAAGTGACGATCAATGCCTCCTTGGACGAGAAATGCTTGTACAGACTCATCTTGGAGGTATTCGCCGAGTTGACGATGCTATCGATGCCGGTGGCTCTAATGCCCTGGGTGGAAAATAGCGCTTTCGCCGCCAACAAGATTCGTTCGCGCGCCTTTGCGGTTTTAATAGGCATCGTTCTCATAGCTCCAAAGAAATGGTCATCACTTAGCCTCTCGCCCGAAGATCAATAATGTGGAAGTCGCCGAGGCATAGAGTCGGCCTTCAGCATCCATGAGACGTGCTTCGGCAAAAGCAGTTCGCCTCCCTAGCGATAGAACACTGCCTTCCGCTCTCACTAACCCCGTGTTCTTGGTCATGGCCTTGTGATAGGCAATTTTCAATTCCAAGGTAGTATAGGCCTGTCTCTCAGTTAGTCTGGAATGGACGGCGCAGCCGCAGGCGGAATCCAGCAAGGTGGCCGCATAGCCGCCGTGAACGGTGCCTAGGGGGTTATAAGCATGTTCGCGGGGCTTGCCGGCAAAGACGGCTTTGCCGAAGTCGACTTCCACCAGCTCGAAATCCAGCGACACCAGGATTCCCGGCATCCGCCCCGAGGCCATCAGGGCGCGCAACTGGTCTAAGCCATTGAGCCCTGTGCCGGCTTTGGTCACAAGACTCATATAGCTACCGTTCCTTCTCGGATTAGCTTGATCGCGGCAGATGTATTCTTTGAAAAATAGATCATGTCGTTATATTTCAATGATTCAGACTATCGGCAACTGGTTAAACTTGCGCAAGCTCTTGTCTACCATGGCTTCAGGGAGGAAACGACGCAGGAAACGCACTTGGCTTGCTTGTTTTCCCGCAGCATAGCGCAGTTTCGGTGAAGCAATAGTCGCGGCTTTTATTACCGTATCGGCAACCACTTCCGGGGCGTCGCCGGCATTCACCCCATTCCGCATTAGCACTTCCATGCCGGCACGCACCGAGTCATAGACTGCAAGCGGCTGATCGGGCCTTGTTATGCTTTCTTCGAACGAGGTTCGGGTAAATCCTGGTTCGACTAATACCACCCGAATTCCGAATGTGCGCAGTTCGTGGTCAAGCGATTCGGAATAGCCTTCAACCGCATGCTTGGTCGCGGCATAGAGTGCGTTGTAAGGCGATGGGATCAATCCAAGGACTGAGCTGACATTGACGATTCTGCCTTTCCCTTGGTTGCGCATGGTCGGCAACACGGCATTGGTCACACGCGTAATGCCAAAGACGTTGACGTCAAACAAGGCCTGGGCTTGTGTGGTGGACGACTCTTCCGCCCCGCCAAGCAAGCCAATGCCGGCATTATTGACCAGCAGGTCGATGCGTCCGGCCTGTTTCAATACCATGGTTACCATGTTTTTTACCGACGCTTCGTCGGTCACGTCGCAGGTCAGCATCGTGATACCGTCGATGCTTGCAGGCGCCTTGCGGCTGGTTCCGAATACGCGGTAACCCGCTTTTTGAAGGGCCTTGGCTGTCACCAGCCCAATGCCGGAGGATGCGCCGGTGACCAGGGCTACAGCGTTGTCTTTATTGCTCATATCAAATCTCCTTGTGGGGTGGATTGTCTATCGGTTAAGTGTTACTATCATTTTGAAAGCAATGTTACTACCTTTTCGATATTAAGTCACTACTAAAAACGTATGAACTATAAAAATATTTGCGCCGACCCTTGTCCAATCGCTCGCTGCCTGGCTTTTCTCGGTGACACATGGAGCCTGTTGATTTTGCGGGACGCCCATATTGGCCTGACCCGTTTTGACCAATTTCGTAAAAGTCTTGGTATCGCCCCGACAATTCTGACTCGAAGGTTGGCGACGTTAACGGAGGAAGGTATGCTGGAAAAACGGCTGTATTCGGAGCGTCCGCCGCGCGAGGAGTATGTATTGACGGCCGCAGGCCGCGATTTTCTGCCGGTATTGGTTATGATCGGCGCCTGGGGGCATCAATATCGCGGCGAAGGACCGTTGGTGCGTATTCAGGATGTTGAAACGGGAGAGGACATTAAACCGGTGGCCATCGACGCAGTTACAGGAGCAAAGATTGGAACTCGTCCGCTACGTTTTGTCCTGCCGACTGGTGTCTGATCAATTCTCCCTGCAACACGCTTGTAAAAGATCGAATGGCTGACTATTTCTAAGGCGCGCCTCGTCAGTTGTGGTGAGGCAGAGACAGAGTTCCGCATGATTACGTTGTATCAATTTCCCAGAGCCTGGAACATTCCCAATCCGGGCCAGTTTTGCGTAAAGCTGGAAACCTATCTGCGCATGGCCGGCATCGAATATCGGATTGCCGAAACTTTGCCCATCTATGCACCCTTCGGCCAGCTACCTTTCATAGAAGGCAACGGCCAAAAGCTTGCCGATAGCCGGGTGATTATCCGCTATCTGCAACAGCATTATGGCGATAGCCTGGATGGGCATCTGTCGGCCGAGCAGAGTGCTCAAGCTCTGGCCTGGCAACGCTTATTGGAAGAACACTTGTACTGGGTGTGCATGTATAGCCGTTGGCAATACGGATCGGAAAATTGGCAAATCAATAAGCAGGCGATCTTCCAAGGTTTACAGCAACCCTTGGCGGATGTGGTGGCCGCACTCTATCGGCTGCGAGTTCGGGGGCAACTACGCGGCCAGGGCATTGGCCGGGCTACCTGCCGCACATATTTTCGAATTGGGCCGGCGCGATGTAGCGGCTGTGTCCGCCGCGCTTCATGGCAAAACTTTTTTGTTGGGAGACCGGCCCTGCAGCGTCGATGCCTCAGCCTTCGGCGTGTTGATCAATCTGTTGGCATGCCCGGTCAGTTCGCCGGTCAAGGATTATGCCTTAACGCAATCCGCGTTAGTCGATTATTGTCGGCGCATCCAGGACCGCTATTTTCCCGAGCTGGGCGAACCGAAGTTTGGCGATTGATGGTCCAGCGTGGCGCAAGCGGCGCGAATTTCTTCACGTAGCCAGCGGTTGGCAATATCCTGGTCTTGCAGCGGATGCCAGACCATGACCGTGTCGTAATGCGGTAAATCCAGCGGCAAGGTATGGGCGAATTGCTCGGCGGTACGCTTGGGAAAAGCCATGACCATATCCGTTTGCGCCACGATCAACGAAGCGGATAAAAAGTGTGACACGGTCAGCGCCACACGCCGCTCTCGGCCGTGTTCCGCCAACCAGCTATCGACCTGCCCGGTACTGGCGCCAGTTCTGGACACCAGAATATGCGGTAGGTCTATATAGTCTTCCAGCGACAATGCCGCATTCACTCGCGGGTGGCCGATGCGCGCCACGCAGACCATGAAATCGTCGAACAGGCGTTCGCAATTTAGATGCTTGGGTGGATTCAACATCACTTCAAAACCCAGTATCAGGTCTATCTCGCCTTGCTCCAGCGCATGCGAAGGAAAACGGCTGCTGGTACGTTTGAAATGAATATCCACGCCCGGCGCCTGATGGGCGATGCGCGGCGCCAGTATGGGCAAAAGTAAGGCTTCCACGTAATCGGGGTAGACCCAACAGTTGTGTCATCAGCCGCCATTTCGCTGGTTTTATATTATAATTCATGATGATAGAACAGAACTAACAAATATTGCATGCTTACATGGGGCAGCGTAAGGATTGCTTTATAAATTGGTAATAGTAAAAAAATCATGCGCAAAAAACCAAAACCCTTAGTTTGTATGACACATCATTGCGACAACGTTTTATGTACATTACCTCTTGATTCAACAAAAAACTTTAACATTGTCTTACTTAACACTTAAAGGGTAAGGATTCGTAAGATTTTGGGCAATAACGATATTTTGTTATCCACCGGAATACAGCTGTTTTCCGTCACCTCAAAAGGTTGGACTGTCTTCCTCGGCTTTGCATGCTCAACTAAGTCTATCGATCAATTCTGGATTGGATATCCAGCTTCCGTTGCTAGGAGCCTGTCGGACAATAAAAATTGGCGGCCTAACTTTTAGTGGAGTCGCCCTTCTCGGGAAGTCGAATCCGCATTCAAAACGATTGCCGAGC
>PGZD01000088.1 GCA_002843155.1 Gammaproteobacteria bacterium HGW-Gammaproteobacteria-3
ACTACGTTACGATTCATTTTGGACTCCTCTTTGTCCCGTTTAATTTCTCAGGTGCATTATGACACCGCTAGGGGTGGGGAGGAGTCCATGTCATCATCCACGGCATTGCGGGTTATAAACCCGCTTCAAAGCTTTATATACGACCTTGCCGCACACAATCTGAAGTCTGGTTTTTAGCCATCTTGCGCATTTGCAAAAGCCACATCACTTTTTCCAACTTTTCCTGACAAGTTACGTTAAAATAGCCTGTATCCACATCTGCATAAAATCACTGCCATGTTTAAGCCTTTCATACCGATACCGGTAAGCGCCTGTTTGTTGGCCGCCTGCGCCACCAGCCCCACCGGCAGAACACAATTTGTTTTTATGCCGGATACGCAGGTTAACCAGATGGGCCTGAATGCTTTCGACAGTCTTAAAAAACAAAAGCCGGTCAGCACCCATTCTCGATACAAACAATTCGTCAACTGCATTGCCGAAGCGGTCACCCATGAAGTCGGCGGTCAATGGGAAGTCGTCGTATTCGAGGATAAAACCCTCAATGCTTTCGCCCTGCCCGGCAACAAAATCGGCGTCCACACCGGAATGGTCGAACTGGTGGACAACCAGGATCAACTCGCCGCCGTGATCGGCCACGAAGTTGGCCATGTGCTGGCCAAGCACAGCAATGAGCGGCTATCCCAGGAGTTTGCGGTCAGCCAGGGCCTTGGCCTGATACAAGCGGTGGCGGCGCCGCAAACCGCCTTGGGCCAAACCGCCATCGGTTTATTGGGCATTGGCGCTCAATACGGCGTCATTTTGCCTTACAGCCGCCTGCATGAAAGCGAAGCCGATAGTATCGGTCTGGATTTGATGGCCAAAGCCGGTTTCGATCCGGCACAAAGCATCACTTTATGGCAAAAAATGAATCAGGCCGGTGGAGGCCAGCAACCGGCTGAATTTATGTCTACTCATCCATCCCACGGCACCCGCATTCAGGAATTGCAACAGCATCTCCCGCAAGCTCTGCAATACCGCCAGCAGGCGCAGGCTTTGGGTAAACAGCCGCATTGCAGTAAATAATGAATCCAAACATCGGACACTTACATTCCTACCCTTTTGCCAGGCTGGCTCAGCTTAAACAGGGACTTACGCCACCTGCGGACAAAAGCCCCATTACCTTGTCCATCGGTGAGCCGCAACAGGCCACGCCAGCTTTGATTCAGGAGGCATTGCTCAGTTCTCTACAGGGTCTTTCAAATTATCCGACCACCAAAGGTCTAACCGAATTCAGACAAACCATCGCCGACTGGCTGAGCCGAAGGTTCAAGTTGACGCCCGATGCTATCGACCCGGAAACACAAGTGCTACCGGTCTGCGGCACCCGCGAAGCCCTATTTTCCTTTGCGCAAGCCGTCATCGACTCAAGCCGCGATGCACTGGTGCTGATGCCCAATCCCTTTTATCAGATTTATGAAGGCGCCGCCTTGCTGGCGGGCGCCGAGCCTTATTATCTGGACACGCCGGAACAAACGGGCTATCTGCCTGACTTCGACAATGTGCCCGAATCAGTATGGCAACGCTGCCAATTGTTGTATCTGTGCTCGCCCGGCAATCCGACCGGCGCCGTGCTTGGCCAAAGTGATTTTGAAAAACTGATTGCATTGGCGCAGCGCCATGATTTTGTCATCGCCTCGGATGAATGTTATAGCGAAATTTACGATGATGAAAACCAACCGCCGCCGGGTTTGCTTGAAGTCGCCTTCGCAATGGGTCATCACGATTTCAAACGCTGCATGGTTTTTCACAGCTTATCGAAACGTTCCAATGCGCCCGGCTTGAGATCGGGCTTCGTGGCGGGTGATGCCGAAATACTACAGCAATACTTCCACTACCGTACCTATCACGGCTGCGCCATGCCTTTGCCGACGCAATACGCAAGCCTTGCCGCCTGGCAGGATGAGCGCCATGTCATCGCCAACCGACAACTGTATCGGGAGAAATTCAGCGCTTTTATAGCTATTCTGGAAACGGCTTGCACGGCCCGGAAACCCGCCGCCGGTTTCTATATCTGGTTGAAAATACCGATACCGGATACCGAATTCGCACAAAAACTGTTTCAGCAGCAAAACGTCACCGTACTGCCGGGCAGTTTTCTGTCCCGAGACAGCGCCAACGGCAATCCCGGCCGAAATCACGTCCGTATTGCCCTGGTTGCCTCGTTGCAAGAATGCAGCGAAGCGGCCTTGCGCATTAAATCTTTCATCAACTCTCTTTAAAAAACTGAAAACATCATCATGTCACAACTCGAAAACATCATAAACACCGCTTTTGAAAACCGCGCCGACATCACGCCGACCACTGTTTCCGCCGAAATCCGCGAGGCCGTGGAAACCGCCATCAATTTGCTCGATAGCGGCCAGGCCCGCGTCGCCGATAACAGCAGCGGGCACTGGGTGGTTAATCAGTGGTTGAAAAAAGCCGTTTTATTGTCTTTTAAAATCAACGAAAACCGTGTCATGGATGGTGGCGTCAACCGTTACTACGATAAAGTCGAAAGCAAATTCGCCACCTATAGCCCGGATGATTTCGCCAAAGCCGGTGTGCGCGTGGTACCCAACGCCAATGCCCGACACGGGGCCTATATCGCACCGGGCGCCATTCTGATGCCGTCCTATGTCAATATCGGCGCTTATGTCGATAGCGGCACCATGGTCGATACCTGGGTTACCGTCGGCTCCTGCGCACAAATCGGCAAGAACGTACATCTGTCCGGCGGCGTCGGCATCGGCGGCGTGCTGGAGCCATTACAGGCAGGCCCTACCATCATCGAAGACAACTGTTTCATCGGCGCCCGGTCGGAAATCGTCGAAGGCGTCGTGGTTGAACAAGGTTCGGTCATTTCCATGGGCGTTTACATCGGTCAAAGCACCAAAATTTACAACCGGCAGACCGGCGAAATCAGCTACGGCCGAATTCCTGCCGGTTCCGTCGTGGTTTCCGGCAATTTGCCTTCATCCGACGGCAAATACAGCCTGTACTGTGCGGTTATCATCAAGCAGGTTGATGAAAAAACGCGCAGTAAAACGGGTATCAATGAGTTATTGCGGGATTGATTGTGCCATTGAGAACGATGTATCGGGAAATTTATGGGTGTTGAACTACTCCCCGAATTCATTCGCGAAAATTATGAGGTGCATGAGTGGAAACACGCGTGCGCCATTCTGAAAGAAGATTTCCCGGGAGAGTGGCAGGACATTATTGCTGTATTACACGAATTTCGCTTATACAAAAGCTGGATAACCCATCCAGGCGGAAGGAAATCCCAAATTTCGGAATGCATTGACTCTTATCTTTATCAGCGTAGCTGGGTGGAAAAAGAATTTAACACTCAAATGGTTGTTGATGAGCATACGATGGATACTCCAACGCACAAAGTGGATTGCTTTAAAAACAGGGTCGCTCTTGAAATTGAGTGGAACAACAAAGACACTTTCTATGATCGCGACTTAAATAATTTTCGTCTGCTTTTTGATCTTCGGGCCATTAGCGTAGGAGCTATTATTACGCGTTGCGATGCGCTACAAGAGATATTCAAAGAATTAGGTCGAGGCTCTCATCTTATGGCGCGTCAACGACTCATATGGGTAAACTCCTTCCACGTATTGAAGGCGGCAGTGGCGCAGGTTGCCCATTGTTGGTTATCGGTATATCTAAAAAACTCTATGTTGAGGATGCATAACCATGAAAGCATCGGACGACCTTTTGAACAGTGTCGGTAAACAAAAATTCGCTACCGTTCTGGCTGACCCTCCGTGGCAGTTCCAAAATAGAACAGGCAAAATGGCCCCTGAACATAAAAGGTTACAACGCTATCCAACCATGTCGCTTCAAGACATAAAAGACCTTCCGGTTGAAGTCATTGTTGCCGATACCGCGCATCTCTATTTATGGGTGCCGAATGCACTCTTAGCAGAAGGCATGCACGTTCTGGAACATTGGGGATTTACTTATAAGACCAATCTGATCTGGTACAAAGTCCGCAAAGATGGCGGCCCCGATAGACGAGGCGTTGGCTTTTATTTCAGGAATGTAACAGAAATAATCCTGTTTGGTGTTCGTGGCAAGAATGCCCGTACTTTACAGCCCGGACGAAGCCAGGAGAACATTATTTCATCGAGAAAGCGGGAACACAGCAGAAAGCCGGATGAACAATATGATCTCATAGAAGCCTGTAGCCCTGCCCCCCGTATTGAACTCTTTGCGCGCGGCGCCAGAAAAAACTGGTGCGTTTGGGGCAATCAAGCGAAAGAATATGTCCCGGACTGGGATACCTACCCGAATCATTCCCAAGCAACGACCGCCCCTTTTTAAGGCAAAACGAAAATTCTTTAGACAATCCCTAATCATCAACTTAACCTCCACCTAAAACACAAACATGACTGATAATCTCACCAGCAACGCCATTATTTACGCCATGCTTTCCCTTAACAGTGAAATTTTGCTGCAAAAAGACTACCTCGATTCACCGGACGTGCCCGAGCAGGATCAGGACAACGAAGAAGGCATACTGGCCGATTTGGAACAGGCTTTCATGGAATTCATTGATCTGTATAAAACTCGCTTGAAAACCGATCATTCGTTGCCCAGTCTTGAAGAATTACTGCAAAGCGAGCTTTGAAACCTGCGCATGATGACACTTTACGGCATCAAAAACTGCGACACCGTCAAAGCCGCCCGGCAATGGCTTGAACAGAATACCGTCGAGTATCGCTTCCACGACCTCAGAAGCGACGGTTTGACACAGGAGTTGCTCCTGCACTGGTTCGAAGAAACTGACTGGAAAACGCTGTTAAACCAGCGCAGCACCAGTTGGCGGCAACTTGACGACGGACAAAAGTCAGACCTGTCCGAAACCAAAGCCCTGCATTTGATGCAGGCGTTTCCGACACTGATCAAACGTCCCGTACTGGATACCGGCAGTCAGATAATCATCGGTTTCAAAGCCGAAGATTATCAATCCCGGCTGTCATGAAAATTCGCTATCGATATGAATGATACGTTGGCATTGCTCAAAGACCTGATAAGCCGTCCTTCGATCACTCCGGAAGATGTCGGCTGCATGGATCTGTTGGCCGCAAGACTCGGCAAAACCGGCTTTAAAGCGGAATGGCTCGACTTTGGCGACACCCGGAACATTTGGCTCAAACGCGGCGAAGACAAGCCTTTGTTCGTGTTTTTGGGACACACCGATGTCGTGCCGCCCGGCCCTTTGGAGCGATGGCAATCGCCGCCTTTCGAAGCGACCGAACGGTGCGGAAAATTGTATGGCCGGGGCGCCGCCGATATGAAAGGCGGCATCGCCTGTTTCATTACCGCAGTGGAGCGATTTATCGCCCGCTATCCGGGCCACAAAGGCTCGATTGCGCTGCTGCTGACCAGCGATGAAGAAGGCATTGCCGCAAACGGCGTGGTCAAAGTTGTTGAAGTGCTGGAACAGCGCCACGAAAAAATCGACTGGTGTCTAGTGGGCGAACCTTCCAGCGACAAAAAAACAGGTGATGTCATCCGCGTCGGCCGACGCGGCTCGTTATGCGCCAAATTGACGGTGCATGGCATTCAAGGCCATGTCGCTTACCCGGAAAAAGCGGACAATCCGATTCATGGTTTTGCCCCCGCTTTAAAAGAACTGACTGATGAAGTATGGGATGACGGCAACCGCTTTTTTCCGCCGACCCGCCTGCAAGTTTCCAATATCAATAGCGGCACCGGCGCGGAAAATATCATTCCCGGAACGCTTGAAGTGCAGTTCAACCTGCGGTTTAGCACCGAACTCAGCGATACAATCATCAAGCAACGCATTCATGCCATTCTGGATAAATATGATTTTAGCTGCGATTTGCAATGGCGACTGTCGGGCCAGCCCTTTTTGACTCAGCCCGGCGCCCTGACCGACGCCGCCCATGCCGCGATTAAAACCGTAACCGGTTTTGACACGGTATACGACACCGGCGGCGGTACCTCGGATGGACGCTTCATTGCCCCAACCGGCGCGCAAGTCATCGAACTCGGGCCGCTCAATGAAAGTATCCACAAAATCAACGAACATATCGGCATAACCGACCTGGCCGAGTTATCCGCCATTTATGAGCATATTTTGATCAATCTGCTGGCATAAAGCGCCCTTGACTCAAAACTCCCGCAGCAAGCCCGGTATGCCCATGCGCTGAATACGCACGGCGTTATCGGCTTGCTCATAGGCCAGCAGCTTGCCCGTCTGTTGCCAAATCCTGAACGCCAGCGCGAACGATAAAACCCGAATCGGATAATCTCTGGGCCATTTTTGCAAATACGGTTGAATCGTAACAAAATCGCTGGCGCCGTATTTTTGCATGATAAAACGCAAGCCGCCGTTGGCAGGGCCGATATTATAGGCCAGAAGACCCAAAAACAGGTCGCCGTTCATTTCCTGTAAATAGTGCCGTAAAGTAGCGGCCGCAATGAAGGTGTTATGCCGGTTAATCCTGACAGAGGGCTTGTCCACGGCAAGATATTTCCGTGCCTGGGTCATTGCCGCTTTCGGCGTCCGGGTTATCTGAAACAATCCATATCCGCCATCCCGGCTGCTTCTGGGAATAAACGAAGATTCCGCCGCAGCCACGCCCTGTAAAAGATCGGCATCGATATCAAACGCTTTTGCCGCCGCTTCGATGTCGGCCTTGTAAGTCTGTCCACGTTGAATCAAGCGTTGTAACTGCCGTGTATCATAGCGGCGGTAAGCTGCGTAAACCTGATGTGCGAGCGTCATGCGTCGGGCCTCTTGCTTACCGCCGACCAGCGTTCTGAAATGGCTATACGCCAAGGCGAATTCGCCCCGAGTGACCGTCCATGCCGTCAACACTGCCAGACTCACCGATAACAGAGCGGGCAACACCGCCATCCTGTCCCGACAAAACCGGCTGAGTTTCCACCATAGCACCAGAAAACCTGCGGATAACACGACCAATCCCAGTATTCCAGCAGCAAAAGGCAATAAGCTGGTCAGCAATCGGGTGCCGGAAAACCAGATTGACGAATAGCCGAGCAGGACGATAATGGCCAAGGTGACGACAACCAGCAAGCCGAACACTTCCAATAGAGTCAACCATACGTTGCGTTTGAATTGACCGGGGGGACGGGATGGACGTCTTATGTGCGCCTGCGATTTTAGCTTGGGTCCGGGTTTTACGCCGCCCCGCTTGCGGGTTGTGGCCGGTTTAGCCATAAAGGGATTTTATGTAAGAGTGACATGCAAGCATCGCGACAATTATCCTCTGCTGCGAATCACTCGCTAATAAGGTATTTTATCGGCTTTGTCATGCCATAATTCAAAAGGTTTACAGGCGTCATCAAGATTCAGGCGCAACATCGGAATACTGCGTTCAGCGGGAGCGAGGGGAATCTCATCGTAGATGAAACTGTCATCAAACCCCGCCGCCGCCGCATCCTGGCGGCTGCACGCAAAATACACCCGTTCCAGTCTGGCCCAATAAATAGCGCCCAGGCACATCGGACAGGGTTCGCAACTGGTATATAGCGTACAAGCTTGTAGTTGAAAATCGTTGAGCTTCCGGCAAGCCTCGCGAATCGCCATGACTTCCGCATGTGCGGTAGGGTCGAGTCTGCGCGTGACTTTATTGGTGCAGGCGGCGATAATTTCACCATCTTTGGTGATAACGGCGCCGTAAGGCCCGCCTTCACCCGTGTTGACACTGTTATTGGCAAGCCCCACTGCCAGTTGTAAAAATTGCTCGTGCATTACAGACCTAAAGGATTGTCGGGATCGACACCCGCCATGAACGGAATGCGTCTATCCTGGTTGGTGATTTGATAAATTTTTCCCAGCCAGTTGTCGAACACGGCTCTGGCAGTATCCCGCCAGGTATTGTCGATATATTGCAGCACATCTTGTTCGGGAAACGCTTTAAGCGGCTGGCTGTTGTGGCGGCTGGCAAGGACATGTAATTTGTAATCCGTGCAAATGCGTTGAACGGCATCATTGAAGTAATGCGCCGGAAATGGTGGATATTCGTCAATTTCCCCCTGATAAAAGCGCATGATTTCGCGTTTATATTCTTTGAACAAGCTGATGTCGTCATATTCCGGATGACCTTGAAAAAATACACAGCGAAAGCCGTCCGGGCTTACCGCCAGATGAACGCCGGCCTCTTTACTGGCGACCAGCACTTTAAGATTTTTCTGTATCATATCCTGCTGAAATATTTCGTTATATCGCGAGTGCGGAACATCGAAACGGGTATTGATTTCGGTCACCAGCGGATGTTTGCGATCAATCACCTTATGCGCAAAAACGCCCCAGCGCTTGGCTGGCAAACGGGTGCGTTCCAACCCATAACAATACTGAATCAAAGCATGTGTAGCCAGACAGGAGCAAAGAATCGAGGTTACTTGCTGCCGGGCCCAGTCAAACACTTCGGTCAAAGGTTGCCAGAAGTCTTCCAGCTCCAGATGCGGCTGAGTAACATTGGCGCCGCTGATAATCAGTGCATCCAAACCTTCTTTCTTGATGGTGGCAAAAGACTCGTAGTAACGGTCGATGTGAGCCTTTGCTTCGGCGCTTCGTTGCAGCCCGTCAATGGTAAACGGGTGAACATGAAACTGGGTAATTTGGTTGCACGCGCCAACCAGCCGGAAAAACTGCCTTTCCGTCGCTTCCAACGCGGCATCGGGCATCATATTCAGCAGGCCGATATGCATTTCCCGGATGTCCTGATGACTGGCGCGTTCGGGACTTAGAATTTCCTCGCCTTCATCGCGCAGTCGCTGAAAAGTGGGCAAATCAGTATGGGCGACTAAAGGCATTGATTGGCTCGGGATTCTGTCTGCTGCGCGATAGCTTTGGCAACCAGATGGATAAAATCATTTTCGTTTTTAACTTGCGCGCTATCGTTGGCGCTAACGGTATAGCCATAGCGCCGGGCTATGGCTTCATAGCGGGGCAAACGCGAGGCGAACAATTCAGGGAATACCCAACTGACAAACTGATCAGGGGGGATCAGGTCGGGATTTTCATAATGGTGTTGCGACATAAACTGCGCCAGTTTTTCATCGAGAAAAGCTTCACGATAATACAAGGGCTTGGGCTCGGCTTTGGCGCGCCGGATGATCGTTTGCTCCAGATCAGGTGGGATTTCGATGTAAAGGATCAGAGTATGTTCGGCTAAAGTCTCCAATATTTCAGGGCAATCCAATTCGCAAACGCTGCCGCCAGCGTCATTGATAAAATGCTTGTAACCATAGATATCCTCGGCTTTATGAATAAAATCGGGGACATCTTTCATAGCCGCAATTTCCGCTTCAAGATGCAATTTCTGCCGACGTTTAAATTCTTTTAAAGTCAACCCTCCCATTTGAGAATCGCCGATTTTACCGAGAAAACTGGAAACCGGCGTCAGATTTTCCACCGTGACATTGTTGCGAATGTAAATCGAATCGGAAATGAGCAGTTCGCGTAAAAACGGCACGGCCATGGCGCGGCGTTTGATATTATCCAGGATCGGTTCATCCAGATATTTGGTTCCGATACGGTAATCGCCGGAATAATGAAACCACTTGTCCTTAGGCAGTTTGTTGGCCAAAGTCGTTTTACCGG
The DNA here is from genome assembly GCA_002843155.1 of Gammaproteobacteria bacterium HGW-Gammaproteobacteria-3. Lineage (GTDB taxonomy): Bacteria > Pseudomonadota > Gammaproteobacteria > Methylococcales > Methylomonadaceae > PGZD01. The sequence goes on from PGZD01000088.1 coordinate 9,632, forward strand.
CGCCGGACATGGCCAGCAAAGTAATGCTTTTGGCTTCCCAGTCCAGGAACTCCCGGGCGCTCATTTTCATTTAATGAAAATCCTGTTAATCCAGATAATCGTTGAAGTTAAGGTCTTCTTTGTTGGGCCGGTGCTCGTCGAAGTCGGAATAACCCAAATCATCATCTTCCACTTCATAGGGCGCGCTCCAATCTTCCGGCGTTTCTATGTAATCGATGGTGGAATTATACCAACTGTCGCTGTCGTATTCGCCTATTTCACCGTTCAAATATTGCACTTCAATGGCGTCGTCATTGTCATCGATTGCGACAATTTTAAACGCCAGATTGTTTTCGACATCTTTATACCATCTGTCGATGACGGGGTCGGTAACTGTAGTCATGATAAACTCCTCGCTGATACTATTTTTCCATATAAACTTAAAATAGCGGAGAACTGGTGCTTTCACCCACATACACTACATGAAGAGTCGCCAATCGCGCTATGTTGAGTATAAAACTAGCTGATATTTTCCGCTAAGGAAAGCTATTTTTTAATCTTGCTGCGGAATGGGAAGTTTTGCACGAAACTGATGCGTAAGAACGTGTTTTAGGCTTGCACGAGCAGTTTGAGAGGGTGGATAAGCGTTAGCGAATCCACCTTATGTCCCGGAGCGCATCAGCGCTTCTCCGCCTGCCACATCCGGCTTGGGGGATGTAGATAATGATGGGCGCAGAGCGCGGGAGTCATTAGAAATGCAGTTTTTTAACACTTCCTGATTACCCATAAGTCTCAGCAACTTTTGACCCTTCGGTTAGTCGAACCTGAGCCCTACCCTGACTGGAGATCGTGCCATGAAAAAGAACCCTAT
>PGZD01000089.1 GCA_002843155.1 Gammaproteobacteria bacterium HGW-Gammaproteobacteria-3
TACGTTACGATTCATTTTGGACTCCTCTTTGTCCCGTTTAATTTCTCAGGTGCATTATGACACCGCTAGGGGTGGGGAGGAGTCCATGTCATCATCCTACAGCCCTATATACTCCGCGCGGCCATCGATTCAACAACGGCTGAGTTGCAGGTCAAGCCAGGTCTAAAAAAATCCAGCAACGCCTGACCGAAGGGTTTTTTGACCGGCTTTTTAACGGGACTGGAAAGCACCGGAGCTTGATAAACCTGTTCGATTATTTCAGTTTCCGCTGCGAACCAGTCCCCTAATTCATAACCGGGATAAAAACCGCGTTTTTCGGCTTTGTAGTAAGCCGCTTCGGCAATCATCGAGCGGATATCGAAGCAGGCCGCAGGTTCATTGAATTCAGGCTGGACGCTGCCGGTAAAACCGAATTTCACCAGTTCGAGCACGGTTTGCGGTGAACGCCCTTTGATGCCGATCGACACAGGATCGATTTCAATCAAGGTTCCGAACAGGCGATCCCAAACGGACAATACTGCACCGTAGTTACTGTCATGCTCAACGCGTAAAGTCGAGTGATGAACGCGGTGTAGATACGGCACGATAAACAGTTTACCCAGCCATTTTTCACCCGCGAATGAAATATTCGTGTGATGAAACATGACGAATGTCATCATCAGCGCTTCATAGGCAAACACCAGAGCCGGTTCAACCCCTAACGCGATAATGTAAGCCGCCTTGAGGCCGGTGGCGACCAATAATTCAACAAGATGAATCCTGAACGCTGTCGAAACATTCAGATACGGATCATTATGATGCACCCGGTGAAACAGCCACAAGCCGTCAAAACTATGGCTGGCCTTATGCCAGAGATAAAAAATCAGGTCGAGCAATAAAAACGACACGCAGGCTTTCAGCCAGGGATTAGACAAGCGCCCCAATAAGCCCTGATAAGCGTTCTGTTCAGCTACCAGATATAATGATGAAGCGGATAGCAACGACAACAGCGAGCTGTTTAGCATCAAAAAGCCGATATTGGTGCGGCGAGACTGTTTCTGCCGATGTTGCGGCCATTTTCTGTCAGGCTTGTGACGCTCGATCGCCGTCAGGACAACAAAAACCATCAGCAAGGCGAAGCTCGCCCATTCGCCTGAAGTTATGCGGGGCCAAGTCAGATTGGATGCCGCATATTCGGTAAGAGCGGTGATTTGGCTTAACATAAATTTATCCTCCTTAATCAGGATAGAGAATTACAACGCCATGTCATTCTAGCCGACACTGGTGAAGACAATCTTAAACAACCGGAACAACCGGAACAACCGGAACAACCGGCCTTGGCATCATGCGGTATCAGCTTAACAAGGTTTGCCATTACGATAAAACGTTATAAACCGCTTTGGAATTCGAAAAATCCGATATAAATCCAATTCCGGAATAACGACAAACGGCTTGGGCTTGCCCGGCACCTGAATTCCATAGGGCATTGGCTATGATTCAAAATCATAGCCAATTTAGGTGCTGGACAAGCAACCTAACCAATCAAAATATTGGGGCAGAATCAGTGTAAACAAGGTTGATGAAAATTTGATGACCAAGGACTGAAGTTGCCCCCGATAGTTATAAAATGACACGCAAGAATTACGCCAATTTTAATAAACACACGCAAACCTGCGCTTGATTCGCGTTACGGGCACTTGAGCGGATAAAAGACCGCTTGAAAGGTTGAGTGAAACGGTGTAAATGCCTTGATTTTGTGCATCAATGGCTTAAATGCACCAAACAGACACGGCGATGCCGTTCATGGGAGAAAACAAAAACCGTATCTCCCGCCTGCGCCGTGACGGGCTTTCGTCCTTGAACCGAAAGTTCAAGTGGGAATTCATTCAGCATATCAGACTCCCCACTTAAAGCGGGTATGCACACCAATACTGAAAAAAAATTCCCTGGGCAAAAATAGGTTCAGGAAACACCCAGCCCGTCCTCGTATCGCCGCAGGAGATACAGGGTTTTATTTTAGCGCGTTTCCGGGTTTTCCAAAACATTTTCTATTTTATGGCTCATTTTTTTTAAGCTTTCAGTCAAATCACGTTCCAATTGCTGATTTTTGTTTTCAGCGATATGTAACTCATGAGCGAGGTTCAATGCGGCCATCACAGCGATACGGTCGGCGCCGCTTACTTTGCCGGAATCCCTGATATTGCGCATCTGGGCATCGAGTTGCCGGGCGGATTGCATCAAGCCGCTTTGTTCTTCGACAGCACAGGCTATTTTGTAATCCTTGCCCAGTATGGTGATGGTAATCGGCGTGACATTGTTACTCATGCGCCATGTTCCATTGCTTTTAAACGCGTAATCATGGCTTCGACCCGGGTTCTGGCCAATGTGGTTTTTTCCAGAAGCTTGGCTTTTTGACGAACCAGTTCTTCCTGTTTGATTTTAAGGGAATGGTTTTCTGTTTTCACTGAATGATATTGCTCGATGAGATGATCCAGTTTATCTTCCAGATCTTTCAGCTCTAATGACTGGGATTGCTCTGAGTTTGGCATAATGATAATAGGGTAACAAAGTCTGAAAAATAATAATTGTAGCCGTATTTTACTGAAAATAAATGGCAGAAACCTACGGTTTTGCAAATTTGCGCTTTGCAGCCCGGCGCTCATCGCGGACTGACCCTGGCGACCACGCCCAATTTGGGATGGTCCAGATAATGCGTTTCATTGAACTTGATCCGGCGCTTTTCGTGCAATCGATAATAGCGCCCTGCGTCCGGCTGGTATTCCAAATCGACGATCAAGTTTAAATATTGGCCGCGCTGGACACGGACGAAGCCGTTAACCAGACCCTCTGAGTCTCGCACACGCACCGCCTCGCCGATGTTGTCGGGGTCAATTGCCTGAATCCAGGCTACATGCAGCAAAGGCCGGTAACTCGCATTTCCCGATAATACGCCATAAGCGGTATTCAGAAGTCTGTTTTGGCGGCTGACAGGTGCGAATGCCGACACATCGACGACACCGGGCGGCCACTCGATCAGGCTTTGGGTTTGATCCAGCCATTCGGTATTGGGCGGGTTTTGCGCGAATACTATCAATTCAATCTGATACCGGTCTGCCGCCAGCGCTGAAAAGGTCGCCAAAACCATCAGCCATCCATACCGCATTATTCGCTGTTTCATTCGATTTTATTCTTGTTGATCGATATTGAAAAAGGAAGTTATATTCCGCGATAACCCGAAGTAATAGGATAACGTCTATCGCGTCCGAAAGCTTTGGGCGTTATCCGGATACCGGGCGGCGACTGCCTGCGCTTGTATTCATTTTTATCCACTAAACTGATCGCCCTGACCACATCTTCACGTTTGAATCCGGCCGCGATTATATCGCCTGCGGCTTGATCCCATTCCACATAACGTTCCAGAATGGGGTCGAGCACTTCGTAGGGCGGCAAGGAATCGGCATCGATCTGATCGGGCGCAAGTTCAGCCGAAGGCGGCCGGGTCAACACGCGCTCGGGTATCACCTGTGACAGTGAATTGCGATAACGCGCCAATTCATAAACCAGCAGTTTCGGCACATCCTTGATCGGTGCAAAGCCGCCTGCCATGTCGCCATAAAGCGTTGCATAACCGACACTCATTTCGCTTTTATTGCCGGTTGTCAGCAGCAGTTTCCCTTGCTTATTGGAAATAGCCATCAAAATAACGCCCCGGCACCGGGCCTGAATATTTTCTTCGGTCGCATCCCTGGCGCTACCGGCAAAAAGCCCGGCTAACAGTTCGGAAAAAGCGCCGACCACCGGCTCGATGGCCAATGTGTGATAATGCACGCCCAAAGCTTCGGCTTCCAGCGCGGCATCTTCCAGGCTCATGGCCTGGGTATAACGGGACGGCATCAAAACCGCCTCGACTTTGTCCGCACCCAAAGCATCGACCGCCAAAGCCAACACCAGGGCCGAATCAATGCCACCGGACAAACCCAGCACACAGCCTGAAAAACCGTTTTTGCGCACATAATCCCGAATGCCCAGCACCAACGCCTGATATTCGCTGGAAACTCTGTTGTATAAAGGCGCGCAGGTAGTTTTAAGTGGCTTGCCATCGATAAACTCGACCACGCCGGCCTGCTCTTTAAATTCTTCGGCGCGAAACACTACTTCGCCCGAAGCATCTACGACAAAAGAGGCACCATCAAATATCAACTCATCCTGACCGCCGATCTGATTCACATAAACAAGTGGTACCTGAGCCGTTTTGGCTTGTTCACAAACCACTTGTTCGCGTTGATGAATTTTACCGGCATGAAACGGCGAAGCGTTCAGCGTCAGAATGATTTGCGCACCTGCCTTGCGGTTAGTTTCGATGATACCCGGCTGCCAAATATCTTCACAAATCGTCAGGCCGAGTTTGACGCCGTTGGCTTCAAATAACACAGGCCCCACACCGGCTTTAAAATAACGCTGTTCATCGAACACGCCGTAATTCGGCAATACATTTTTTTGATAACACGCCACCATCCGGCCGCCGCGCAATACCGCCGCACTGTTATAGAGATTTCCATCAAGCAACTCGGGGAATCCCAAAACCACATCGATGCCTTCAATTCCAGACGCCACCGTTTCGATCGCGCGGTTGGCCTGTTTTATAAAATCAGCCCGCAGTAATAAATCCTCGGGCGGATAGCCTGTAACCGCCAATTCGGGAAATACGATCAGATCGGCTTTGAGGCTATCACGCGCATGAAGCGATGTCCGAATTATTTCAGCGGCATTGGCGTCGATGTCGCCGACTAGAAAATTGACTTGCGCCAAGGCTATTTTGAGCATCATTATTTAAAAATGACCCGACTGTCAGCTAAAACAGCGTTTCATGGCAACACCTATATCCGTCGGCGAACTGACCATTTCGATACCGGCCGCCGTCATCGCCGCCACTTTTCCGGCGGCGGTGCCTTTGCCGCCGGTGACAATGGCGCCGGCGTGACCCATGCGCTTGCCCGGCGGCGCGGTTTGCCCGGTGATATAACCGACCACCGGTTTAGTGACATGAGCTTTGATATAGTCCGCCGCCTCTTCTTCTTCGTTGCCGCCGATTTCACCGACCATGACGATGCCCTGGGTTTGCGGGTCGTCCTGAAAGCGGCGAATCACATCACTGAAGGTCATGCCATGAATCGGGTCGCCGCCGATACCGACACAAGTGCTTTGCCCCAAACCCTCGCGCGTGGTCTGATGTACCGCTTCATAAGTCAAGGTGCCGGAACGGGACACGATACCGATTTTGCCCGGCTGGTGAATAAAGCCCGGCATAATGCCGATTTTGCATTCGCCCGGTGTGATGATGCCGGGACAATTGGGCCCGATCAGAACCGCGTCGGAACCGGCCATGGCCGCTTTGACCCGTAGCATGTGCAAAACCGGAATGCCTTCGGTGATGCAGACAATCACTTTGATACCGGCATCAAAAGCTTCCAGAATCGCATCCGCCGCATAAAAGGGCGGCACATAAATGACTGTGGCGCTCGCGCCGGTAGTTTGTACCGCCTGTTCCACCGTGTCGAATACCGGCAGTCCGCAATGTTCCTGCCCGCCTCGTCCCGGCGTGACGCCGCCGACCAGTTGCGTCCCATAGTCCAAAGCTTGCAGTGAGTGGAATGTGCCTTGTTTGCCGGTAAAGCCCTGGCAAATGACTTTTGTCTGCCGATCGATCAGTATGCTCATAAACCCTCCGCTAATGCGACTACTTGTTGCGCGGCCGTCGATAAATCATCGGCCGGGATAAGATTCAGCCCGGACGCGCTCAGCATCGTCCTGCCCGCTTCGGCATTGGTGCCTTCCAACCTGACCACGACCGGTATTTTGACGCCCACATCCTTGACAGCGGCGATAATGCCTTCGGCAATAACATCGCATTTGACGATACCGCCGAAAATATTGACCAACACGGCTTTGACGTTGGGATCGTCCAAAATCAATTTAAACGCTTCCGCCACTTTTTCCGGATTGGTGCCGCCGCCGACATCGAGAAAGTTGGCGGGGCGCCCGCCTTTCAGTTTAACCAGATCCATGGTCGCCATGGCGAGCCCTGCGCCATTGACCATGCAGCCGATTGTACCGTCCAGCGTAATGTAATTGAGGCCGAACTGCTGCGCTCTGTGCTCCTTTTCATCTTCCTGGCCCGGGTCCCGCAGCGCGGTAATATCGGCGTGCGCGGCCACGGCATTGTCGTCGAAATTGATTTTGGCGTCTACCGCTATCAGGGCGCCGGTATCGGTGCTTATCAAAGGATTGATTTCGATCTGGCTGGCGTCTTTTTCGAGCATCAGCCGGTACATCCCGGACATGATTTTTTCCAGTGGCCGGAATTGCTCGCTGCTCAAACCCAGCGCAAAGGCGACTTTCCGGCATTGATACGATTGCAGGCCTGCGGCGGGATGGATGGCGATGCTCACAATGCGCTCCGGCGTGGTCGCCGCTACTTCTTCTATATCCATGCCGCCATCGGCCGAAGCGATGAAAATTATCCGCTCGCTGCTTCTGTCCACCAATGCGCTGAGATAGAATTCCTTATCGATATTGCTGGTTTGTTCCACATACAGCGTATTGACCGGCAAGCCTTCGGCATCGGTCTGTTGAGTCACCAGCCGGGTGCCCAGCAGTTTGCGGCTGAAAGCGGTGACTTGCTGGTAACTATCGGCAATGTGCACGCCACCGGCCTTGCCCCGCCCTCCCGCGTGAACTTGTGCCTTGATGACCCAAGCCTTGCCGCCTAATTCACGGGCGACCTGTTCGGCATGGGCGGCAGTTTCCGCAGGCCCTCCCTCGGGCACGGCAATGCCATAGAGCCTAAATAACTGTTTAGCCTGATATTCGTGGATATTCATGATAATTTCCTGGCGCTGGGGAAAGGTTCGTGATGATATGCGGTTTCAATTATTCGTGTAGAGTGGGTTTCGCTTTCTATTGTTGAATCAAGTCTACTTGCTGTACTTTGCAGAGAGCATTTTACCCAAGTCACAGCAAAACGCTAATTCTATACCACTATGGCTAAAAACAAATCCAGCATCCACATCGGCGTCGACTCCAGGGATGGAGGAGCCAGGGCAACGCCGGGAGCGGTTGCGGCAATCTACCCCTGCCCTTTTTCCAAAGGCCATGCTATTCCCGTCAAGCAGGCCTGGTTATTGCTCAAAGTATTCCTGGGTTACCGGCTGCTGCTGGCCGGTCTGTTCATCACGATGTTTTATAGCCATCTGGGTACTACTGTCTTAGGCTCACATGACACCGTGCTGTTCGGTTACAGCACCAATATCTATCTGATTTTAACGCTCTTTTCCGCCGTCTGTATTTTTGGACGTCTGACCGGCTATACCGTGCAGGCGCAAACGTTTATTTTTACCGACATCGTCATCATCACGCTGATTATGCATGCCTTGGGCGGCATCACCAGCGGTGTGGGTATTTTATTGGCCGTTTCGATAGCTTCCGGCGGCTTGCTGATCGGCGGGCGTTGCGCGATGCTGTTCGCCGCCATCGCCAGTCTGGCCATTTTGGCCGAACAAATTTACGCCATACAAACCCATAGTTTTGCGGATAGCTCTTTCACTTATGCCGGGATGCTAGGCGCCTCATTTTTTGCCATTGCCTTACTGTCCCATGTGTTGGCCCGGCGCACTGAAGAAACCGTCGCCTTGGCCCGTCAACAGCAGAAAACCATTTATCAACTGGAGGAACTCAACCAATATATCATTCAACATTTGCAATCCGGCATCATTATCGCCGACAAAAACCGGCAAATTCAGATGAGCAATAGTGCCGCATTGAATCTTGCGCAGTTAGAGTCGATGCCCGGCAATCTCGATCAAATCTCGGAAGACCTGGCGTTAGCCTTCAGTCTTTGGCTGCATGACCCCGGCCAGGACTTTGTCCTGCTGCCCGTGCCGGGCCAGCCGGAAATTCCAGTGCGCTTCATGCTCTTGCCGACAGAACAAGAAGTTTTGCACATGCTCATTCTGGAAAACAGCGCCCTGTATAATCAGCGATTGCAACAAAGTAAACTGGCATCGCTGGGCCGCTTGACCGCCAGTATCGCGCATGAAGTCCGCAATCCTCTGAGCGCTATCAGCCACGCCGGGCAATTGCTGTCGGAAAACCCGGAGCTTTCCAGACAAGACCTGCGCCTGACCGAAATCATCCAGACAAATTCACGCCGGGTCAATCAAATCATTGAAGATATTTTGCAACTGTCCCGACGCAATGCTTCGAATCGTAAAAAAATCAATCTGGATCATTGGCTCAATGATTATCTGCATTGTTTCATATTAGAACATAATCTACCGCCTGCCACCTTCAGTAAATGTATCGAACCCGTACCTTTGTATGCTTTGATCGATCCTGCCCATCTGAAACAGATTCTCGACAATTTATGCCTTAACGCACTAAAATACGGTCACCCCGAACTCAAGCCCATCACGCTGTCGGCGCGCCAACTGGAACAAGCGCCCTGTCTTGAAATCATCGATGCCGGTTCCGGTATCGACCCTGAGCAACAAAAACATTTGTTTGAACCGTTTTTCACAACTTCCGCCAATGGTACCGGTCTTGGCCTCTATATTTCCAGAGAACTGGCCGAACTCAATCAGGCACAACTCAGTTATCATCTGACCGAGACCGGAAAAAGTTGCTTCAGACTTTGTCTGACCAATGCCGAACAAACTATAATTGCATTATGAAAAAACCGCAGGCCCTAATTGTAGACGATGAACCGGATATCCGCGAGTTACTGGAAATCACGCTGGAGCGCATGGATGTAACAACACTGAGCGCTGAATGCCTTAAAACCGCCCGGACTTTATTAAAACAGCACCGATTCGATTTGTGTCTGACCGACATGAAACTGCCGGATGGCGACGGTCTCGATCTGGTTGAATACTTACAATTGGGCGATAAGCCGACACCGGTCGCCGTCATTACCGCTCACGGCAGTATGGATACCGCTATCCGCGCCATGAAAGCCGGAGCTTTCGATTTTATAGCCAAGCCGCTCGATTTGCCGGTGTTACGCCAGATTATCAGCAAAGCCTTGCTGTTGCGCCCTGAAGTCAACAGCAAAGACAAACGCACGCGGCATATCTTGCTCGGCGAATCAGCCGCCATGTGTCAAGTCAGGAGTAAAATCGAAAAGTTGGCGCGCAGCCAGGCGCCGGTTTATATCAGCGGCGAATCCGGTTCCGGCAAAGAGTTGGTAGCCCGGCTTATCCATCAGCAAAGTCCGCGTTCCGATAAACCCTTTATCGCGGTCAATTGCGGAGCCATTCCCCATGAACTCATGGAAAGTGAATTTTTCGGCCACAGAAAAGGCAGTTTCAGCGGTGCTATCGCCGATAAAACCGGATTGTTTCAAGCGGCGGAATCCGGCACCTTATTCCTTGATGAAGTTGCGGATTTGCCGCAATCGCTGCAAGTCAAGTTATTGCGCGCCATTCAGGAAAAAAAAGTACGTAAAGTCGGTGACTCACAAGAAATTCCGGTCGATGTCCGTATTCTCAGCGCTACCCACCGCGATTTAGGTCAAATGGTACAGACCGGACAATTTCGGCAAGACCTTTACTACCGCATCAATGTCATCGATCTTAACATACCGCCGTTACGTCAGCGCGGTGATGATATTATCCAGCTTACCCGGCATATTCTGGCCACGCTCAACAAAAGCAGTGAACAGCAGCCACCCTTATCGGAGGCCGCGTTGTTGGCGCTGAGACATTATGCTTTTCCGGGTAATGTCCGGGAGCTGGAAAATATTCTCGAACGCGCCATGGCACTGAGTGACGGCAAAACCATTGAAGTGGAAGACCTTAATTTACCGAGCGCTTCGAATGGTGCCGAAAATGCGCCGGAACTCGATCCGGCGCAAACTTCGCTTGAAGATTATTTGCCCGCTATCGAAAAAAAAGTGCTGGTCGCCGCCCTTGAAAGTACGCAATGGGACAAAGCCAGCGCCGCAGAACAATTGGGGCTATCGTTCAAATCGTTACATTACCGGCTTAAAAAATTGGGACTGAATTAACCCAGCCTTAACATTTTGTAACCATAAGATATTGAAAGCCAGATAGGGGGCACATGCTGTTCGTGCCCACGCGTAACGGTCTGACCCAACAAAAACATCGGGTCAGAGGAGGCTGCGGCCTCCGTCTGCCCACAGAACCGTGCGTACGGATCCGTACACGGCTCCTCACGCAAGATGAACCCATTGGGAAACATCAAACCAATGTTCCATTTT
>PGZD01000016.1 GCA_002843155.1 Gammaproteobacteria bacterium HGW-Gammaproteobacteria-3
GCCGAACAGCAACTGGCCGAGGCCAGCACCGACCAGCTTGAGCACTGGATAGACAGGATACTGGATGCGCCAACGCTGAAAGCGGTATTTGACGTATAAATCGGCTGTTCATACGAACGGTCTGCGTTCACCCTGCAAAGCTTGATAGCTTGTCGGTCCCTGAAAGGTTAATCTTTAACCTTAGTGTAGTGAAAGCAGTGCGTGGAAACGAGACATTCTTGATGGTGTCTCGTTAGTTTTTCAATAGGATATTTTGACCGGGCAACTTTTTATGAATACAGAAGCCGATACAAACGCTGCAAGCCGTGAAGTACGTTTATCCATTTCAGGTATGCGTTGCGCAGGTTGTGTCAGCGCCGTCGAAGGGGCGCTGGCCGCTGTCGAAGGTGTCTTTGAAGTTGCGGTCAATTTTGCCGATCATTCGGCTTTGGTCAAAGGCGCGGCGGATACCCTGCTGTTGAAACAGGCGGTTGTTGCGGCCGGTTACGACGCGGCGGTGATGGAAGGGTTCGAAGACCCGGCTGAGCAGGAACGGCAGGAATTATCACGCTACAAGGCTTTAATGAAAAAAGCGGCGGTCGCCGGTGCTTTTGGCGCCACTTTAATGCTGGCGGGCTATTGGGACTGGATTCCTGCCATCGGTTCGGAAGCGGGCTTTTGGTTCTGGCCCGAGGTGGCGTTATTGACGCTGGTCATTCTGATTTATTCGGGCGGACATTTTTACAGCGGCGCCCTTAAAGCGATGCGTTCAGGTCAGGCCAACATGGATACGCTGATTGCTCTGGGCACAGGCTCAGCCTGGCTTTATTCCTGTATTATCATCGATTATTCGAAAAGTCTGCCGTCATTGGCTACGCACGCTTATTTTGAAGCTTCGGTAGTCATTCTGGCTTTCATCAATCTGGGCTCGGCATTGGAAACACTGGCCCGAGGCAAAACCTCCAGCGCCATCCGAAAACTGATCGGTTTACAGCCACGCACCGCCCGAGTCATTCGGGACGGTCAGGAGCTTGATATTCCTATTGAACAAGTGGGTCTGAGTGAGATTCTCAGAGTGCGTCCGGGCGAGAAAATTCCGGTGGATGGTGTCGTCATCGAAGGTCATTCGTTAATCGATGAATCGATGTTGACGGGTGAACCGATTGCAGTTGAAAAAACCGAAGGTTCTGATGTGGCGGCCGGCACCATGAACCAGCAAGGCAGCTTTCTGTTTGAAGCCAAGCGCATCGGTCGGGATACGGCGTTGGCGCAAATCATTGACAGCGTGCGTCAGGCACAAGGCAGCAAGCCGGAAATTGCCCGTCTGGCGGACAAAATTTCCGGTATCTTCGTACCGGTTGTCGTGGTGTTGTCGGTACTCACTTTTTTAATCTGGTATAACTTTGGCCCTGACCCCGCTTTGGGCTATGCTTTCGTGACATCCATGACGGTGCTGGTCATCGCCTGTCCCTGTGCGTTGGGCCTGGCGACACCGATTTCAGTCATGGTCGCGGTCGGACGAGCCGCGCAGTCGGGTATCCTGATCCGTAATGGCGCGGCCTTGCAAAGCGCCGGTAAACTGAGTTGCCTGATTCTGGATAAAACCGGCACGGTGACGGAAGGAAAGCCTGTGGTGTCAACGCTTGTAGCGGTCGGTGATTACACGGAACAAGCGGTTTTGCAATTAGCCGCAAGTATCGAATCCGGCTCCGAACACCCGCTCGCCGCCGCAATTCTCGCAGAGGCAAAGCTGCGTCAACTCAAACTGGACAAGACCGAGCATTTTGAAGCCATGTCCGGATTTGGTGTCAGCGCGGAAATCGGAGACCGGAAAGTTGCTTTAGGCAATGCCGAGCTCATGGACAAAAAGAATATCGACTATTCAGCATTGAAACAAAACCTGGCGGAACTTTCAACGCTGGGGCAAACGCCCATGCTGCTGGCGGTGGATGACAATCTGGCAGGGATAATCGCCGTTTCGGATCCGATCAAAAAAGATTCGGCCAAAGCCATTGGCGTACTTAAAAATCTGGGCGTGCGTATCATCATGGTGACCGGTGACAACGAAGTCACCGCCCGCGCAATCGCCAGGCAAGCCGGGATAACCGAAGTCAGGGCGCAGGTTCTGCCTCAGGACAAGGCGTCGGTAGTGAAAGAATTGCAACAAACCGGCGCCATCGTCGGCATGGTGGGAGACGGTATCAATGATGCCCCGGCACTGGCACAGGCCGATGTCGGTCTGGCTATCGGCACCGGAACCGATGTTGCGATCGAAAGCGCCGATGTTGTGATTTTACAAGGCTCGTTGCTTAAAGTTCCGGAAACCATCGCCTTATCGAAAGCCACGGTTGTCAATATCAAACAGAACTTGCTGGGTGCTTTTTTCTACAACACACTCAGCATTCCCATCGCTGCGGGCGTACTGTATCCGCTGTTTGGTATTTTGTTGAATCCGATGATAGCAGGCGCGGCCATGGCCATGTCTTCTTTAACCGTAGTCAGCAATGCCAACCGGTTGCGCTGGATTAAAATGAATGATGGAGCAAGCCGCCATTAACGCCATTCGTCAGAACAGGAAAGCGGGTGGTGCCGGTACTTCAGCGGGTTTTAAAGGTGATCCGACCAAGCAATATGGCGGCTGGCATTAGCTGAAAACGGTCAGTAATAGACAGAAATAAAATAAAAATTGGTTTATCATAGACTTGTGCCGTTGCTTCATTTGATAATCAAAAGTTTAGTGCCACGCCAATGCCAATGTACCGAGTACATCTCGATAGTTGAATCGACCCGATCAATACCGCACAGCCTATTCTAAGGTCGAACCTTAAAGCAGATAAATTTTGCCATTGATTTATAGAATAAAACGGTTTCAGTACCAATTAGTGTGGGTGGGCGTGATGTTTTTTGCATCTTTGCCGACTCACGCAACCGATCCTATTGATTGGCTGCCCGATTCCATGCAATTGCATGGGTTTTTGACGCAGGCTTTTTTTCATTCTTCCGATAATAATTTTTACGGGCAGAGTGATGACGGCATTTCCCCGGGATTAACCGAAGTGGGTTTGAATCTGTCCTATCAGGCTCTGGATAATCTGACGCTGGCGGCACAAGGCTTGTACCGGCGCGCGGGTGATGTCGATACAGGTAGTTTTCGTCTGGACTACGGTCTGGCAGACCTTACCTTGTACACCTATGAAAACGGCAGGATAGGCATTCGAGGCGGTAGAATCAAAGTGCCTTTTGGTTTGTATAATGAAACCCGGGATGTGTCATTTACTCATCCGGGTATTTTATTGGCGCAAGGAATTTATTTCGACCGTTCCAGGTCATCGTTTGTGTCATCGGATGGCGGCTCTGTTTATCTCGATCATATCAGCGATTATGGCGATTTTTCCTTTAAAGTGAACGTAGGCCAACCGCAAAGCGACCGGGAGTTATTGACATCAGTGCTCGGTAACACCGCACCGGGGAGTTTTGACGCCAACAGGCCGGGCGTAGCTACACAATTGAATTATGAAATCAATGGAGGTGAATATGCTTTTGCCGTCAGTTTTATTGATTTTGAATTAAAATACCGTCCGGCCGCCATCGATAATTTCGAGGCCGGCAAAGCGCGTTTTCGTCCCTTGCTTTTTTCCGCGCAATATAATGGCGAAAAACTCAGCCTGACCGGTGAATATCTGCATCAATGGTACGAGCTTCGCCGTTTTGGTGCGTTTTTGCCGAATCGCAGTTTGGTCGCGCAAAGTTGGTATGTGGAAGCGGATTATCGTATTTTGCCGAAGTGGCAGGCTTCGGTTCGTTACAATGAACTTTATGTGAACAAGGACGATAAAGACGGCTCCCTGAACGCTTTGGTTGGATTGCCTCGCCATCTCGGTTTCGCCAAGGACTGGATGGCCAGTCTGCGCTGGGATGTGTCCTCTTCCTGGATGCTGCGGGCGGAATTTCATCGTATCGACGGCACCGCATGGCTGCCTGCGGCCGATAATCCCGACCCCAATCTCACCAAGCGGCATTGGAATCTTTTCGCGTTGCAATTATCGTATCGTTTTTAGCCGAGCGGTTTTTGGCGAACAACGTTTCCTGAAAACGGGGCTGTCGCTTACAATATGCCGCTTATGTCCTGTGGCAGGAACTGTTAAACAAGGCTTTTCAACCTGAAATTTTGTCGTCTAAATGTCAATCAATACATGAAAAAATTGAAATGCGCTGTTGTTGGCGCAGGTTATCTGGGTAAATTTCACGCCGAAAAATACGCTTCGCTGGTCGATTGCGAGCTGGTGGCCGTGGTCGATATCGATCAGGTGGCGGCGGCTGATGTGGCGTCAAGGTATGGCGCTCAGGCCTTGACTGATTATCGCTCGGTGCTGGGGCAAGTGGATGCCGTGAGCATTGTCGTACCGACTACTTTGCACCATGCCGTCGCCCGGGATTTTCTTGACAGTGGCGTGCATGTGCTGGTGGAAAAACCCATTACCGTGAGCGTGGACGAAGCCGATGAGCTGATTGAAACAGCGCGGCGCAAGCGTGTCGTTTTACAGGTGGGACACCTTGAGCGCTTCAATCCAGCGGTACTGGGGTTTGACAATAGCGATGAAAAACCGCTTTTTATCGAATCGCACCGCTTGTCGCCCTTTAATCCACGCGCGAACGATGTCAGCGTGGTGCTGGATTTGATGATACACGACATCGATATTATTTTGGCCCTGGTCGGCTCAGAAGTTGAGCGCATTGATGCCAGTGGCACGGCGGTATTGACACCGGGGATTGATATTGCCAATGCCCGGCTGGCATTCAAAAATGGTTGTGTGGCCAATGTCACGGCCAGCCGGATCAGTATGAAACTGGAGCGGAAAATGCGCCTGTTCCGGCCCAGTTCCTATGTTTCCATCGATTTTCAAAACCGGGTGCTGACCAAACATCGTACCGGACGGAAAGAAATGTTTCCCGGTATACCGGAAATTGAAACTGAAGAGTCGGTGTTTGAAAATGGCGATGCGCTGCTTGAGGAAATTAAACATTTCATCCACTGTATCCAAACCGGAATCCGACCTTTGGTTTCGGGCGAGGAGGGCAGGCAGGCGCTGGCCACGGCTCTGGAGATTTCCAGACTGTTGGCCCGATAGGATGCGCTTCACGCAGTGAAACGCATCGGTTCTGTAAAACCGATGCTGCGGCCCAATTGCCTTGAAATATACCTTTTGCACTTCAAAATTCGGCTCCTCACCTAACGCTAGATGAAGGGCTGAATTTTGATCTACGATGAGTATAATCCACAAAACTATCAAGAGACCCTTGAATTTATGATTCCCATGGTTAATCTGAAGGCGCAATACGCCGATATAAAAGATGAAATTGAACAAGGCTTGGCCCGGACGCTTGCCGATTGTTCGTTTATATTGGGTCCGAACGTGCAGGCATTTGAACAAGAAGCCGCTGACTATCTGGGCGTAAAACACGCTATCGGTGTCGCTTCGGGAACCGATGCCCTGCATCTGGCGCTGGCGGCCGAAGGCATCGGGGCAAGGGACGAAGTAATTACTACCGCATTTACCTTTATTGCAACCGCCGAAGCCATTTGCTACCTGGGCGCGAAGCCGGTATTCGTCGATATCGATCCCAAGACTTTCAATATCGATCCTTTGGCCATAGAAGGGGCTATTACGGCCAAAACCA
This sequence comes from Gammaproteobacteria bacterium HGW-Gammaproteobacteria-3, assembly GCA_002843155.1. Classification (GTDB taxonomy): domain Bacteria; phylum Pseudomonadota; class Gammaproteobacteria; order Methylococcales; family Methylomonadaceae; genus PGZD01. The sequence continues at coordinate 5,659 of PGZD01000016.1, forward strand.
AAGCGGTCATGCCCGTACATTTATTCGGTCAGCCTGCCGATATGGCCCGTATCGAACAGTTATGCGCCCGCCATAATCTGAAACTGATAGAAGATTGCGCGCAATCGTTCGGCGCCAAAATCAACGGCAGGCAAACCGGCAGCATCGGCCATGCCGCCGGTTTCAGCTTTTTCCCGAGCAAAAATCTGGGTGCTTTCGGCGACGGCGGATTGGTTGTCACGCAATCGGATGAGACGGCCGCTAAAGTGAAAAGGCTCAGAAACCATGGCTCGGATGTGCGCTATTATCATGATGTGATCGGCTATAACAGTCGTCTGGATGAGATGCAGGCGGTGGTTTTGCGTACCAAGTTGAAATGGATCGATCACTACAATCAGGCGCGGCGGTCGCGCGCGCAACGTTATTCACAGTTGCTGGCCGACCTGCCTTTACTCACGCCTTCTGAAGATGGCCTGGGCGAGCATGTCTATCACCAATATACGCTGTTATGCGAGCGGCGCGATGACATTTTAACCGCATTGCAGGACAGGCAAATCGCTTGTGCGATTTATTATCCGGTGCCGCTGCACAAGCAAAATGTCTTTAAAGCGGCTTATGCGGATATACAGCTGCCGGTGACCGAGCAGGTCGCGGCCCATTGCTTGTCCCTGCCCATTTGCCCGGCATTGGCCGATGATAGCATCGAGCATATAGCGGGTGTCATCCGAAATGTTTTGACGGCATGAGATCGATCGTGAGAGGGCGTTATGCTGAAACAACATAAACCACCCCGAATTATGTTCAGCGCCGGTGAAGCCTCGGGCGAGCAACATGCCGCCGCGATGTATCTTGAGCTGAAAAAACACCGGCCTGAATTGCAGGCTTTGGGTATGGGCGGCGCGGCCATGCGGGCTGCGGGCATCAATGTCCGCTACGATTCTTCCGCGATTGGCGTAATAGGCGTGTTTGAAGTGTTGAAGCACTACCCGCAAATCCATGGGGCATTGAAAATGATGCAGCGGCTGGTGGCGGATGAGCGTCCTGATTTGCTGGTTTGCGTCGATTACAAAGAATTCAATTTCAAATTGGCGTCTTTTGCCAAACAATGCGGCATTAAAGTTCTGTTTTACGTTAGCCCGCAAGTTTGGGCCTGGCGACCGGGGCGCGTCAAAAAATACGGCCGGGTCATCGACACGATGGCGGTTATATTCCCTTTTGAAACAGATTATTATGAAGCGGAAAATATACCCGTGCGCTATGTCGGCCATCCTTCGGTAGACAAAGTTCGGCCTCGTTACGGCAAGGTCGAGGCTTTGCGGCACTTTCAACTCGATGGCCAAAAGCCGGTCATCGGCCTGCTGCCCGGCAGTAGAGGCCATGAAGTTGAAAGGCTGTTGCCGGTCATGTTGGCGGCAGCCCGGAAGATCAAAGAAAAACTGCCCGCCGCGCAGTTTATTTTGCCGCAGGCGCAAAGCATTTCCGAGTCCTTGTTAAGCCGTTATCTCGATACAACGGATATCACTATCCGCATCATCAAAAACCAGCCCTACGAAGCCATCGAGTGCTGCGATGCCGTGATGACGAAATCGGGAACGGCCACGCTGGAAATCGCATTGTTGCAAGTACCCATGGTTATTGTTTACAAGCTCGCGGAACCGACTTACTGGTTGGGTCGCTGGCTGGTTAAAACACCTTTTATCGGTTTGCCCAATATCATTGCAGGCAAAAGCATCGTCAAGGAATTGATTCAACATGATGCCAGCGCCCTGAAAATTGCCGAAGAAATCATCACAATTTTAACCGACCCGGACTATCAAAATAGGATGCAGTCGGCTCTGGCCGAAGTCAAGGAACGACTGGGAACGGGCGAAGGTTCAAAAAATATGGCGAAGCTGGCGCTGGAAATGTTGTGAGGGTTTTATATACCTTTCGCACTTCAAAATTCGCCCCCTCACCTAACGCTAGGTGAGGACCGAATTTTGATCTACGATGAGTATACTTCGCACCACGCTTGATTTGCAGGTATTCTGATCGATGACAACGGTCGGGTTCGGAATAAATTTAAGAATACATGGATTGTGTTGTAAAATAGCCGGTTCTGAAATCATACCCCGTATGCTTACAATGACTGGTTAACGTATGCGATGTCCTTTTTGTGCGGCGCAAGATACGCGCGTCATCGACTCAAGACTGGCCAATGACGGCGATCAGGTGCGCAGACGCCGCGAATGCAGTGCGTGTAAAGAGCGCTTCACCACTTATGAAATAGCCGAGTTGAGTTTGCCGCGCATCATCAAGCGCGAAGGCATCCGCGAGCCTTTTGACGAAAACAAGCTGCGCGCCGGTATGCTTCGGGCTTTGGAAAAAAGGCCGGTAGAAAGCGATGCCATCGAGGTGGCCATTAACCGGATCAAAAAAGATTTAATGGCGACGGGCGAGCGAGAAATTCCCGCTCGTGAGTTGGGCGAAAAAGTCATGAAGGAATTGAGCGGGCTCGATCATGTGGCTTATGTCCGTTTTGCTTCGGTTTATCGCAGTTTTCAGGATGTCAACGAATTTACCGCCATGATTGAACATTTAAAAAAACAATGAGCGATGGTTCGGCTCAGGCCGATGCGGTTTACATGGCGCGTGCGCTGAAACTGGCGCAACGAGGGCTTTATACGACCGACCCGAATCCGCGTGTCGGCTGCGTTCTGGTCAGGCAGGGCCAGGTCATTGCCGAAGGCTGGCATGTCAAAGCCGGTTGCGGTCATGCCGAAGTCGAAGCGTTAAAACAAACACCGGATGCGCGGGGCGCCACGGCTTACGTCACGCTGGAGCCATGCAGCCATCAAGGGCGCACGCCGCCTTGCTCTGACGCCTTGATTGCGGCGGGTGTGGCAAAAGTGGTGGTGGCCATGCAAGACCCTAATCCGCAGGTGGCAGGACTGGGTCTTGCCAAGCTGAAAGCGGCGGGTATCGATGTGCACTGCGGAGTTCTGGAAGAGGAGGCGCGGCGGCTCAATCCCGGTTTTATCAAAAGAATGCTGACGGGGCGGCCTTTTGTGCGCAGCAAGCTGGCGATGAGCTTGGATGGACGTACCGCCATGGCTTCCGGTGAAAGCCAGTGGATCAGCTCGGAGCAGGCCAGAGCCGATGTGCATCGGTTCAGGGCGCGGAGCGCCGCGATTATGACCGGCATCGATACGGTTTTGGCCGATGATCCGGCGTTGACGGCACGCATCGAACAAGCGGTCTTGCAGCCGGTCAGGGTGGTGCTGGACTCGCATTTGAGAATGCCGTTGACGGCGCGTATGCTGACATTGCCGGGGCGCAATGTCATTGTGACCTGCTCCCCCGAGTCGCCCAAAACAGCGTCCCTGCAAGCTTTGGGCGCAGAAGTGTACTGTCTGGAGGCGGAAAATGGCCGCCTCGCCTTGTCGTCAGTCATGGCTTTACTGGGTCGCCTCTGCATCAACGAAGTGCTGATCGAGGCGGGCCCAACTTTAAACGGCGCGCTGCTGGCCGGGACTCTGGTCGATGAATGGCTGATTTATATGGCGACCTGTGTACTCGGTGATCGGGCTCGCGGCTTGTTCGCTGTACCGGACTTGGTGCGGATGGCGGATAAAAAGCAGCTAAAATTGCGCGATGTCAGGCAAGTTGGCCCGGATTTGCGCCTGATTCTGAATTGAAGCGTAATCACGGTCGGCTAAACGCTTGTCTTTTTAGGAAATTAATTTTTTATGTTCACAGGTATTATTCTGGCGCTTGGTGAGATTGCGGCGATACAGATGAAATCCGGCGACTGTCGGCTTAAAATAGCCACCGGCAATTTGCCGATGGCCGATGCCCAAGTGGGCGACAGCGTTGCCGTGAACGGCGTGTGCCTGACGGCGGTGGAATTGGGCGCCGATTATTTTTATGCCGATGTTTCCAATGAAACGCTGGCGCGTACGACCTTGACTACCCGGAAAATCGGCGCAAAAGTCAATCTGGAGCTGGCTCTGACGCCAACGACGCGGCTGGGTGGTCATATTGTCAGCGGTCATGTCGATGGTATCGGTAGAGTTGTCGATAAAGCAGCCGATGGCCGCTCTGTCCGGTTTCGCTTTAAAGCGCCCGATAATCTTGCCAGATACATCGCTGAAAAAGGTTCTATCTGCATTGACGGGATCAGTTTGACGGTCAATGAAGTCGATGGCGCCTTATTCGGCGTCAATATCGTTCCGCATACCTTGCAGAAAACCACGCTGGGCAATACCCAGGCAGGTGATAAAGTGAACCTGGAAGTGGATTTACTGGCCCGCTATCTGGAACGTCTGCTGCAAGGCGAGGCAGCGGCCCAATGCCGGGGCGGCGTAACGGAACAATTATTGAGAAACAGCGGTTTTTAAAACTAATGAACAGCATTGAAGAAATCATTGACGATTTGCGTCAAGGCAAAATGGTTATCATCATGGATGATGAGGACCGCGAAAATGAAGGCGATTTGGTCATGGCCGCGACTTTCGTCCGGCCCGAAGATATTAATTTCATGGCCCGTTACGGTCGTGGCTTGATTTGCCTGACCTTGACCCGTGAGCGTTGCCAGCAGTTGCGGCTATCGCTGATGGTCAATGAAAATAAAACACCGCATTCAACCAATTTTACCGTGTCCATCGAGGCTGCGACCGGAGTGACCACGGGCATTTCCGCTGCGGACAGGGCGCGCACCGTCCAATGCGCGGTTGCCGTCGATGCCAAAGCGGAAGATTTGGTGCAGCCGGGACATATTTTTCCGCTCATGGCGCAATCGGGCGGTGTGTTGAACCGCGCCGGGCATACCGAAGCCGGCTGCGATCTGGCGCGTTTGGCAGGCGTTGAGCCCGCTTCGGTCATCGTCGAAATTTTAAATGACGACGGCAGCATGGCGCGGTGCGCCGATCTTGAACGTTTTGCCGGGCAGCATGGTTTAAAAATCGGCACCATCGCCGACCTGATTCATTACCGCATTCAACATGAAAATACGCTGGAGCGTATCAGCGAGTGCAACTTCCCCACCGAATTCGGCGATTTCAGGCTGTATGCCTATCAGGATTGTAATGACAACAAGCTGCATCTGGCTTTGGTGATGGGGCAGGTGTCAGGCGAAGAACCGGTTCTGGTGCGCGTACATGCGCGTAATTTGCTGGACGATCTGTTTGCTTCCACGCGTAACGAACACAGTGTTTCCCTGCGGGAAGCAATGCGTATCATCGCCGAAGCGGGACGAGGCGTTATCGTGGTGATCAGGCAGAACGATGATAATAAAGCCCTGGTTGAACATATTCATCGCTATCAAATGCAGGATCAGGTCGTGCCGACCTCGACCGAGTTCGAGGCGGCGGGCGATTGGCGTATGACCGGCACCGGATCGCGCATTCTGGCGGACTTGGGCGTGCGTCGGCTGAAAGTCATCGGTACGCAGAAAAAATATATCGGTCTGTCCGGATTCGATCTGGAAGTCGTCGAGTATGTAAGCAAAGAGACGGGTTGAAACCTGTCAAAATTATCGGAGTCAGAGAGTAAAATGTCGGCAATAAAAATTTATGAAGGTCATTTGTCCGTTCACGGAAGCAAGTTTTGTCTGGTGGCATCCCGCTTCAACAGCTTTATCGTCGAGCAGCTCGAAGCGGGCGCGATCGATGCTTTGGTGCGCCATGGCGCTGAGCGTGACAATATTGCTCTGGTCAAGGCGCCGGGCGCGTTTGAGTTGCCGATGGTGGTGCAGCGCGTGGCCGCGAGCAAAAAATACGATGCGATAATTGCCTTGGGTGCTGTGATACGGGGTGGTACGCCGCATTTTGAATATGTGGCCGGAGAATGTGTGAAAGGCTTGGCCAGCGTTGCCTTGCAATATAATGTGCCGGTCAGTTTCGGCGTGTTGACGGTCGATAGCATCGAGCAAGCGATTGAACGGGCAGGCACCAAAGCCGGTAATAAAGGCGCCGAAGCGGCGCTGTCGGCGCTGGAGATGGTGAGTTTGTTCAATAATCTGGATGCCTGATGAGTCTGGCTAAAACCAATGCCAGAAAAGCTGCGGTGCAGGCATTGTATCAATGGCAGATGACAGGACAGGATCTCAACGCCATCGAACGCCAGTTTTTGGAAGAGGAGCGGCTGAAAGAAGCGCAAAAAAGTTATTTTGCCGCGCTGTTTCATGGCGTCCCCCAATATCTTGACGCGATAGACGCGGCCTTGACGGAGTTTGTCGATCGGCCCGTTGAAAAAATCGACCCTGTCGAGCGGGCCATTTTGCGTATCGGCGTTTATGAATTGATACATCGCCTCGATATGCCTTACCGTGTCGTACTCAATGAGAGCATTAATTTAGCCAAATGTTTTGGCGCAGAAGGCAGTCACCGTTATGTCAATGGCATTCTGGACAAAGTGGCGCTGCGACAGCGGGCGCAGGAAATTGAAGCTAAAAAACGCAGTGCAAAGCCCTAAGTGTCGTTGGCCGAATTTGACTTGATCCAGCGGTTTTTTGCCGTAAACCCTGCAAAAAACGCCACTACGCGTCTGGCTATAGGCGATGATTGCGCCTTGCTGTCGGTGCCGGGTGGACAGCAATTGGCGTTTACCACCGATACTATGGTGGCCGGTGTCCATTTTTTGCCGGATGTCGCCCCTTATGATTTGGGCTACAAGCTTTTGGCAGTCAATTTGAGCGATCTTGCCGCCATGGGCGCCGCGCCCATTGCCGTGACGCTGGCGTTAACGATGCCGACAGCGGATGAGGCGTGGCTCGCGGCATTTGCCCAAGGTTTTTGGGCATTGGCTGAACGGTACCGGGTTGACCTGATTGGCGGCGATACCACTTCGGGACCGCTGACACTGACGCTGGGTGCTTTCGGCCTGACACCCGAAGACGGAGCTTTATTGAGATCGGGCGCTCGATCCGGCGATTGGATCGGCATGACCGGCAGGCTCGGCGATGCCGGCTTGGGGCTTAAAATCGAGCAAGGCTATTGTTGTCAAAGCCCGGAACAGGCTTTACTTCGCTTTAACCGCCCCGAACCGCGCGTGGATGCGGGTTTGATGTTGCGCGCCAAAGCCAGTAGCTGCATCGATATTTCCGATGGTCTGGCGCAGGATCTGGGGCATGTTTTACAACTAAGCGGTGTCGGTGCATGTCTTGATTGGGACAGGCTGCCGCTGTCGGATGCGGTCAAGGCGTATATCGATGCCACGGGCGACTGGACCTTCCCGCTGCGGGCAGGTGATGATTATGAACTGTGTTTTACCGTGCCGCCCGAAGTGGCCTGTTTGTTGCCAGGCGATTTTACTTTTATCGGTGTGATCGAAAATACACCGGGACTCAGAATCAGCCGGGGTAAAACCATAGAATCATTGACGGTACAAGGCTTTGAGCATTTTTCAGAAAAATAATATAGGCCGCAAACGATTGACAGCGCGGCAGATTCTTACCGATCCGCTGTTGTTTCTGGCGTTTGGTTTTGGTTCGGGCTTATCGAAAAAAGCCCCGGGAACACTGGGGACGCTTGCCGCCGTTCCGCTTTACGGCTTGTTCAGTCAATTGGGTTTTGTCTATTACAGCGGCCTGCTGATGCTGGTGATTATCTCAGGTTTCCGGATTTGCGGTGCCGCCGCCGATAAACTGGGCGAGCATGATTACGGCGGCATTGTCTGGGACGAAGTAGCGGGGTTGTTAGTGACCCTGTGGTGGGCGCCGGTCACTTGGCAGTCGCTGGTGCTGGGTTTTGTTCTGTTCAGGTTATTCGACATCATCAAACCCTGGCCGATTCGCTGGGTGGACAGGCAAGTGAGTGGCGGCTTCGGCATCATGCTGGATGATATTCTGGCCGGGTTGCTGGCGGCCCTGGTGCTGGCGATGATAACCGGTAGCGGCTGGCTGTGAGGCCGTTCCAAGGGGCTTGGCGGCAGCATCTGTGCTATCGACATCATCGCCTGACGCTGCCAGCCCCGCTTACCGCATTCCGCTGTTAAATAAATAACTTGCCAGCATCATAAAAAGTATTTATAATTCTTGGAATCAATCGCGGGGTGGAGCAGCTTGGTAGCTCGTCGGGCTCATAACCCGAAGGTCGTAGGTTCAAATCCTGCCCCCGCTACCAGATTTTTAAAAGGGTCCTTAGGGGCCTTTTTGCTTTTTAGGGCTTTTTGGATTGCCCGGGTTAATATTTTTTAAGGAAGGGAGCCGCTGGCTCTTTTTTTATGTGTGTAATTTTAAGTGAGGCTGCATGAGGCAAGCGCCTGAACATTTGCTTGAATTGATTGAACCCATTGTCGAGGGTTTGGGCTATGAATGTGTGGGGATTGAATACAATCCACACCCTCGGCACGGCCTGTTAAGAATTTATATCGATAACGAGCAGGGCATATTAGTGGATGACTGCTCTAAAGTAAGTCATCAAGTCAGTGGTTGTCTCGATGTTGAAGACCCGATTCAAGGTAATTATCAACTGGAAGTATCATCGCCGGGTGATGACCGGCCATTGTTCAAAATAGCACAATTCAAGCGTTTCATCGGTCAGTGGGTCAATCTCAGTCTGTTCAAACCGATAGAAAAACGCAGAAAATTGACCGGTCGGATTATCAAGGTGGAAGAAGACCGGGTTTTTATTCAAGAGGGAGAACAGGTTCTGGACATCCCGTTTCAAGCGATGAGCAAGGCGCGGCTGGTGCCTGACTATTTATTAAAAAAAGGAGTGGGTAGTGGCAAATAAAGAAATCCTGTTGGTTGTGGATGTTTTTTCCAACGAAAAAGATATCGAGAAAGAAATAATTTTTCAGGCTGTGGAATCAGCGCTCGAAGCCGCTACCTGCAAGCGCCATGAGGATGAAATCAAGGCGCGTGTGGCAATTGACAGAAAAACCGGCGATTACACGACCTTTAGGCGCTGGGAAGTCGTGGCGGCAAACGATGAATTTGACGGCGGACTGGAATTTCCGCAAATGCAGGTGTTACTGGAAGAGGCGCGCAAGGAAAATCCCGAAATCGAACTGGGCGAATATCTCGAAAAACCCATCGAATCGGTTGAATTTGGCCGCATCGCCGCTCAAACCGCCAAACAGGTCATTATTCACAAAGTCAGGGAAGCCGAGCGTCGCAAAATTGTCGAAGCGTATGAAGACAGAGTGGGTGAATTGATTACCGGCATCGTCAAGCGTATCGAAAAAGGCAGTATATATTTGGATCTGGGTGGTCATGTCGAGGCTTATATTGCCAGAGAAGATATGATTCCACGGGAGGCTGTGCGCATTGGTGACCGCGTCAGAGGTTATCTGAAAGCGGTGCGTTCGGAGCCGCGTGGGCCGCAATTGTTTGTCAGTCGCGCGGCTCCTGATTTATTGGTGGCCTTGTTTCGACTCGAAGTGCCTGAAGTGGGTGAAGGCCTGATTGAAATCAAAGGCGCCGCGCGTGATCCGGGATCGCGGGCTAAAATCGCCGTGCAGGCGCATGACCCGCGCCTGGATCCAGTGGGGGCTTGTGTCGGCATGAGAGGTTCGCGGGTGCAGGCGGTGTCCAATGAATTGGGTGGTGAGCGTATCGATATTATTCTATGGCATGAAAGCGAGGCGCAATTTGTCATCAATGCCATGTCGCCCGCCGAAATCGAATCCATTGTTATCGACGAAGACAAGCACAGCATGGATTTGGCGGTCAATTCCGATAATCTGTCCCAGGCGATAGGCCGGGGCGGACAGAATGTTCGTTTGGCAACTGAATTGACCGGCTGGGAGCTGAATGTCATCGATGCGTCGAAAGCGCAGGAATCGAGCGGCGCCCAGGCGGATATAACTAAACAACTGTTTATCGATGAATTGGGCGTTGACGAAGATATTGCCGCGATTCTGGTCGAGGTCGGTTTTGACACGATTGAAGAAATCGCCTATGTACCGGTCAACGAAATGCTGGAAATCGAGGAATTCGATCAGGAGTTAGTGGAAGAATTGAAGAGTCGGGCCAAGGACGCCTTGCTCATAAGTGCGATTGCGTCGGAAGAGAAAATAGAAACTGCTCAGCCGGCTTTGGATCTTCTCGAAATGGAAGGTATGGATAGTGCATTGGCCTATGAAATGGCGAGTCAAGGTATCGTCACGATGGAAGATTTGGCAGAGCAGGCGATAGATGATTTGCTGGAATTTACCGGCATGGACTCGGCACGGGCGGCAAAATTAATCATGAAAGCGCGTGAACCATGGTTTGCTGAGGATCAAAGCGAATAGACACAAGGGGTAAAAAATGAGCGATAAAACAGTACGGCAGTTGGCGGAGGTGGTTGGTATACCTCTGGAGCGATTATTAGAGCAGCTGAAGGAAGCAGGACTGTCTGCGAGCGCCCCTGATGATGTTATTCAAGAAGATGAAAAAATCAAATTGCTGACGCATTTGCGTAAACGTCACGGCAAAGCTTCAGACAGTGATGCCGCGCCGAGGCGTGTTACCTTGAAACGCCGAAAAGTCAGCGAATTGAAACAAAGCGGTGCGCCCGGTACTTCGGCTAAAACCATCAGCATTGAAGTGCGCAAGAAAAAAACCTATATCAAGCGCAGTGAAACCGCTGCAACGGATGAATCAAAAGAGCTCGATATGCTGTCCGGGTCGGCCATAGAGCAGCCGCCAATGACCGTGACTCAAGAAGAGGTTGCAAAATTCCAGGTACAGGCCGTTAACAAAGCAGCGGATGTATCTGTCCGGAAAGAAGCGGAAACTCAAACGTCGGCGCCCGAGAGTGAAGAAAAAGTCGAACTATCTGAAGTAGTGGCAGTAACTCAAGAACCAAAAGCCGCTGAAGAAATTCTTGCTTTAAAAGAAAAAACCGCAGACGCAGATTTAAAATTCTCCGGGACTGAAAAAAGAAAGGAACTGGAAAAAGCACGGCGTCTGGAGGAGGCGGTGGAACGCAATGCCGAAAAAGTACGGCAATTGGCGGCTGCGCGGCTGGAAAGCCAGAAGAAGAAAAAACAAGCTCCCGCGCCCGGTCAGGCCGATGCCAGAAAAGGCAGGAAAAAAGGCAGGCAAAAAGACCGCGCCAATACACCATCTGTCGCAGGAGCAGCCACCCTGCATCAATTCGAAAAACCGGTAGCGCCGGTGGTTAAAGAAATCGCCGTGCCCGAGCATATCATTGTTTCAGATCTGGCTCAGAAAATGAGCGTCAAAGCCGCTGAAATCATCAAACAATTGATGAAAGTGGGCGTCATGGCGACTATCAATCAAAGTATCGATCAAGACACGGCCGTGTTAATTGTCGAAGAAATGGGGCATAAAGCCGTGTTGCAAAGCGATGATGCCCTGGAAGCGGAAATGCTGGCGGAATTGAAACAGGATGTCCGCAACGAAACACCCAGAGCGCCTATCGTTACTATCATGGGTCATGTCGATCATGGCAAGACATCCTTGCTCGATTACATCCGTTCCACGCGCGTGGCGGCGGGTGAAGCGGGAGGGATTACCCAGCATATCGGGGCTTATCAGGTCATTACCGATCATGGTTCGGTTACCTTTCTGGATACTCCGGGGCACGCGGCTTTCACGGCCATGCGCGCCCGTGGCGCTGAAGTGACCGACGTGGTTATCGTGGTGGTTGCAGCCGATGACGGCGTCATGCCGCAAACCCGGGAAGCGGTTGAACATGCGAGGGCGGCCAATGTGCCCATCATTGTTGCGATCAACAAGATCGATAAACCGGAAGCGAATCCAGAAAAAGTGATGCAGGAACTGGTCAATATCAATGTCATACCTGAAGAATGGGGCGGCGAGGTTCAGTTCATCAAGGTGTCCGCCAAAACCGGGGAAGGCATCGATGATTTGATCGAGTCATTAATTCTGCAGACGGAAATTCTGGAGTTGAAAGCGTCGTCCGAAGGCCCTGCTTCGGGCATTGTCATCGAGTCGCGGCTCGATAGAGGGCGCGGGGCCGTTGCCACTGTGCTGGTGCAGCAAGGCTTGCTGGAAAAAGGCCAGTTTGTGTTGTGCGGTCAGGAATACGGTCGGGTCAGGGCCATGTTCAACGAAAAAGGCAAGCCTGTGAAAGACGCAGGGCCTTCCGCGCCGGTGGAAATTCTCGGTCTGTCGGGAACACCCAATGCCGGCGATGAGTTTTTGGTGGTTCAGAATGAACGCGCTGCCAGAGAATTGGCCGAGCATCGGGAAGACCGGAGCAAAACCAGCCGCATGATGGCGCAACAGGCGGCCAAGCTGGATCAGGTGTTCTCGAAAATGACGGCAGGTGAGACGGCTACGTTGAATCTGGTGATTAAAACCGATGTTCAAGGCAGTTTGGAGGCTCTGCGCGAATCATTGCTTCAGCTTTCATCCGATGAAGTCGAAGTCAAAGTAGTCTTTGGCGGCATCGGCGGTATCAACGAAGGTGATGCCAACCTGGCGTTGGCTTCCGGCGCCATTCTGATCGGTTTCAACGTGCGCGCCGATGTCGCTGCGCGTAAGCTGATTGAAGAAAAAGAAATCGATCTGCATTATTACAGCATCATTTATCAGGTCATCGATGAAGTCAAAAATTCGATCAATGGCATGCTGGCGCCTGAAATCAAGGAAAATATTGTCGGTTTGGCGGAAGTGAGAGATGTGTTCCGTTCACCGAAACTGGGCGCTATCGCCGGTTGCATGGTCATCGAAGGCTATGTCAAAAGAAATCTTCCTATCCGCGTATTGCGCGATAATGTGGTGATTTATGAAGGTCAGTTGGAATCTTTGCGGCGCTTCAAAGACGATGTCAATGAAGTCAAAATGGGCATGGAATGCGGCATCGGCGTGAAAAATTACAATGATGTCAAAACCGGCGATCAAATCGAAGTGTTCGAGCGCGTTGAAATCAAGCGGGAGCTGTAGATGGCCAGAGAATTCGGGCGCAGTGCCCGGGTATCTTCACAAATCCAGAAAGAACTGGCGGTTTTGTTGCAGCGTGAGTTCGGCGCCAGGCTCGGGTTTATCACGGTTAACGAGGTCGAAATCAGCAAAGACCTCGCCTTTGCCAAAATTTATTTTACCGTGCTGAATACCGATGAAGCCGGTAAATTGGCCAGCGTCAAATATCTCAATGACGCCGCTCCGTATATTCGCAGTGAGTTGGGTAAAAGAATGCGCCTGCGCAATGTGCCGGGCGTGCGCTTTTATTATGATGATTCATTCGATGCCGGGATGCGCGTGGCGGCCTTGCTGAAGGATGTCAAAACTGACGATCATGAAGAGTGATGGCAAAGCGTAAAACGGGCTGCGCCATTCATGGTATTTTGCTGCTGGATAAACGCCTTGGTGTGTCTTCCAACCGGGCTTTACAGGAAGTAAGGCGCTTGTTCAACGCCAACAAGGCAGGGCATACCGGCAGTCTCGATCCGCTGGCCACCGGTCTGTTGCCGCTGTGTTTCGGCGAGGCGACCAAAGTATCCGCTTTTATGCTGGATGATGACAAACGTTATCGGGTTACCGTGCAGTTGGGTGTAGTGACCGATACCGGCGATGCCGAAGGACGGGTGTTGCAGGTAAGATCGGTGCCGCCGTTGTCCACAGAGATTATCAACGCTTGTCTCAAGCGCTTTACCGGCACCATCGAGCAGCTGCCGCCGATGTATTCGGCCTTGAAACACGAAGGTAAAAAACTGTACGAACTGGCCAGACAAGGTAAGACGGTCGAGCGTAAGGCCAGGCGAATCAGGATTTACAGCATCGATTTACTCGATGTACTGGATGCCTGCCTGGAGTTGGAGGTCAGTTGCTCCAAAGGCACTTACATCAGAACGCTGGCGGAAGATATTGGTGCAACCCTGGGCTGCGGCGCTACAGTTACGGCGCTGCGGCGGCTTGAGGCGGGCCGGTTCAGTCTCGACGATGCTTTTACCCTTGAGCAATTGCAGGTGCTATCGGTTGACGCGCTGAAAGCCCGATTACTGGCTGTCGATCGGCCCTTGCAATTCATGCCGGAAGTGAAGCTTTCGCCCAAGCAGGCGGCAGCGGTCAAGCAAGGTCAGCGCTTCAGGTTCGATGATTCGATTCGGGGCATGGTGCGAATGTACGACGGATCACGTTTTTTAGGCTTGGGAGAATTGCTGCTGGATGGTAAACTGGCGCCTAAAAAATTGTTTGATTTAGACGATTTACCGAGTCCGGTTTGATGCCGGATAATACCGATCTGCGTTTCTGCACCCTATTGCGGAAATGCGGTAACAACAAGCCGTCCTGTATGGCTTTTATTTTTGTAACCGTCCGCCATCAGGGTGATGGTTGCAGTTTTTATCAATCCTAATCTTGAATATAGGGGCTATCAATGCCATTTACTGCCGAACAAAAAAAAGCGGTTGTTGAACAATACCGCCTGTCGGACACCGATACCGGTTCCACCGAAGTACAGGTTGCTTTGCTGACAGCACACATTACTCACCTGACGCCGCATTTTGCCGAACATAAAAAAGACCACCACTCGCGTCGTGGCTTGTTACGTATGGTCAACCAGCGACGTAAACTGCTGGACTACCTGAAACGGAAAGATTTAAACCGCTACCGTTCTCTGATCGAGCGTTTAGGTCTGCGTAAATAGACAGGTTAGAACATAACGGCACTTAGGAAAGTGCCGTTATCAATTTCCAACAAGCACGCGCTTCATTTCGAATAACCTTTGACATAAGGGAACCTTTATAGTGAATCCTATCAGGAAAGAATTTCAGTACGGCGATCGACTCGTTACGCTGGAAACCGGTGAAATAGCCCGTCAAGCCGACGGCGCAGTGATGATTGACATGGAAGGGACGACTCTTCTGGTGACTGTGGTCGGCAAAAAAGAAGCTAACAGTGGCGGCGATTTTTTCCCGTTGACAGTTAATTATCAGGAAAAAACCTATGCCGCCGGTAAAATCCCGGGCGGTTTTTTTAAACGTGAAGGTCGCCCCAGCGAAAAAGAAACATTAACGTCACGCTTGATCGACCGTCCGATTCGGCCGCTTTTTCCCGAATCGTACACCAATGAAGTCCAAATTATCGCAACCGTGGTTTCACTCAATCCCGAAGTCGATACTGAAATCCCGGCATTGTTGGGTGCTTCGGCTGCTCTGGCTATTTCCGGATTGCCTTTCAACGGCCCGATTGGCGCCGCCAGAGTCGGCTATAAAGACGGCCATTATTTGTTGAATCCTTCAGCGGACGCATTAAAAGACTCACAATTGGAGCTGGTGGTGGCGGGAACCGCTCATGCGGTGCTGATGGTCGAATCGGAAGCCAGGTGTCTATCCGAAGAAGTCATGTTGGGCGCTGTTTTATTCGGTCACGAACAAATGCAGGTGGCCATCGCGGCCATCAATGAACTGGCGCAAACGGTCAATAAACCGGCTTTTGCCTGGCAAGCGTCTACGTTCAGTTCAGAATTGGAAAGCTTGGTGAGCGCGGCTGTCGAAAACGGCATCAAAAGCGCTTATCAGGTGGCCGAGAAACTGGTCAGGCAAGACCGGCTCAAAGAACTCAGGGATGCCGTTGTCGAAAAATTGACCACCGACGAAACCCATCAAGAATCTCATATTCGCAGTATTATCGAACATCTGGAAAAGAAAATCGTGCGCGACTCTATTATCAATGAGGGCAAGCGTATCGATGGCCGAGCCGTAAACAGCGTCAGACCCATTACCATCCGTACCGGCGTGTTACCCAGAACCCACGGCTCGGCGTTGTTTACCCGGGGTGAAACCCAGGCGCTGGTCGTGGCGACACTGGGCACGGAACGGGATGCGCAGATTATCGACGCATTGGCCGGGGAATATAAAGAAAACTTCATGCTGCACTACAATTTTCCGCCCTATTGTGTCGGTGAAACCGGTTTTGTCGGCTCCCCTAAACGTCGGGAAATCGGTCATGGCCGATTAGCCAAGCGGGGTGTTCAGGCGGTATTGCCCGATATGGAAGCATTTCCTTATGTGATCCGCGTGGTGTCCGAGGTAACCGAGTCCAATGGTTCAAGTTCCATGGCATCGGTGTGCGGCAGCAGTCTGGCGTTGATGGATGCGGGGGTTCCGATCAGTGCACCGGTGGCCGGTATCGCCATGGGTTTGATCAAGGAAGGTGACCGTTTTGCGGTATTGTCCGACATCATGGGTGACGAAGATCATCTGGGCGATATGGACTTTAAAGTGGCCGGTTCCGAAGCGGGTATCACCGCATTGCAAATGGACATCAAGATTGACGGCATCACCGCCGAAATCATGAAAGCGGCTCTGGAGCAGGCAAAACAAGGTCGCTTACACATTCTCGGCGAAATGAACAAAGCCTTGTCGGAAACGCGCGGACAAATGTCCGATTTTGCGCCGAGAATCATCTCCTTCAAGATCGATCCGAGTAAAATCCGGGAAGTTATCGGCAAAGGCGGTGCGACCATCCGCAGCATTACCGAGCAAACCGGCGCCAGCATCGACATTACCGACGACGGCCAGGTCAAAGTGGCTTCGGTTGATAAGCTGGCGGGTGAAGAAGCGCGTCGTCTGATCGAGGAAATTACCGCCGATGTCGAAGTCGGCAAGGTCTATGAAGGCAAAGTGGTACGCTTGATGGATTTTGGCGCTTTTGTCACGATTCTTCCTGGCAAGGATGGCTTGGTGCATATTTCGCAAATTTCCGATGAACATGTCGATAAAGTTAGTGACAAATTGAACGAAGGCGATGTGGTCAGAGTAAAAGTGCTCGAAATCGATCGTCAGGGAAGAGTCAGATTGAGCATGAAAGCGATCGATCTGGAATAATCTGATATTGGTTTTCGTGACTCCAAACAAAGGGCCGCTTGCGGCCCTTTTTTATAGGTGTTTGACTGGATAAAATGAATACGACAAACAAATTTGACCCAAACTGTAGAAAATGTCAGCGGCTGGATGATTTTCTGGTTCAGGTCAAACGCAATCATCCAGGCTATCATGCGCGTCCGGTGGCGCCGTTTGGCGATGATCATCCGGATTTACTGGTGGTGGGTTTGGCGCCGGGTCTGCATGGAGCCAATGCTACAGGCAGGCCTTTTACCGGCGATTATGCGGGCATTTTGCTCTATAAGATGCTGCATCGTTTCGGTTTCAGTAACCGTCCCGATGCGAAGGCTCCGGATGACGGTCTGGTGTTGAAAAATTGCCGCATTACTAATGCGGTAAAATGTCTGCCCCCGCAAAACAAACCGACCGGCGCTGAAATCAACACCTGCAACGCTTTTCTGGCGGCGGAACTGGAGCACCTTGCCCAGGGTTCGATTATTCTGGCTTTGGGAAGCATTGCCCATCAAGCGATTTTGAAAGCCTCGGGTCTTAAACTCAATGCCGCCGCGTTTGGTCATAATCGCCTTCATGTCTTACCTACGGGGCATTATTTGCTCGATTCTTACCATACCAGCCGTTATAACATTCAAACCAGAAGGTTGACCGAGGCGATGTTCGAGGCGGTTTTTCATAACATTGTCACGCTGTTGGAGAAGAAGCGGAGGCTGATGGTACAATGAAACCTTTCAACGACATTTTCGAGTATTGTTTTGACCGATAAAATAATTCGTATCGCCACGCGTAAAAGTCCTCTGGCATTATGGCAGGCGGAGCATGTTGCCGAACGCTTGAAGGCGACATTTCCCGGTTTGCAGACCGAATTGGTCAAAATGACCACAAAAGGCGATAGAATCCTGGATGCGCCTTTGGCAAAAGTGGGCGGGAAAGGCTTGTTCGTAAAAGAACTCGAACAAGGCATGCTGGAAGGCCGGGCCGATATTGCCGTGCATTCAATGAAAGACGTACCGGTGCAATTTCCTGATGGCCTGCATCTGGCGGCGCTATTAAACAGGGAAGACCCCACCGATGCCTTTGTCTCCAATCATTACGCTTCGTTGAGTGATTTGCCCGCCCATGCAAAAATCGGCACATCGAGTCTGCGCAGGCAATGCCAGATCAAGGAAAAACTGCCCGAGGCTGAAATTCTGTCGTTGCGCGGTAACGTCAATACCCGTCTCGCCAAGCTCGATGCCGGTGAATTCGATGCCGTCATTCTGGCTACGGCGGGGCTTGTCCGTTTGGGTCTGGAGCACAGAATTACCGCCCGTCTCGATCCGTCCGAAAGCCTTCCGGCGGTTGGGCAAGGCGCTATCGGCATTGAATGCCGGATCGATGACCCTTTGACCAATGAACGAATACAGGCGTTACACGACCCGGATACTGCGGTTTGCGTGTCGGCCGAAAGAGCCATGAATGCGCGTCTGAACGGCGGATGTCAAGTGCCTATCGCAGGTTTTGCCGAATTACATCGAGGTCGCCTGTCCATGCGCGGATTGGTCGGCAGTCCTGATGGCCGTGTGCTGTATCGGGCCGAGCTTGACGGCAGTCGGGAAGAGGCTCAAATCATTGGCAGGTCTATCGCACAATCCTTGCTGGATAAGGGCGCCGATAAAATCTTGCAGGCGTTATTGTCTTGAACATCCCGTCGAGACCTGTCGCTGTCCTGGTCACCCGGCCCGCACACCAAGCCGCGCATCTGGCTGAACTGGTCGAGCAGCGAGGATGGCGCGCCGTTCGTTTCCCGGCGCTTGAAATAATACCGGTAAAGCCCGTCGATAAGGTCAACAGCATGTTGCAACGCATAGATCTATTCGATGCACTGATATTTATCAGTGTCAATGCGGTAAATTTTGCACTGCAAGCGAATGATGGCAAAATAGACCGGTTCAAAAACCATCGGATTGCGGCGGTCGGACGCGCGACGGCAACGGCGCTTGAGACCGCAGGCCTTGCGGTGACATGGGTTCCGGAGGCTGGCTTCAACAGCGAGGCGTTGTTGGCCATGCCCGAACTTCAGGCTATTGGCGGCCGGTCATTTTTGCTGGTGCGCGGCGAGAGTGGGCGTGAGCTGTTGGCCGACACGCTACGCGCCCGAGGCGCAACGGTCGAATATCTGGAAGTTTACCGAAGAATACAACCTGAATGTGATAACACCTTCGTTAAACAGTTGCTCTCGCGCCGGGAATTGGATGTCATTACCGTCACCAGCGTTGAAGCGCTGGAGAATCTGACGGCCATGCTGGGCCTTCAAATTCAGGATAAAGTCTTGCTCGTGCCTTTGGTGGTGATAAGTGAAAGAATGCGGAACAAGGCCAGGGCAATGGGTTTTAAACGGATTGTAATTGCCGACAGTCCGTCTGATGCCGCAATTGTAGAAACAGTCTCAACAGTATGTAACGGGGAATACAGTGGCCGAATTGAGTGAACAACAGGATCAGGAAGTAGCGCCGGATGCCGATCAACCCATACATCGATCCAAAAGCGGATTTTGGTTCGGTATTGGTATCGTGCTCATTATTCTTGCCGTCGCCGGTATCGGGTTTTATTTATTCCAGCAGTTACGGACACAGCAGGAGACTTTGGGCGGTTCGCTCGATAAAGGCGATATGCGTCTGATCGAGATGTCAAAACAAATCAGCGCCTATCAATCCCAGATTGCGGCGATACAAACACACCTAGCCGCTATCGAAGCCGAAATAAAAAGCAAGGACGCGCAGCAGCACAAAGCACTGACTGATTTGGCTCAATTGCAAACCGAAAGGCTCGGCAATCTGGAACAGGAATTAAGCGCAAGCATTCAACAGGTACAACGCCAACTGGGTAAAACCCGGGGCGACTGGTTGATTGCCGATGCCGAATATTTATTGAGCGTGGCTAATCAACGCCTGCATTTAATGGGCGATGTCAATACCGCTGAAGAAGCGCTCAAGGCGGCCGATCAACGCTTGCGCGAGAGTGGTGATGCCGGTGCGTTTAAAGTGCGTGAACAGATTGCTAAAGACCTTGCCCTTCTGGATGGCGTTTCCGTGCCCGATATTGTCGGTCTGTTCGCTTCTGTGCAAACACTTCAGGATCAGGTTGACAAGCTCGCGTTGATCAAGCCTTATGCCGGTAAAAAACTGACCCAATCCGAGGAAATACACAGTCATGCTGAGGCGCCGACGGACAGTCATGATTTGCTTGCCAAGGCTCTGAAACAGCTTGAAGGCGTGGTCACTGTCAGGCACTCCGATCAACAAATCACAGAAATTCTGACACCGCAAGAAGCGCAATTTATTCGCCAGCAACTGCGCGTCAAGCTGGAAATGATAAAAGTCGCGCTGGTGCAACAGAATCAGGATTTGTATCGCTCCGGCATTGCCGATGGCAAAGCCTGGCTTGAAGAAAACTTCATCAAAAACGATGACGGCAAACGTTTTCTGGCTGAACTGAAGCGACTCGATGGCATCAACATGCGCAGCCAATATCCCGATATCAGCCAGTCGTTAAAAATTCTGCGCGATATTACCAAGCTGCGTATCGAAACCGATAAAGCTTTGTCCGGTTCCGGAACAACGCCAACAGAGCAATGAGCCCATGATAAAAAATATGATCTTTTTGGTAGGCTCGTTGCTTATCGCTATCGTGGCCGCTTTTATAGTGCATCACTGGCTTAGTACCTATAACGATCCGGGTTATGTTCTGATTGGCGCAGGACACTGGTCGCTGGAAACCTCGCTGGTGTTTTTCGGTGTCGCGCTGGTAGTGACTTTTTTTATTTTTTATCTGTTTTTTCGCTTGCTGGGATGGCTCTTGCGCTTGCCCGGAAAAATGAAAAACCGGGGTCAGGCGGTAAAATTCAACCGCTCCCAGGAGGCGTTGATTGCAGGCTTGGTCGATTCAGCCGAAGGCAATTGGGAAAAGGCAGAAAAAATACTGATCAAACATGCCTCGCACAGCGGCGCGCCCCTAATTCATTACCTGACTGCTGCGCGCGCCGCGCAATCCCGGGGTGCTGTCGAAAAGCGGGATGAATATCTCAGAATAGCTGCGGAAAAGTCGTCAGGTTCGGATATTGCCGTCGGCCTGACCCAGGCCGAACTGCATTTATCGGAACAGCAATTTGAACAGGCGTTGGAAACTCTCGCCAAATTGCACGCAATCAACCCAGGTCATGCCAGCGTACTGAAATTGTTGCATCAGACCTATCAAAGCCTGGGTGATTGGCAAGGCATACGCAAACTCATTCCATCATTGACCAAGAGTAAGGTGTTGATGGAAACGGAAGTCAAACTACTGGAAGCGGAAGCTTGCAGCAGTCTGTTGAAGCAGGCGGCAGAACGTGGTGAAGTTGACGAAATTCAATTGCTCTGGCAGGAGTGCCCCGAGCATATCAAAACCATGCAAGGCATTCCCGCGATTTATTTTGCCGGTATGATAGAGGTCGGCGCCGGGGCTAAAATTGAGGACGAATTGGCGCGCGCCATTTCAGAACACTGGGATGAAACTTTGCTGGTGCTGTTCGGCAGCGTGCAATCCAATGATTTTCAGCGGCAACTGCACACTGCCGAAGGCTGGTTGACGGTTCATCCTGAGCACCCGGTTTTATTGAGAATATTGGGTAAAATCAGCATCCATTGCAAGGAAATGGACAAGGCCGAGCAATATCTTGAAAAAAGTATCGCACTGGAACCGTCGGTATCCGCTTACCAACTGCTGGGTGACGTATTGTTCCGGAAAGGCGATAAAAATAATGCCATTGAATGTTACAAATACGGGCTTGAACTGGCTTCGGGCGAAGTGGTCAACCAGGTTGAAAGTTTTTCCGGATGATATTTTGGGCTGACTAAATGAGGCGGCCGGTGTCGGCACTTTTGATTTTTTGTAACTATTCAGTCCGTTGATCAGGCTTTTCATATATAGGCCGGAAAGCTAAGCGCTTACGGCAAAAAGGCTGGAGATCCGGGCCACGTCTGGTAAAAAGGAATCGAAAGCGGCGCGCAATATGGAGGAGCCCGATTCATCGGACGAACTGAATAGTTACGATTTTTTTTGCATTCAACGGCGAACCGGACACGTTCGCCAAACCAGGATTTGACTGATGAAAAAACTATTGATGGTGTGTTTGATCGGTTTGTTGAGTATATCCCGTGCGGCAATGGCCGAACCCAGTTCGGAAAAAGCCGATATTGTGGTGTATCGCAGTCCGACTTGCCTGTGTTGCGGCAAATGGGTGCGGCATTTGAAAGATAATGATTTCAATGTGCAAGACATCGTTACCGATAGTGTCGATGCCGTCAAAGCGCAACATGGCGTACCGGGAGCGCTGGCTTCTTGTCATACCGCGCTGGTTGGTGGTTATGTCATTGAAGGACATGTACCGGCAAACGATATAAAAAAACTATTGGCAAATCGGCCGCAGATAGCCGGTATAGCCGTTCCGGGAATGCCTTTAGGAACACCCGGCATGGAAATGGGCGGGCATGAACAGCCTTATGAAGTCATCGCCTTCGATAAAGAAAATCACCGCCAGGTTTTTAGTACGCACGGAGACGAGTGATGATTCTCGCGGCCGATGTCGGCGGCACCAAGACGCTGATGGCGCTTTTCGACAAGGCTTCCGGGGACTGGCATTGCGTCAAGAAACAAAAATTTGCCAGTAGCGCTTATGCCGAATTCAAACAGGTCTTGGCCGAGTTTTTGGCGGATCAGAGCGCCGTTGCGGTCAGCAGCGCGTGTATCGGCGTGGCAGGCCCTGTTATCGATGGGCGTTGTGATGCAACCAATCTGCCCTGGACGCTGGATACGCAGGAAATAACTCAAAGTCTCGGTACCGACAAAGTTTGGCTGTTGAACGATTTGGAGGCGACAGCCTGGGGGCTACTATCGTTGCCGGAACAGGATTTTGTCGAGCTCAATCCCAAAGCCTTGCAACACCCGGGCAATAAAGCCGTGCTGGCGGCGGGAACGGGCCTGGGCGAAGCGATTATCGCCAGTATCGATGGCGGCAAACGCTACCATGTGATCGCAACGGAAGGCGGTCATTGCGATTTTGCTCCGACCCGGCCCAAGGAAATCGCCTTGCTGGAATTTCTGATAAATCGCTATGGCGGCCATGTCAGTTATGAGCGCGTCGTTTCGGGCGAAGGTTTACCCAATATTTATCACTTTCTGACTCAAAACACGCCAGTCGCCGGACAGGAACAATTGCTGACGGACGATATGGCCGCCGTGATAACACAAGCCGCCTTGCAGGATAAAGACCCCAAGTGTATCGAAGCGCTCACGTTTTTTTGCCGAATCTATGGCGCTGAAGCGGGCAATCTGGCATTGAAATGCCTGCCTTTTGGCGGTCTGTATCTGGCAGGCGGTATTGCTGCGAAAATCTTGCCTTTTTTACAAACCAGCCAATTCATGGACGGATTTTTGGATAAAGGCCGTTACCATGCGGTACTGCGGCCTATTTCGGTTAAAGTCTGCATCAATCAGGAAGCCGCGCTGACAGGCGCGTTCGAATACGCGGTCAAAATGTTGTGAGATTATTACCATGAGAATAGGCGTTCCTAAAGAGATTAAAGACCAGGAAGGACGGGTAGGGCTTACACCGGCGGTGATACAAGAGCTGGTTGCCCTGGACCATGAAGTTTTTGTCGAAACCGGTGCCGGCGAGGCTTCGGGTTTTGCCGATCAGCTTTATGAGCAATCGGGGGCGACTATGGTTGATACGGAAAGCGCCTGGGATACCGATCTGGTGGTTAAGGTAAAAGAACCTTTGCCGCAGGAATATCCGTTTTTACAGCGGCAAAGCGTATTCACTTTTTTTCATCTGGCGGGCGTCGATCCGGGCTTGACGGCAGCTTTGCTGAACAATGGCACCACGGCCATCGCCTATGAAGCGCTGGAAGATGACAGTGGCGGGTTACCGCTGCTGGCTCCGATGAGCGCCATTGCCGGCAATATGGCGACACTGATGGGCGCTTATTATCTGGCTGAGTTCAATGCCGGTAAAGGTGTCTTGCTGGGCGCAGTGCTGGGCCAAAAACAGGGGCGGGTATTGGTCGTGGGCGACGGCATTGTCGGCACCCATGCAGCGTCCGTGGCCAGCGCCATGGGTGCTGAGGTCGTAGTGGCCGGAATCAGCGAAGACAGGATGCGGATGCTGAAACGGACGATGTTGCCGCAGGCCGATTTTATTCTATCCAACGAAGCGAATTTAAGCTGTCATGTCGCTGAAGCCGATCTTGTGGTCGGTGCGGTGTTGTGCCGCAACGCGCGCGCGCCCAAGGTCATTACCGAACAAATGATAAAAACACTGTCTCAAGGCTCGGTTGTGGTCGATGTCAGCATTGATCAGGGCGGCTGCATCGAGACCTCGATGCCGACGACACATAGCCAGCCGGTATTCAGCAAGCATGGCGTGGTGCATTATTGCGTCAGCAATATGCCAGGGGCGTACCCGCGCACATCAACGCTGGCGCTGGTTGCGGCAACTTTGCCTTATGTCGCAAAAATCGCGGCCAACAAAGGATCAAAAGACTTTGATTTCGACCCCGGCGTGGCTAAAGCGGTGCTGACCTGCCAAGGCAAGCTGACCAATGAGTCGGTCGCGCAAGCTTTGGGCTTGATGGCTGACTACCAGGCTATCGAGGCGTTATAGCCGTTGAGTTTCGTTGCACCCAGTCCAACGGCGACAGCGCTGACGCTACCCCAAAGCAGCAAGACAAACCACAGCTATTTTCTATCCTTCTTGAGTCCAGCTTTATTCGCTTATTTTAATAAGCCAGCCGTCTTCACCGGCGCATTTTGGATTTTTGGCGTGATATTTGACAGTAATGCGGGCGGCTGTGTTTTTTAATTCTGGTGGCAAATGACCGCTGACCCGATAAAAAGTGTCTTTGAATTCGGTGTCGATTTTAACGGGTATTTTTTTTATCAGGACTTCAAGGTGATCCGGGTCATCGACGCCGAATGCCAGAAACGATAGCGCCGAGCCTGGCGCCGCTTCCGACAGGGGCTCCGGCACCAGTTTATTCTTAGTCAGCCGAAATTTCTGGCACGCCATGCCGCCTGCGCCGCCATTGCCTCCATGCTCACCATGGCCGCCGGAACTTTGCGCCAGTGCAGCGTGGACAGGAAAAAACAAACAACCGATAACGTACACTATCAATTTATTCATGGCTTAACCTCTATTATTATTTTAATTTGGCCGCGCGAAGTATAAATTCGCAGGAGTGATTTTACTCAATGAATGGCATTTTTTCACAAATAAATTCACCAGCTCCCTCGCTTCGACAAAATTACACTCTATTTGTCAATTGCCGGTAAAATCTTTTTTTACCGCATCGGCTGCAAAGACTCGCCGAGTGCTTCTTCAATACGCATAATCAATTTATATAAGGTTAATTTCATTCATGGCTGATTTTATTCCCGGTCAACGCTGGATCAGTAATACCGAATCCGAATTGGGCTTGGGGCTGGTGACCGAGTCGATGTTCAATCGCGTGACGCTGGTTTTTTTGGCGGCTGGAGAAAAACGTATTTATGCGCGTGATAACGCGCCGTTGACGCGAGTCATATTGACTGAAGGTGATGTCATCGAAACGCCTGAAAACGGTCGCATGACAATTACCGGGTTGATCGAGCAGGAAGGTTTGGTCACTTATTTTGGCCATGATGAAACCGGTGCCGAGCTGCGCATCGAGGAAATGGATTTGAGCCATCATATCCAGTTCAATAAGCCGCAGGAGCGGCTGTTTACCGGACAATTCGATCCAGGTGCCTGGTTTAAATTGCGCTACGAGACCTGGCGGCATTTGCAACAGCATCAGCAATCACCGGTAAAAGGTCTTCAGGGCGGACGCACTTCGCTTCTGGCGCATCAGTTATTTATCGCCCACGAAGCGGCTAATCGACCCGCGCCCCGAATCATGCTGGCCGATGAAGTCGGTCTGGGTAAAACCATCGAAGCGGGTCTGATAATACATCATCGGCTCAATAACGGCCTGTCCGGCAGGGTGTTGATTATCGTGCCCGAAAGCTTGCAGCATCAATGGCTGGTGGAAATGCTCCGGCGCTTCAATCTGCGTTTCAGTATTTTCGACGAGGAGCGTTGCCGACAAACACACGATGCCAACCCTTTTGGCACGGAACAGTTGGTGTTGTGCAGCCAGGATTTTTTTGCCCGTTATCCAAACCGGCAAACCCAAGCTTTGGCCTGCGCCTGGGATATGGCCATTGTCGATGAAGCGCATCATTTGCAATGGAGCGAGGCTTCGCCCAGTGCCGATTATTTGTTTATCGAGCAATTGGCAAAGCAGACGCCAGGCCTTGTTTTATTGACCGCCACACCGGAACAATTAGGCAAGGAAAGTCATTTCGCGCGCTTAAGATTGCTCGATCCCGACCGCTTTTACAGTTTCAGCGTCTTTCTCAAAGAAGAGCGGCAATTCGAGCCGGTGGCCGACGCGGCCAAATTGCTGGTGGCGGCCAAGCCATTGTCAACGGCCGAGAGGGAAAATCTGGCCCGTTTGCTCAAGCGAGACAATGTCGAAACTTTATTAAATCATCTGGATGATCCGCAACAAGCGGCTGTCGCCCGTGATGAATTGCTGAAGCTGTTGCTGGATTTGCACGGCACCGGGCGCATTCTTTTCAGAAATTCACGCCAAACCGTTCAAGGTTTCCCGAAGCGTCAATGCAGCGGCTACCTTTTGACCGGAACAATAGCTGATAATTGGGAAAACGACCCTCGTTATCTTTGGCTGGTCGGACATATCAAGGCATTGGCTGGACAAAAAGCCTTGTTGATTTGTCATCAGGCGCAGACGGCGGTTGCCCTGGAGCAGACCCTGAAAACGCGTGCCGGTATCGCCGCCGCCGTTTTTCATGAAGGCATGTCCATTATCGAGCGCGACCGTGCGGCCGCTTATTTTGCCGATCAGGACAGTGCCGCGAAACTGCTTGTCTGCTCGGAAATCGGTAGTGAAGGCCGTAATTTTCAATTTGTGCGGCATTTGATTCTATTTGATTTGCCGCGTAATCCCGATTTATTGCAACAGCGTATTGGCCGCCTCGACCGTATCGGTCAGCGCCATGTCATCCAGATTCATGTACCGTATATCGAAAACAGTCCTGAGCATTTTCTGTACCGCTGGTATCACGAAGGCTTGAATGCTTTTTGCGGCAATAATTCCGCAGCGCCGCGAGTCGCTGAAATATTGGCGAAAAAGCTCGCTGAAATAGAGCATTGCAGTCAGGATGATTTGACTGCATTGATAGGAGAAACTCAAACGCTGGCGCGGCAGATTGAAGCCGAGTTGCACCAGGGTCGGGATGTGCTGTTGGAGCTTAATTCCTGTCGGGTCGATGCGGCGCAAGAGCTGATCGACCAGCTTCGCGCGCTTGAAGCCAAAGCTGTGCTGTGGCCCTTTATGGAAGCCGTGTTCGATTGCTACGGTGTGGATTCTGAATTTCATTCGGCCGACTGTTTCATCCTCAGACCCAGCGAGCATTTGCGCCTGGCCCATTTTCCGGGTTTGCCGGAAGACGGCGTCACGGTAACGACTCGACGGGACATAGCCCTGGCGCGGGAGGATCTGCAATTTCTTACCTGGGAACATCCTTTGGTGACGGGCGCGCTGGATTTGGTGCTTGCCAGTGAAACCGGCAATGCCGCCGTCAGCGTCATCAAACACCAGGCTTTAAAAGCCGGTCAGTTTTTACTGGAATTGCTGTTCATTGCCGAATGCAGCGCGCCGCCCGAACTCCAGATCGGCCGCTTTCTGCCGCATACGCCCATCAGAATTTTACTCGATCAGAACAAAACCGATTTGACCGAACGCTTTGCCCATGCCGATCTGGTTGAGTCCGGAGTCGGTTTCGATAAATTCCAGATCGTCAATTTTCTGGACAAGCAACGAAAGTACATCAATACACTGTTGATCAAGGCCGAACAAAAAGCCCATATGCGCATGGAGGAACTTAAAACGGATAGTCAAAAAACCATGATGGCTGCGTTAGGTTCTGAAATAAAACGCCTGATTCGTCTCAAAAAAGTCAATCCCGGCGTCAAGCAAGAAGAAATCGAGCATCTGAAACAGACCGTGCTGCTGTTACACGAAAACATCCGGCAAGCACAGTTAAGGCTGGATGCGGTAAGGTTTGTGATTACCGGCTAAATTAAACATAACGTCTTCCTTGTGTTTCGCAAAAATTTGAGTTGGCCTTTTTTTATTGGATAAAACCCCAAGGATTACCATGAGTTCCGCAGCCCTGCATTTATATGAACAACTTTCCGAAGCGACGGATGATAAAACGCGGGCCAAGATTATTGCCGAAGCTTTTAGCCAGCACGAAGACCGTTATCCTCATTTAAAGGAAATCGCCACCGAAAGTCATGTGCGCGAATCGGAACTGCGCTTGCAAAAGGAAATTGAAGTAAAAATCAAGGAAGTCGAAGTCAAAATAAAGGAAGTCGAGGGCAAAATAAAAGACAGCGAAAGCCGCCTTACCCGCGCCATTTATCGTCAAACGCTGTGGATAATAGGCTCTGTCGGTACCGTCATTGCCGCTATTCACTTGCTCGAATGGCTGTTGACGCAGTTGTCCTGACAGCGTCAGAAAATCTTATCCAGAATCGACATGACAATTTCAACGGCAATCAAGCCGATAATGATCCATTCCAGTGCCGAGGAATGCTGATGTTTTTGTTCATCGTCCAGCATTTGCAATAACTCGTGTATCGTTTCCAGTTTTTTTGACAGCACTTCGGTACGCTGTTGTATTTCCAGATAATTGGCCGCCATGGAATAAATGCCCTGGTATTCGGGGTGCTCCCAGAAAAATTCAGGTGTATCGAGCAAATCGTAATTTAATATGATATTGCTTTTCGTTAAAAAAAGCTGGCCGCGAATTTTTGCCATGGCTTTTCTGTTGAGATTGATTTTTCCGGTCGTCGCCAATGATTGCGGCAGGTGTTTGGTCGCCTCGATGGTGTTGATGGCATGTCCTTCAAACGCCGCCAGTTTAATCGATTGCGCCATGGCATGGGATAAGGCCAGCAATACTTTAAAATCAGCCGCTTTTAGTTCAACATAATCGAATTGAATACGATCAGTATCGCAGCCTACGGCAAAACTGAAATTATCTTCGGGCGGTTCCGGGTCGGGTGAATTGGCAAATTCAAGCAGCAGATTCTGTAATTTTTGCCGGGCGTCCAGACTCGCGTTCCAATGCACCACGACACCGTAAGCAAAAACGATAGAGCAGGCTGAATTTTTATGGTCAACGATCAGCGCATTTCTAAAGACCTGGGTGCGGGTTGTTTCCAGCAACTTGTCTCTTAACTCGGCAAAACGAAACGACTGCGCAAGGCAAACGGTCAGGCATTGTTGAACAGGATGATGGGTGGTCATTTGATAATTCTAATTTTAAAATAAGCAGTGTGTGGAGCAATAAAACCGGATACAGGAAAAATGAAACAGTTTTCTGTTTTTTGGCAAATGCCCACAATGCAACTATTTTACTATACGGCAGTTAAAATGGTATAATTTGATGTTCAAGTTTTGAATATTGAATATAAAGGCGAAAGCGATTACCGCTATTTAGTGGCCACCGATATGACTTGGCGCACAAGGGATATTATTCAAGCCTACACGTTGAGATGGCTTGTAGAGGTAAGCTTTGAGGACTGGAAATGGGGGCGTGAGGCCAAACAATTGGATGAAGAGGAATCAAGCCGTGGCCTGATCCTGAGTCTGTTGCTTGACCATTGCCGCCTCCTTCACCCCGAGCAGACGGCCCGCATAGAAAACAAACTGCCCGCGTATAGCGTAGGCAGCCTGCAAAGAAAATCGCAGATCGATGTGTTGCTGGAATTTATCAAAACCTTGTCAGAACATCAGAACCCTGCGGATAAGCTCAAAGAATTGACCGGACTTGTTGCCGATGTTTTTCAGCTAATGCCTTCCGGCAAGCATAGGGTTGGGAGAGATTGGGTCGCATAGAACCGACGGCTTCGCTACAGTACCGAGCTGCTGGATGATTTTCCAAGAATCAGAATGCAATAAATTTAAAAACTTGAACATCAAGTATAAGGAGATAAATTGACAAAACAGGCTGATAGCCGTTCTAATTACAGGGATGACTGACAGTTTCAATAAACAACGGTAAAGTAAAATGCAATGACTCCTGCAAAACTGGCCCAACAAGTCAAATCAATATTTTCTCTGCCCGAAATTGCCTTGCGGGTAAATGAGTTGCTCAATACTCCGGAGCCTGATATTGCTGAGCTGGAAAAATTGATTCTGGATGACCCCGCGCTGACGGCAATGTTGCTGAAAATAGTTAACAGCGCTTATTTTGGCTTTCCCGGCAAAATTGATACGGTTTCTCGCGCTATTGTTATCATCGGCCTTGAAGCACTGAGAAATCTTGTCATCACAGTAGCGGTAACCACTCGCTTTAAAGGTATACCGGCCGAGCTGGTCGATATGGATGTCTTCTGGTATCACAGTATCACCCGAGGCGCCCTTGCCAGAATATTGGCAAAAAAACTCAGGCATTCAGATTGCGAACGGTTTTTTATCGCCGGCTTACTCAGCGCTATCGGTAAGCTTGTTTTCTTCGCGCGATATCCTGATGAGTCACGGGATATTCTCAGATTAAAAAACCAGGGCGAAGCCGCCATGATTGCCGCAGAAGAAAAAATCCACGGCTTCAATTATATCGAATTGGGCGCAGAACTTTTAAGGCAATGGCAATTGCCGCCCAGTATCTGGGAAATCATAGCTTATCAACTCGAACCACTCAATTCCAAAGGTTCAAAAGAAGATGCGGCCATTCTCAATATTGCAGCTTCTCTGGCCAATAGCATAGAACCTTGCGCCAAATATGACCTTGATTTCGACGAGCCGGACCCCAGGCTCGACACATCTGTGATAAGCTTTCTCGAATTATCGCCTAACCTGATCAATCACTGTATCGATGAGGCATTAGCACAAGCTTTCGATCTGATGAGTATCATTCATCCGGAAGCGACTGTGATTATCTGATTTTATCCCGCTAAGTTGTTTTTTGAACAATCTGAGTGAAAAGCCGGTTAGCTGCTTGAATTGCGCTTACAACTTGAATCCATTTAGTGATAAGCACTTCAAAATTTCGTTTTAACTGTTTTGAATGAGGCAATGAATAAAATCATGAAGAACAGCAATGTTAAGCGGGGCTCGTCAAACGGACTGTCGATCATGCCCACGACAAAAAAACCGGTCATCGATGACAACAAAATAGCGGCATAACCCTCCTGCTTGATCAGTAACTTGACCTGGTGTAAAAGCGCATAGATGAGTAATAGTGAAAAACCGACAATGCCCAGCCAGCCTTGTTCAAACAGCAGGGCCACCCAAATATTTTTTATGTGCCAGGGCAAATGGCTATCTGTCGAAAAGAACCAATGGTCGAGGTTTTCGGAAAAATCGCCATTGCGGATCAATTCTGAGCCTTCAGGGCCGATAAGACTTATTTTTTTAATATCGATGAGTGTCAAGCGTCCGCCGTTATAGAGGGACAACTTTACCGGTCGTGTTGGCCACTGACCCAAACTTTTATAGATTCCGGAACCTACGGTTTTGGTGTCGATGTCTTGTTCCAGCGTTTGCCATTGTCCCGGGTTTTGGCTTAAATCAAAGCTTTGCCAGACACATCTGAAGCGATAAAGTAACGCTTTTTCGCAAACAGGGACGGACAATATTGCTTGGCCGACATGGCCGCGCGCGGTGATTTTAAGCAAATATTTTGTATCGGGGCGTACATCGATTCGCTGCTCCATGTACAAGGCGTCGCCCGACCCTAAACGCAAATAAGAAAAGCTTTGCTCACGGTTTAATGAATACGTTGCGGGCGTTATATTCTCGGAATTATTCCAGAAATAGGTTTTGGGATAAGCGCCTAACCCCATACCGAAGAGAGCCGTTGAAAAATCGGAAGTCATCATCCGATAGGCGTCCTGCCAATGCGCGGTTCTAATGCCAACGTCTTTATCTATCCGGTCAAAACGCGATTGCATATAGCTACCCTGTAAAATGGGCAGGGCTATGGCAACGATAATCATCAAAAACAACGGAAGATAAATTATTTTTCGCCAATACGTATTGATATGTTTTCTGAAACTTACCAATAATCCCATTATTAACACCATTAATTCCAGAATAAAACCAAAATAAGGGCCTCTGGAAAAAGTCACCATCAAAGTATACAGTCCAGCCGTAAAAATAAGACACGCCAATAAGAGTCGTCCCGGTTTATAGGTTTTTTCAATGAATAAAAGACTAATAAAAGGCAGACTCATGACCAGATATGCGTCAATATGACCGCCACCCGTATGCATACCGGAAAACAGCGAAGTGATACGATAGTCGGTGGTGTAATCAAACATACCGGGAAATAAAAACCGCTCCCAAACAGCAACCAGCGCAGTAGCGCCAAGTCCAATAATCATGCCGTATGCAAAATAAAAACGGGCACGGGCATGGCATTGAAAAGTTTGTATTAACAAGGGCAATAACAACAGCCCTTCAATATAACCTTTAGCGACTCTCAAGCTATTATAATGGCTGTAATAATTTGTAAAAGCATTGGCGTCAATAGTTTCTAAAGGTAACAAGCCTTTAAATAAACTAATGGCATAAATCAGTGTAAAGCACGCCAATAAAAAAAAAGCAACGGCAGAAAATGCCGGTTTTAATGATTGTTTGGTTTTTTTAAAAAAATAAAACGCCAGTGTCGTCAAAATAACCAAATCAAATTCATCAAAAAAGAAACGGCCTGTCCAAGGGGCAAAATTCATCACCGGCAATAATGCCGGGACTACTATCAGCCAGGAAAAAGGAAAGCGCAGCAACAACGCGCCATACAAAACAAGGAAAAGGGCCAATAAAATTGCGTCTACGGGGTATTGATAGAGCGCCCTGATAATGATTGCTAATAAAGCCAATGCAATCCAGCGACCTGTTTCACGAATTTCGTATCGAGGCGTCATGACAGGCGATAAATTTTGAATAGATGGAGAGGCAATACCAAGGTTGCCGGAATTGATAATTGAAGTTTGAGGGTTTTCAATGCCTTCAAAATGAACTCTTTTTGCACCAATACGCCAGTGCATCAATCGGTTTAAAAATAGATAAGTGCCGGCTGCTGCGACAAATGCGATTAAAATATCGGTTGGGTCGGCATGTTTTCCGGCTAAAAATAATTTGCCGATTTCGATTAGTGTTGCAAAAACAGCCGCAGTCAATCCAACCGCCAAGGTACGCGTCTTATGGGCATTTTGGCTATTTAAAGAAAGCAGCCAAAACATCAGGCCAATAGGTAAATACG
This sequence comes from Gammaproteobacteria bacterium HGW-Gammaproteobacteria-3, assembly GCA_002843155.1. Lineage (GTDB taxonomy): Bacteria > Pseudomonadota > Gammaproteobacteria > Methylococcales > Methylomonadaceae > PGZD01. The sequence continues at coordinate 38,773 of PGZD01000016.1, forward strand.
TTCCTATATTGCTCAGCAGGCTGACTAAAGCCACGCTTTCCGATGTGTAGTAAAAATAATACAGCGGTAAAAAATGCGTGTCTTGTAATTTAGTCAATGCCTGCCCGGCACTGAGCCAAGCGCTATTGAAGCCGCCGTTTATGGCCCAAACCAAAGTCATGTAAGGGACAATGGAGAATAACACCAGAGGCCGAAACAAGCGGGCCCAGTTTTTAAAGCTCTGTTGAGATAGCCAGCCATAAAAAACGGCGCCGCCCGTTAGTCCTGTCATGCGCGTCAAAATCGAAATCCCTTGCGCCGAACCCGACACCAAAAACAACTGCACGCCTTCAATAAAAACACCCAGAAAAAAACCGGCTAAAAGATTTAATATCACTCTGTGCGTGACATAGGGCAAATAACCAAGCAGTATGCCTAACGGCAGCAAAACCAATATTTCAGCGGAAAATTTAACGCCGCATCTCAGAGTATTTTCACGACATGAATCAAAGTTCATGAAATAATGATCGCTGTCCGCGTTTAATTTGCTCTCGAATTCTGTAGCGGAAGTTACAAAATCATAAGGAAAAAAACTGAGCGACACATAAGCCAGCAGATAAAAAATGATAGCCGCTTTGACCGAGAAAAAACTGCCCAAAGAAATATGCCGATACTGCTCCAATAAATACCGGCCAAAGCTATGCCACAAAATAACGCCAATGCCAGTGCCGATGGTTTCGGCGATTAAATCATTGAGGGATACGGTGCGCGGCGGGAAAAAAAGTTGAGTAAATTCAATAGATACTGCTACTGCCAGACAGAAGCAAACAACGCCGAAGAGGGCAAGGAGTCGGAGCAAAGGCTGACGTAAACTGTCAAACGTGGCCGATCCTAAAAAAGCCAAAGGTATATAAAGCAGGATATTCGCCACCCAATCCGCGCGTGAAGCAATACCTAAATTGAGATATTGAATATTTTTAAAGCGATTCAACGCCAGATCGAAAGGTATCGGCCTGAAATCAAGAGGCACCAGGCTGCCGTAGGTCACAAACAGCAAGTACAATAGGGCTGCGTAAAAAAAAGACGGGGTCATCGGTGTTTCCAGGCAAAAATGCGAAAAATCCTCTCGCTTTAAAGGTAAAGTCTACCTGAACTTTGAGCGGACAAAAATAGCCCGGTAATGATTGTAAGACCTTTTATCCCCGAAAATCAGGACTGGAAGTATAAAAGACGATTTATGAGGAGAGGGCAGGGCAATGGCTGATAATTTTGGCGCCAGGCATATCATAGTGAGCGGCCGGGTACAAGGCGTCGGCTTCCGGCCTTTTGTCAGCCGTCTGGCACAGACACAGGGCTTGTCCGGTTGGGTATTGAACCGGGCCGGACAGGTTGAATTACGGGTGCAAGGGCCGCTTTCGCTATTGACCGCGTTTGAAAGTGATTTGATTGATCGGGCGCCGCCTTTGGCCATGCCATCGTTGACTGAATCCCGTGCTGTCGCGTATGAAGATACGCTCAGTGGTTTCGAAATTTTGGCCAGCATCGAGGGTGATGCCCGGCAAGCGCATATCCCGCCTGATTTTTTTATGTGTGACGATTGCCTGACTGAAATGCGCGATGCCGCGCAGCGCCGTTACCGTTATCCTTTCATCAATTGCACCCAGTGCGGGCCGCGTTATACGCTCATCGAGCGCCTGCCCTATGACCGGCCCAATACCTGCATGGCGGGATTTGTGCTCTGCGCCGAATGCCTCGATGATTATCAGAACAGCCACGACCGCCGTTTTCATGCACAGCCTTTAGCTTGTCCGAAATGCGGGCCTGGTTTAACTTATCGGCAGCCGGATTGTGCCGACATTAAAGATAACGAAGCCGCGCTGGCCGCTTGTATCAATACATTACGCGAAGGCTTGATCGTCTGTGTCAAGGGCATAGGCGGTTATCATTTGTTGTGTGACGCTCGTTCAGAACGGGCGGTTTCGAGATTGCGCCAACGTAAACAGCGTCCCGATAAACCGTTGGCGCTGTTGTTGCCCTGGCAGGGAGCGGATGGGCTGAATGCGGTCAGACTTTATGCAGAGCCGGTCGCGGCGGAGTTGGACTTGCTCGGGGCGCCGCTGCGGCCCATCGTGCTGGTCAAAAAACGCAGTAATTCCGGGTTGGCGGAAGCCATTGCGCCCGGCATGGCCGAAATCGGTCTGATGTTGCCTTACAGTCCGTTGCATCATTTACTGCTGGATGCCTTTTCCGGGCCGCTGGTGGCGACTTCGGCCAATATCGGCGGCGAGCCGGTGTTGACCGAAGTCATCGAAGTGGAGGTGCGCCTGGGGCTTGTGGCCGATGCTTTTTTGCATCATAACCGTCCGATTCTGCGCCCGGCCGATGATGCCGTGTTCCGCCGCATCGACGGCGACATGCGGCCTTTGCGCCTGGGGCGTGGCTGCGCCCCCCTGGAATTGACGTTACCCGCGCCTCTCGAACAGCCGCTGCTGGCGGTCGGCGCGCAGACGAAAAATACTGTGGCGCTGGCTTTTGATCGGCGCGTGGTCATTTCTCCTCATATCGGCGATTTGGGATCGCATTTGAGCCAGCAGGTGTTTGAGCAAGTCATTGCCGATTTGAGCCGTTTGTATGGTGTTGACATCGAACAAATCGTTTGCGATGCCCATCCCGATTACCGTTCCAGCCGCTGGGCCAAACAGTCCATTTGGCCGTTGCGGCAAGTGCTGCATCATCATGCCCATGCGTCGGCTTTGGCCGGTGAATATGCGTTGAAGCAGCCGATGCTGGTTTTTACCTGGGACGGTACCGGCTATGGCGAACAAGGCGCGCTTTGGGGCGGCGAGAGTTTACTGGGTTCGCCCGGTAACTGGCGACGGGTGGCTTCGTTCAGGCCGTTCCGTTTGCCGGGAGGCGATCTTGCCGGCCGCGAACCCTGGCGCTGTGCCTTGGCGCTGTTATGGGAATTGGATCGGTCGTGGGAAGCTTGTCCTATGGACTCGACCTTGTTGCGGCAAGCCTGGTTGGCGCGCCTCAATACGCCGCTGAGTCGCTCTGTCGGACGTCTGTTCGATGCCGCCGCCACCTTGCTCGGTCTGGTCAATAAAGCCAGCTATGAAGGGCAGGCGGCTATGGAGCTGGAAGCTGTCAGCGAGGATTTTTCCGGAGAGCCGGTAAAATTGCCGCTGCTTCGGCAAACTGACGGTTTATGGCAGAGTGATTGGGCGCCGCTTTTGACGATGCTGTGCGAACAATCGGTGCCGGTTCCAATCAGAGGCGGCTGTTTTCATGCCAGTCTGGCGCAAAATTTGTTAGAGCAGGCGCGCGTAATACGGCAGGAATGGGGCATCGACGACATTGGTTTGACCGGCGGTGTGTTTCAGAATCGGCTCTTGACCGAAGCGGCCATGCGGTTGTTGCGGGCCGACAATTTTACTGTCTATCTACCGGAGCGGCTACCGGCCAATGACGCCGCTATCAGTTTCGGCCAGATTATTGAAACATTAGCGGTATCCCGTTTGCATTCAGAGGTGTGATTACTTCTTTGACGTTGAATCGTTATGGCGGCAACGCCCGCACACACCGTGAATTTCGATGGATTTACGCTGCGAGCTGAAATTTGCCGTAGCAAGTTCCTGCGACAGGCGGGCCATAACCTCAGGCGCGGGCCTTTCTTCAATTTCGTGGCAGCGTTCGCAAATCAGCAATAACAGGTCGTGTTGGCTTTCCATGTGGTTGCAGCCGATGAAGGCATTCATGCTTTCGACGCGATGAATCAATTTCTGCTCGATCAAAAAATCCAGGGCGCGATAAACGGTGGCGGGTTTGGCCGAAGCGTTAAACGGCTTTATACGTTCCAATAAATCATAAGCTTTAACGGCTTGATGACTTGTCCAAATCAGCTCCAGCGTTTTGTGCCGAATCGGCGTCAGTTGCACGCCGCGCTCGCGGCAAAGCTGTTCTGCCTTGCGGATGGCCCGATTTACACAGGCTTTGTGGTCATGGGAAGCGTTTGGTTCTTGAATTTTTTGTGGGTCTGTAATCATTGGGCCGGCCTTGCTCGGTGTTCTTACGATTGTTATGGTATAGCGTATCTTGCGTGGCTGCAAGGCATTGAGAAAAAGAGCGAAAGAGGAGAAAAAATATCATTCTCATTCATTTTGATAGGGTAAATTGACGCAGAATCAATATAATTCAGCAGATACAAAGTTTTGTTGATGCGACCCACGTCGATGATGGCTTTAGTCAGACTGGATGGCCGATCGCTTTTCAAAAGGGAGCGGACAAGTTCTGATGCTTGTATGGTCCCCAGTTTAAGTGACCCGGCTATCCTCAGCATATCATCCCAGTGCTGTTCAATCCGGCGGGTATTGACAAAACCTCTGGCCAGATCATTGAGCACGCCATAATCCGCTTTTTTATCGATTCGCCAAAAAACCGCTTCACCGGCATCGGCCAAGCGCGGTGAAAATTGATAGCCAAGCAGCCAGAATAATCCAAACACTAAATCACTGGCTCCAGCGGTATCCGTCATGATTTCCGTAGGATTCAAGCCGGTCTGCTGCTCTAACAATCCTTCCAAAACAAAGATAGAATCTCTCAATGTTCCAGGAACGACGATGCCGTGGAATCCAGAAAATTGATCCGATAAAAAGTTATACCAAGTAATGCCCTTAGCCTAACTTCGTCACCAAAACCCCTCTAAGTCATTGATATTCAGTTTTTTGGTGATATTTCGCAAAAAAAGATGTTTAAAATCAATGGCTCTTT
>PGZD01000090.1 GCA_002843155.1 Gammaproteobacteria bacterium HGW-Gammaproteobacteria-3
TGCAAGCCATCATGCCCAGGTTTCTCATCGCTGCGGCGAACACGCCACCCATGCCAGGGCGGTTGCTCAAATTAGCTGAGGCTTATGGGTAATCAGGTAGTATTTTGCATTCCCCGGATGCTATATTATGGCTGAGCCAGTTAAAAAATAAAGATCAATACACCGCACAACACAGTTTGAATGTCTGTGTATTATCCATTGTCCTTGGTCGCCATATCGGTTTTTCCGAAATCAATCTGAATAATGTCGGATTGTGCGGAATGATGCACGATATGGGAAAAATGTTGGTGCCTCTGGAGATTTTAAACAAGCCGGGCAAACTGGAGCCGGAAGAAATGGCTATCATGCAATCACACACAACCTTGGGCTATGAGCTTTTGAAATCAAGCCTCGATATGAACCCTAGTGCGATTGAAACGTCCTTGACACATCATGAGCGCCTCGATGGTAAAGGCTATCCCAGGCAGTTGAACGACAAAAAAATTTCGCATTTTACGCGTATTGTCACGATTGCCGATTTGTATGACGCAATATCCAGTGATCGGGTTTATCAGAAGGGCAGAACGCATCTCGAAACAACCAAAATATTGGTTGATTTGGGGGGAAGCCATCTGGATTCGATGTTGGTGATAAAGTTTATAGAAAGCATCGGCATTTACCCGCCGGGAACATTTGTAGAGCTTACCAATGGCGCTATAGCTCTTGTGATTGAAATCCATGAGAACATGAGATTGCGGCCTAAAGTGCTGCTGCTTCTGGACGAAGACAAAAATCCAGTACCGGAGATGGTGCTGGATTTATCGGCCATGCCGGAAGACAGTTCAGGGCAGTTGTATACGATTAAGCGGATAGTCAGGGCGGAAGATTATCGAATCGATGCGTCGAAATATTATCAGGAAGGCGTTCTGCAAAAAGGTTTTTTATTGGGCGCAAAACACTGAACCCCACATGTTTAAATTTTAATCGGCGCAGTCAGATCGAGTATTAAGGTACGCTGCTATTTTTTGAAATGATGCGTCGGGCAGTGCCGGTTGCGCAAACTGATCACCGGCCAGTTGGCTTGCAGGGCATGGTCTTTGAGGATAGCGTCCGGGTCTACGGCAACGGGATTTTCCACCCGCTTCAGCAGCGGCAGGTCGTTGTGGGAATCACTGTAAAACCAGCTCGCTTGCAGATTTTCGTCTGATGTTTTCAACCAGTCTTCCAGTAAGCTGACTTTACCTTCCTGAAAGCAGGGTACGCCGGTAAAGCCGCCGGTATAATGGCCGTCAACGAATTCCGGCGTAGTCGCCAATAAATGGTCAATACCGTACAGTTTGACAATGGGTTCGGTGACAAAACGGTTGGTGGCGGTAATGACCATCAGCGTATCACCTCGGGCTTTATGTTTTTCAATCAGATCCCGGGCGGGTTTGAGCAGAATGGGGTGAATTTTTTCCCGAACGAATTGTTCCCGCCATCGATAGAGTTGCGTCGGTTCATGCTCGGACAGGGGTTTTAGTGAAAAGCGTAAAAACTCAAGGATATTCAATTGTCCTTGTTTGTAATCCTGATAAAACCGCGCGTTGGCCGATTCGTAGGCATCCTTGTCAACGATGTTCTGTTCGACCAGAAATTGTCCCCATAAATAATCACTGTCATCGGCGATGAGAGTATTGTCCAGATCAAAAATCGCTAGGCTCACGGTTAATCCTGTTGGCTACAAAAGCTTACTATAGCTTCAACGCAAGATTTATGGAACAATAAGGCTATTATTTTAATCTCTGATCTTGCCGGTTGTTTTTGCCGTTCGGAAACTGATTGCTTGCTCACAATTTGTTCGGATGCTCGAGTTCTTGAGGAAGCCGGTACAAATTGTCACTAATGTCCGACGCGAAGCTTGGCTTTATGTTGTTTGAGTGCAAGCCGTTTTCCTAGACGCGGTTGCCGATAAGGTTGGGGCAAAAAAACAGGTTTAAACATGATTGACTCAAAAGGATACCGGCCCAATGTCGGCATCATCCTTTGCAATGACGAAGGTCGTGTGTTTTGGGCAAAGCGTTCTGGTATGAATTCCTGGCAGTTTCCGCAAGGCGGTATTCATCAGAATGAAGAGCCGGAAGCCGCGATGTACCGGGAATTGTGGGAGGAAACAGGGCTCCAGTCCAAAGACGTGCAGATACTCGGGCGCACGCGGTACTGGTTGCGCTATCAATTGCCGGAACGCTATATCCGCAAACATTCGGAGCCTTTATGCATAGGCCAAAAACAGATTTGGTATATTCTGCGTTTGGTGACGCAAGAGTCCAATGTCCGCTTCGATCTCAGCCCTAAACCGGAGTTCGACGGCTGGCGCTGGGTCGATTATTGGGAGCCGCTGAAAGAAGTGGTGTATTTCAAGCGCAAAGTGTACCGCAAAGCCATGATTGAGCTGGGTGAAATTCTGTTGACCGATTCGATTCCGGTTAAAGCCGACGGTTATCTGGCTAAAGAAAAAAACGTGAGAAAGTTTGCGTTCAATAAGAGTCACTTTGAACGTCAAGCTCCGTGAATTTTCCCGGCAGACGCTGAACCTGCGTTGACAGGTCGCCGTTTGGAAAAAGCTCTATGATCCGGTATCCCGGCATGGCAGTGTCGAGGGTAAAATCGCGGCAGTTGCGTTTGAATTGAAAACAAGTGGAAGGCGTGGCCAAAAAACGCATGGATTGTTGGATGATATCCATCTCCTGATGAATATGGCCACAGGTCACGGCCTTGACCTGTGGGTGGCGTTCGAGTAGTTCAAAAAAATCCCGCGCATTGGCAAGCATCATGGTATCCAGCCAGGCGCTGCCGGTCGGCAAGCACGGGTGATGCAGCGCGACAATTGCAAATAGTTCCGGATTATTATTGAGTCCGGTTTCAAGCAGTTCCAGTTCGGTTTCGGCGAGGAAACCTCCCGCCTGTCCCGGTATCTGGCTGTTAAGGCAAAACAGTTGCCAATGACCGAGGCGGCACAGTTTACCGCAACCGATGTTGCCGCTGTTCAAAAAGCTGTCCATCAAAAGCGCATCATCGTGATTGCCGGGCAAGCAGAGACATTGCGTTTGATAAGGGCCAAGGCCTGCCGCTATTCGCTGGTAACTTGAAGGGCAGGGGTTTTGCGTCAGGTCACCGGAAACCAGGATTAAATCATAAGGGTCATGGCAGTTGTGGGCGTGCTCCAGAACTTGTCGAAAATAGTTTTCGGTATCGACGCCCAGCATGGTATCACCTCTATTCGGTAGTATATGCAGGTCGGTGATTTGTAAAATAGAGAGTGAAAGAGATTGGGCCATAAACGTTTTTAGATACATTTGTATAAAATTTTAGCATTCCTTGCCAGGTTATACGCCGATTTTAATGCTTCCGGCAGATGCTTGACGGCAATCGGGGCAAAACCGCGTTCCAAAAACCAATAGGCTGTTTGTGTCGAGAGTACAAACAGTTTGCTCATGCCGTGTTGTTGCGCCTGTTGCAAAACATGTTCCAGCAAGTGGCTGGCCCGCGCCGCTTTTTGATAGTCGGGGTGCACGGCCAGACAGGCAATCAAGCCTGCGTCCGGGGCATCCGTAACAGAATGCAAAGCCGTACAGGCGATGATGAGACCGTCACGCTCGATGATGGTGTAATCGCCGATGTCCATCTCCAGTTTTTCCGGGGAACGTTTGATCAGCTTGCCCTGTCGTTCCAGCGGTGTTATCAGTTCGAGAATACCGGCGATGTCGTTCAAACCAGCCTGTCGCACTGATTCATAAGGGCTAGCGCTGATCAGCGTCCCACTGCCGTCGCGGCTGAACAGTTCCAGTAACAACGCGCCATCCTGGTGGCGATTGACCAAATGTACCCGTTCAATACCGGCTTGGCAGCCATAAATCGCGGCCTGCAAAGGCCCCCTGACAAGTTCGTCGATAGCCGGGTTCTGTTGCAACCATAGTCCTGCTTCGGTGGTGGTTAGCTGCTGAAGCGTCTGGCCATCGGGGTGTACGCAGCTTTTTTCGGTCAATAAAATGAGTTTTTCGGCTTTTAAGGCAATGGCGACTTCGGTGGCCACGGTTTCAGCCGACAGATTGAAAACTTCACCGCTGGGCGAGTAACCGATGGGTGAAATCAGCACGACGTTGTTTTGCTCCAGGTGTTTGTGAATGGCCTGACTGTCTATACGCCTGACTTTGCCGGTATAGCCGTAATCGATGCCTTCGATGACGCCTATAGGTAATGCCTGTACATAATTTCCGGAAACCACGCTGATTCTGGCGCCTGCCATGGGTGAATTGGCCAGGCCCATGGATAACAGCGCCTCCGTTTCCACGCGTACCAGACCTGCGGCTTCTTTGACGCATTGCAAGGCCAGCGCGTCGGTGATCCTTAAGTTGTTATGAAATTGCGGCGTGCTATTGAGCTTGCGCAGACGCGCATCGATTTGCGGACGGATACCGTGAACCAGCACCAGACGAACGCCCAAGCTGTTGAGCAGGGCAAAATCATGGACATGATGGGCGAACCCGGCATCCAATACCGCTTCGCCGCCAAAAGAAATAACGAAAGTACGGTTGCGATGGGCATGGATATAAGGTGAAGAATCCCTGAACCAGCTAACAAAAGCTTGTTGCTGGTTCTGCGGGTTCGAGTTCGCATCGGTCATGGTAGATAAAAGCGCGGAGGCTTTCGGACGTATCAGTCCAGGTTGTCCGTAACCGCGCCTTTGGACGCGGAGCTGACCAGTCTGGCATATTTTGCCAGTACGCCGCGCGTATAACGCGGAGCCGGTTGTTGCCAGCGATCCAGGCGGCGGTTGATTTCGTGTTCATCGACATGCAGGGTCAAGGTATGGGCGTCGGCATCAATGGTGATTTTGTCGCCGTTTTCGACGATGGCCAAAGGTCCGCCGACATAGGCTTCTGGAGTGATATGGCCGACTACGAAACCATGAGTGCCGCCCGAGAAGCGTCCATCCGTAATCAGCGCCACGTCTTTGCCAAGGCCTTTGCCCATTACGGCGGATGTGGGCGACAGCATTTCCCGCATACCCGGGCCGCCTCTGGGGCCTTCATAACGGATAACGATGACATCGCCTTTGACGATGGTGCTGTCCAGGATGCTGTGCAAGGCTTGTTCTTCAGCATCGAACACTTTAGCCGTGCCGGTAAAGCACAGTCCTTCCTTGCCGGTGATTTTGGCCACCGCGCCTTCGGGCGCCAGATTTCCGTAAAGTATCACCAGATGGCTGTCTTTTTTGATCGGCTTGTCGAAAGGATGGATCATATCCTGGCCTTCAGGATAGGCTTTGACTTCGGCCAGGTTTTCAGCCAATGTTTTTCCGGTCACGGTCAGGCAATCGCCATGCAGCAGGCCACGGTCCAGCAGCATTTTCATCAACGGTTGAATGCCGCCTATTTCGATCAGTTCCGCCATCGAGTATCGGCCGCTGGGTTTTAAATCAGCCAGCATCGGTACCCGTTTGCCGATTCGGGTGAAATCGTCCAGGCTGATATCGATGCCGGTGGCGTTGGCCATTGCCAGGATATGCAGTACCGCATTGGTCGAGCCGCCCAGTGCTATCACCACGGTAATGGCGTTTTCAAACGCTTTCCGGGTCATGATGTCGCGAGGCTTGAGGTCTTGTCTGAGCAGTTCCAGGACGGCCGCGCCCGCGCGTTCGCAATCGCGTTTTTTATCGTCGGAAATCGCCGCCTGCGCCGAGCTGTTCGGTAGGCTCATGCCCAGTGCTTCGATGGCCGAAGCCATGGTATTGGCGGTATACATGCCGCCGCAGGAACCCGCGCCGGGAATGGCTTTGGTTTCTATCTGGGCGAGTTCGGCATCGTCTATTTTATTGTTGGCGCGCGCGCCGACCGCTTCAAAAACCGAGACTATGTCCAGTTTTTTATCTTTATGGCAGCCCGGTAAAATGGTGCCGCCGTAAACAAAAATGGCCGGACGGTTAAGGCGTGCCAGCGCAATCATGCAGCCGGGCATATTTTTATCGCAGCCACCGATTGCGACAATGCCGTCAAAACCCTGACAGCCGACCACGGTTTCAATGGAGTCGGCGATGACTTCCCGCGACACCAGCGAGTATTTCATGCCTTCGGTGCCCATGGAAATGCCGTCGGAAATGGTGATGGTATTAAAGATAACCGCTTTGCCCGAGGCGTTATCAACGCCTCGGGCGGCATCGTCGGCGAGTCGGTTAATATGCATATTACAGGGTGTCACCATGCTCCAGGTCGAAGCAATGCCGATTTGCGGCTTTTTGAAGTCTTCGTTGTCAAAGCCTACGGCATACAGCATGGCCCGACTGGGCGCGCGTTCCATGCCATCGACAACTTGTGATGAATAACGTCGTGTCGTTTTATCAACTGAATGGGCCATTGGGTTTCCTGGAATCAATAGGTAAAAAAAATGGGTAAAGATACGTTTATTTTGTACAAGGCCGGATAAGTACAAAGTCCTTATTCGGCCTTTTGTCCCTTTGAACAATCAGCAAAAAATGAAGGTGAACGCATGTCAAAGGGTGGTCGGGCGCAATGTTGGGATGTTGAGTAACGGAGCCGGGTTAAAAAGTATTCCAGTTACTGGTTTTGCGGCGCCAACCCAATTTTGGCAAAACAACACCCAATAATACGCCCAGCAACGAGAGTATGCCGCCGTATAAAAACCAGTCTTGAGTGGCGCTATCCTGCAAGGTTTGGTTTTCGCGGCTGATTTTTTGCAGTTCCCGTTCTACGGTGACAATTCGCTCCTGAAATCGGTCGCGCTGGTTTTTCAATTCCACGGCGTTGGCGGCGGTTAATTTCAATTCCGCCAATTCACTGCGGAGCCTATCTCGTTCCTGGGTCAGCTCATGTGTGGATTCGATGTTTTCCGTGTTATCGCCCCGGAAAGACGACAATTCAGCTTTAAGGCTTTCGTTGTCTTTTTGCAGTGCTTCTATTTTTTTATTGGCTTGCTCAAGATGCCAACGAAGCGGCGGCTCGGATTTTAAATGGCGGGTCAAAAAATAACCTTCGATGCCATTGCTGGTACGAACCTGGGAATAACCGGACGGTTTTTCTTCCAGCAGCGTCAGTGCTGTGCCCGAACGTAACATTTTCAGAATCTTGCTGCGATTATTTTCCATGCTTCTCAACGTAAGTTCGAGATCGTCGGTGACATAGACGGTTTTCGCGTGGGCCGTGTTCAGGGCGATGAATAAAGTTATCAGTAAACTGAGAATGGTTTTCACGGTAATCCTTAAATTCTGGCGTAAGTTAGTCAATTCTAGCTGCATTTTTCGCTCAGAAGCAATTCAAGCAGGGCTTTTTGGGCATGCAGCCGGTTTTCGGCCTGTGCGAAGACGACGCTTTGCGGTCCGTCGATGACGTCGCTCGTCACTTCCTCGCCCCGGTGAGCGGGCAGGCAGTGCATGAACAAGGCGTCGGCATGGGCTGCATCCATGATAGGGCGGTCAACCTGATAGTTTTTAAACGCCTGTTCACGTAGTTTCTGTTCCTGCTCCTGACCCATGCTGGCCCAGACATCGGTTGTGATCAGGTCGGCGCCGGAGGCTGCGGCGGCAGGCGTGTCAAAAAAGCGGACGTTGGCCGTGCTGGCGTTAACGATGGCAGGTTCCGGCTGGTAAGCTTCAGGGCAGGCTATGTTTAAATTGAAATTCAGCAGCGCTGCGGCATTGATATAGGAGTGGCACATATTGTTGCCGTCGCCGATCCAGGCGACTGTTTTGCCTTCAATATCGCCGCGTTGCTCGAAATAGGTTTGCATATCCGCAAGCAATTGGCAAGGGTGCAGGAGTTCGGTCAGACCATTGATAACCGGTACTCTGGAATATTTTGCAAAAGTGGTGACGGTTTCATGCCGATGTGTCCTGAGCATGATGCCATCGACCATGCTGGAAATGACTCGGGCGCTGTCCTCCAGAGGTTCGCCGCGCCCCAATTGGGTATCGCGCGGCGATAGAAACAGCGCGTTGCCGCCGAGCTGTATCATGCCGGTTTCGAATGAAATGCGGGTACGTGTCGATGATTTTTCAAATATCATTGCCAGCACCTTGCCTTTCAAGGGTTGAAAAGTCAGGTCCCGATTGTTTTTTAAAGCAATGGCGCGCTGTATCAAGGCGCGTATTTCCGCGCTGGTTAAATCATGAAGGCTGATAAAGTGTCTGGGATTCATAAATCACCGCCGGGCTGTGTGTGCGTGAATAACATTAGATAAAAGGCTGATCAGGCTATCGATTTGTTCGGCGTCGATAATCAGCGGCGGTAACAGCCGTATCGTGGTTTCATTGGTCACATTGATCAGCAAGCCCCGGGTCAATGCGTCACCGACCAAATCGTGACAGGGGCTATCCAATTCTATGCCGAGCATCAATCCTTTATGACGAATGGCGCGAACCTGCGGATTGTTTTTTAACTGCCGGGTGAGACCTTGAACTATTTTCCCGCCTTTGGCTTCGGCCTGTTCGATCAAACGCTCTTGATCGAGCGTCGCCAATACCGCTAACGCGGCGCTGCAAGCCAAAGGATTGCCGCCAAAAGTGGAGCCGTGACTGCCCGCAGTCAAAACCTGAGCTGCCTTGCCTTTGGCCAGACAGGCGCCGATAGGCACGCCGTTGCCCAGGGCTTTGGCCAACGAGCACACATCGGGCGTGATGCCGTTATGCTGATAGGCCAGAAATTTTCCGGTACGGCCAATTCCGGTCTGGACTTCGTCGAGCATCATCAATAAGTCATGCCGGTCACACAAAACTCGGATTTGATTCAGGTAATCCGGCGCGGGAATATTGACGCCGCCTTCACCCTGTATCGGTTCAAGCAGAATGGCGACAATGTTGTCATGCTGTTGAAGTGCTTGTTCGATGGCCGGGACATCGTTGTAAGGTACGCGGATAAAGCCCTCAACGAGCGGCGCAAAACCTTGTTGTATTTTTAGATTGCCGGTGGCGCTGAGTGTCGCCAGCGTCCGTCCGTGAAAGCTTTTTTCCATGACCAGAATGGCGGGGTTGGTGATGCCTTGTTGATGCCCGAAACGCCGCGCCAATTTGATCGAAGCCTCATTGGCTTCGGCGCCGGAATTGCAGAAAAAGACATTATTCATGCCGCTTTTTGCTGTCAGCTGATCGGCCAGTTGTTCCTGCAAGGCCACGCCATAAAGGTTTGAAGTATGTACCAGTTTCGCGCTTTGTTCGCACAGCGCTTTATGAACAGCCGGATGCGCGTGGCCCAAATTACAGACGGCGATGCCCGACAGGGCGTCCAGATAACGCTTGTCGGCTTGATCCCAAAGCCAGACGCCTTCGCCTCTGTCCAAAGTGATGTCTAAGCGCCCATAGGTTGGCATGATGTGGCCGGTCATAACTAAAGCCTTGCTGAAAGCAAAAAAGGCAGCTAAACGCCGCCTGTTTGAGAAAATTTTTGATTATAATTTTCCAATGCCGAAGAGGCAAGAAAAAGCCGCTAAAAAAGGCCTTTTTTTAGTGGGTGATTCCTGATAATATTGCTGGGTTTATATTGTGGAGTAACTATTATGGACGCCATTACACGAATTAAAGATTTGATTGAAAACAACCCCGTTGTATTGTTCATGAAAGGCTCGCCGGATTTTCCGCAATGCGGCTTTTCCGGCCAAGCGGTACAATGGCTACGGGCTTGTAAAGCAGACTTCAAGTATTTCAATATCCTGGAAGACCCTGAGCTACGAGAAGCGTTAAAGCAGTATTCCAACTGGCCGACTTATCCGCAGCTTTATATCGATGGCGAGCTGGTCGGGGGCTGCGATATTATCGGCAATCTCTACAATGACGGCATATTGGCCGATATGCTGGCGGCGGCAAACGGCAAAGCGCGGGCATAGGTTGAATGCAGGCTTTTCGCAGACCGGCCTTAGGTGTTAAAGCCCAAGTGCTGTGCTATTAGTTGATTTAAACGCTCCCAGGCACAAAAAATTTACCTGATTACCCATAAGTCTCAGCAACTTTTGACCCTTCGGTTAGTCGAACCTGAGCCCTACCCTGACTGGAGATCGTGCCATGAAAAAGAACCCT
>PGZD01000017.1 GCA_002843155.1 Gammaproteobacteria bacterium HGW-Gammaproteobacteria-3
AGAGCCATTGATTTTAAACATCTTTTTTTGCGAAATATCACCAAAAAACTGAATATCAATGACTTAGAGGGGTTTTGGTGACGAAGTTAGGTTAAAATAGCAGGCACTCCGGTAGGCGCGAATGACCTTTGGATTGCCTGCCATGCGCTTTCTCAAAACGCCACGCTCGTCACGCATAACCTGCGTGAGTTTGAGCGTATTGCCGGATTAATGTTGGAAGATTGGGCGATTTAAAGCGTTCTTGATTAACGTTCACCCAATCTACGATCCTCATGCAATACCGACGACATTACACCGAAGGCGGCAGTTATTTCTTTACCGTCAATCTTGCAGGTGGCAGCGCCGGTTTTGGGAGCATACCATCCAAGATGAAGACGATTTCCGCCATCACATCGATTGATACTTTGAAATATGCAAATAAACTAAAAGCGGCTGGAGCCGAATCCCGGATTGCAGAGACTGAAGCAGAAGCGTTAGCAGAAGTTTTTGAGCTGAATTTGAAAGAAGTCGCCACTCGTGAAGACTTAAAGCAAATGGAAGAGCGATTAAATGAAAGGCAGGCTGCACTCTGATCCGTTGTTTATCGGCCTTATGGGGCAGTTTTCGTGCGCTCCAGAAACTGCAAGGCCAGACTGTAGATGACCGGAAACACCAGCAAAGTCACCATCAAAACAGTCAACATGCCGCCCAGGACCGGCGCCGCGATGCGCTGCGTCACATCGGCGCCGGCTCCTGTGGCCCACATGATCGGCACCAGACCCAGCATGGTGGTGAAGGCGGTGATCGCCACCGGGCGCACACGCAAGGCCGTGGCCGCTTCGACCGCTTGCCGGATTTCCGGTGCGGTCAAAGGCGCTTGTTTTTGCCTGCGCAGTCGGGCGACTTCGATGTCGATAAAATTCAATACCATCGCGCCGGTCTCGGCGGCGGTGCCGGCCAGCGCGATAAAGCCGACATAAACCGCTACCGACAGATTGAAACCGTACCCGTAAATTGTCCAGATGCCGCCGATCAGGCCGAAAGGGATGGTCAACATGACGATGACCGGCTCGACAACGTTACGGAAAGACAAATACAACAGCAGAAAAATCAGCAGCAAGGTCACCGGCACGACGATACGCAGGCGCTGTGCCGCCCGTTCCATATATTCGAACTGGCCCGACCAACTGACGGTATAGCCCTTGGGTATCTCGACCTGCTGCGCCAATGTCTTCTTGGCCTGTTCGACAAAACCGCCGATGTCGGCCGTTTTGATATCGACATAAATCCAGGCATTGGGCCGGGAATTTTCGCTTTTGATGACCGGAGGGCCACGCCTGAGCTGTAAATCGGCCACCAGGGTCAGCGGAATTTGCGCGCCGGTCGGGGTTGGAATCAAGACCCGTTTCAGGCTGTTCAGATTATCCCGCAGTTCGCGCGGATAGCGCAGATTGACCGGATAGCGTTCCAGCCCTTCCACCGTTTCGGTCACGTTCATGCCGCCGATGGCGCTTTGAATGACGTCCTGTACGTCGCCGACGGTCAAGCCATAACGGGCGGCTTCTTTCCGGTTGATGTCGAAATCCAGATAATAGCCGCCCACGGCGCGGTCACCGAAGGCCGATAGCGTGTCCGGCAAAGTTTTCATGACTTGCTCGATTTCCTTGGCCAGGCGTTGCAATTCATTCAAATCCGGCCCTGACACTTTAATGCCGACCGGCGTCTTGATGCCGGTGGAGAGCATGTCGATACGGGTTTTGATCGGCATGGTCCAGGCATTGGTGACGCCCGGAAAGTGGATCGCACTATCCATTTCAGCCATTAATTCACGCGTGGTTTTATCGGGGTTGGGCCAGTCTTCCCGGGCTTTGAGACGAATCGTGGTTTCGGTCATCGACAGCGGCGCCGGGTCTGTCGCGGTATCGGCCCGGCCGACCTTGCCGAAAACATGTTGAACTTCCGGGAAGGTTTTGAGTATTTTGTCGGTTTGTTGCAATACTTCCCGGGCCTTGGTAATGGAAATACCGGGGAACGTCGAGGGCATATAGAGAATATCGCCTTCATCCAGGGGCGGCATGAATTCGCTGCCGGTTTTGCTCAAAGGGTAGAGTGTGGACAGCAACAGCAGCAGCGCGATCAGCAAGGTCAAAGGCCGCCAGCGCATGGCGGCTTTCAGTAGCGGCGAATGCACGGCATGGAGTAGACGGTTGGCCGGATTTTGCTGTTCGGGAATGATGTTGCCGCGAATGAAATAGCCCATCAACACCGGCACCAGGGTCACCGTCAACAGCGCGGCCGCCGCCATGGCATAGGATTTGGTGAAGGCCAGCGGACTGAACAGTCGGCCTTCCTGCGCCTGCATGGTAAAAATGGGCAGGAAAGAAACCGTGATCACCAACAGCGAAAAAAACAGTGTTGGCCCCACTTCCTTGGAGGCATTGCCGATGGCCTGCCAGCGCTCCTGCCGGGTGAGTTCCCCTTGTTTCTTTTCCGCCGCTTCGGCCAGATGCTTATGGGCGTTTTCCACCATGACGATGCCGCCGTCCACCATGTCGCCGATGGCGATGGCGATACCGCCCAGCGACATGATGTTGGCGTTGAGCCCTTGCAGTTTCATGACGATGAACGCGATCACAACACCCAACGGCAAGGTGATGACAATCACCAGCGACGAGCGCAGATGCAGCAGAAACAAAGCCACCAGCACACAGACGATGACCAGCTCCTGAGTCAAGGCGTCATAAAGCGTCGCCACCGCGCGTTCGATCAAATCGCCCCGGTCGTAAACCGGAACGATTTCAACCCCTTCCGGCAGGCCTTTTTTCAGTTCCTCGAATTTTGCCCTGACGCCTTCGATGGTGGCCTTGGCGTTTTCGCCGAAACGCATGACCACGACGCCGCCCGCCACTTCGCCGATCCCATCCAGCTCCACCAGTCCCCGGCGCAGTTCCGGGCCGATATGGACATGGGCGACATCTTCGATACGAATGGGCGTGCCGCCCGCATCGACGCCGACCGCTATGCTGTTGATGTCGTCGATAGTCCGGATATAACCTAAACCGCGTACCATGTATTCGGTTTCGGCCATTTCGATCAGGCGGCCGCCGACATCGTTATTGGAGCGTTGAATGGCCTGTTTGACTTTACTTAGCGGGATGTCGTAGGCAAGCAGGGCATTGGGATCGACCTCGATCTGGTATTGCTTGACGAAACCGCCAACCGAAGCCACTTCCGATACGCCGGGCACGGTCTGCAAGGGATAACGCAGATACCAGTCCTGAATCGAGCGCAATTCCGCCAGATCATGCTTGCCGGTTTTATCCACCAGCGCATATTCATAAACCCAGCCGACGCCGGTGGCATCCGGCCCTAAAGCCGGATTGACCCCTTGCGGCAGGCGGTTGCCGGCATAATTCAGGTATTCCAGGACGCGCGAACGCGCCCAATACATATCGGTACCGTCTTCGAAAATGATATAGACGAAAGACAGCCCGAAAAAAGAATAACCGCGCACGACTTTGGCTTTCGGCACCGCCAGCATAGCCGTGGTCAGAGGATAAGTCACCTGATCCTCGACCACTTGCGGCGCCTGGCCCGGATATTTGGTGAAGACGATGACCTGCACATCGGATAAATCCGGTATCGCATCCAGCGGCATGGTTTTAAAAGACCACAGACCCGCCACAGCCAGCCCGATGGCGGCCAGAAGCACGATAAAGCGGTCTTTCAGTGAATGCTCGATCAAAGACTCAATCATGTTGCAGGTCTCCGGGTTGCGCCTTGTCCGACCTGTTCGGCTCGGTCATTTTGTTGGTGGCTTCGCGCAGTTTGGATTCCGAATCGAGCAGAAACTGTGCTGACGTAACCACCCGCTCGCCCGCTTCAAGGCCCTCCAGCACCGCCACTTTATCAAGACTGGCAAGACCGAGTGTTACCCGTCGCGGCTCGAATTTGCCGGGCGCGCGAACGACAAAAACCTGACTTTGGGCGCCGGAACGGATGACCGCTTCGGAAGGAATGGTCACGGCTTCGATTTTTTTACCGGCATGGATGGTGACTTCGGCGAACATGTCCGGTTTTAACAATAATTCGCGGTTGTCGAATACCAGCCGGACTTTGATGCTGCGCGTTTTCGGTTCGGCATAGGGGTAAATAAAAGCCAGATGGCCTTTGAATATGCGGCCGGGCACACCGGCCAAGCGCATTTCCACCGAATCGCCGACCTTGACCCAGGGCAGTTCGTATTCATAAATATCGGCATAAACCCAAACCGTTGACAGATCGGCGATCAGATAAAGTTCGGTAGCCGGTGTCACATACTGGCCTTCGCGAGCGCCGATATTAATCACAATACCTTCGGCCGGGGTATGGATATGCAGACTTTTTTTGATGGTATGGGTTTGGGTCAAGTCATGCAATTGATGCGCGGGCACATCCAGAAGCTTCAAACGTTCGCGTGAACTTTTGACCAGCTCTTCAGCGCCCCGGCGAATATCCTCGATGGGACTTTTTTCCAATACCTTGAGATTGTTCAAAGCCAGAATATACTCCTGTTGACTGGCTACCAGTTGCGGTGAATAAATACTGAGCAAATCCTCGTTCTTATCGACCCATTCACCCGTTTTATCAATCCTGAGCACTTCTATCCAGCCTTCCGTTTTCGGATGCAGGCGTACCAGTTGTTCTTCATCGTAGGCCACCCGGCCCACCGCGCGCACGATGTGGGAAAGCGTTTCCCGTCTGGCGGCGGCGGTGCGCACGCCGATATTCTGTTCGGTGGCGGCATCGATGGTGACCTGGCCCGCCGCGCTGTCGGCAGTGTCGCCTTCGGCGTACACCGGTACATAATCCATCCCCATAGCATCTTTTTTAGGGGTAGGCGAAGTGACTGTGGGGTTCATCGGGCTGCGGTAATACAAAGGTTTTTTGTCCGCTGCTCTGGAAACAGCCCGGGGTTCATCGGGCTGTTGACGGGCTAACCAATAGCCACCGCCCAGTCCTGCGGCAATCAGTAAAGGCGCAGCAATCAGTAACGGCTTATTCATAAATGTTGTCCTCACCGACCACGGCGCTCAATTGCGCCAAAGCCTGCCGGGCTTCGGCAAAGGCGCTCCAGTATTGCAATTCATAGTTGAATAACGTGATCTGGCTTTGCACCAGATTGAGAAAATCGACTTTACTGACCCGGTAACCGACCAGCATCGACGCCACCGTTTGCCGCGCCTGTGGAATAATGCCGGTTTTGAACAGTTCACTTTGCTCGCGGGCGCGCCGGTAATCGCTGTGCGCCTGTGAAATCTGGCCTCGCACTTTATTCCATTGATCCTGTAAGATGTATTTTTGCTGCATCAGTTCGCTGGTGCGCTGATCGACCGCTTTGGCCTGCTTGTCGGCAAAAAATACCGGTACCGTCACGCTCACCTTCATGGTCAGAAAATCCGCCCGCTCAGCGCCGGACAAGGTATTGTCGCGCAGACCGTAGATGGCGCCGACATTGAAATCGGGAAAATAGTTTTTCTTGGCCAAATCGAGACGGGCTTGCGAGGCCTGGATCGTTTCACGCTGAGCGGCTAAAAGCGCCCTGGATAATTCGGCCATTTGATAAAGGTCGGTTTCAGCCCTGAGGGTCGGTAAACTTACCTCAACAGTATCCGGCAGCATGACCGGAAGGTCTGCGGAGCGGCCCATGAGAACATTGAATTGCGCCGCGAGATTTCGCCGGTCGCCTTCGAATTTCAGTTGCCGGTCGAGCAATTTGGACAATTCCAGTTGCGCCAGTAACACTTCTTGTTGCAGGCCTTCGCCGACCTCGTATTTGGCGCGGGCAATTTGAATGAATTGCCTTAACAAAACCAGATTGCTGTTAATGATCTGTAAGCCATGATCCAGATAAAAAAGCTGCCACCAACTGTATTTGACATTGCGCAGCAGCCAGCTCTGCGCTTCGAAAACATTGGACAATGCAGCGGACACTTCAAATTCGGCAGCCTGTTCACGCAAGGCCAGTTTGCCGGGAAACGGCAGATTTTGGGACAGGCCGAATTGCAGTTGTGTCATATTTTCCTGCCGGGTATCGAAAGTATCGACCGGAAGGTTCAAGGCATTGAAACTGATGACCGGATCATCCAGCGCGCCGGCTTGCGACGGGATAGCCGCCAGCGCCTTAGCCCGGGCCTTGATTTGCGCCAGATCAGGATTGTCCTGGCTGGCTGTGGCCAGTGCCGATTCGAGCGTCAACCGGGTTTGTGCCGTGCCGGTGCCGCAATTGGCCAGCAACACGATCAGCACCAGGTGCGAGTAAAATTTTGAACGTGACATAAAGTTCTCTGCGCAGATTTAAGTTATAAAGCGAATCAGAGAGAGTGGAGCGATTTCAGGCCGGATGGCGTTGCTTCACAAGGCATTGCCGTGGCAAGGATTGTTGCAACGATGCTATCCGGGCCGCGCTTTTGTCTTCACCCTCGTTTCAAGCGACAAAGATGGGCGGCTTGACTTCCGGGGTAAGCAGGTGGCTGTGAACCGTGTGGTTTTTGACGAAAGGATAAATACCGGCAGGAAGTGCAAAAGCACAGGCTATTGACGCGGCAATATCGCCTGTGCAACTATGCTGAAAACAAAGGCTACCGGGAAAACAAAAGTCTTGGGTAGAGGGCGTTGTCTGCCCTGTGTCCGCTGATGACAGCCGCGTTTTGCAGGACGAAGCCTGGTCAAACTTTGCAGGTTTGGTTGAAAAATGCCCGGCCCTGCCCGTGCAGTGGGCGAATGCCTCCGCAAAGGGTGCTGCAACCAGCATCAGCATCAGTATAATGGCCAGATTTTTATAGCTCATAATAATAAAGTTTAACCGAACCCGCACAAATTAAGCAATGATATGCTCCTTGTAGCCACATTTGCGTTTTTCCGACATGCTATTTTGTTCAAGAGTTTTGTAGGGATAAGCGTCAGCGCATCCACCAAAGCTGCTCAGCATGGCTACAGCCTAAAAGGTGGATGCGCTGACGCTTATCCACACTACTGTATTTTTGTTGATTCAGGACATAAAGCATGAAAAAAATTAAAGTATTGTTTGTCTGTATGGGCAATATTTGCCGGTCACCTACCGCTGAAGGTGTTTTTACCCATCTGATCAATACGCAAGATTTGCAGCATTATTTTGACATTGATTCAGCAGGAACCCATGCTTATCATGTTGGCGAAGCACCTGACCACCGGGCACAAAAGGCCGCACAAGAGCGCGGCATAGCCTTGGAGCACCTGCGCGCCAGAAAAGTCATCATAGGCGATTTTTTTGATTATGATTATCTCCTGGCCATGGATGAGGAAAATTATACAACGCTCATCAATGCTTGCCCTGAAGAAAATAAGCATAAAATCAAATATTTTCTTGAATATGCGCCGCATTTGGGTGTCCGCGAAGTGCCCGACCCCTATTATGGCGGCCGTTTTGGTTTTGAACGCGTCCTGGATCTGGTCGAAGCCGCTGCTCTGGGATTTTTGACGGCTCTGAAAGAACAAGGGATTTTGGCTTGAATCGCGGTTTTTTAATTAAAGTATATGAGGTGAGTCTGACATGGCAATAGTATCGAATACAGTGGATTATCTGGATGACGAGGTGCCGTTGGAAGCTTTTTTTGCCTATGACGATGCGCTTGAGGGACAAAGGCCCGCAGTGCTGATCTGTCATGCCTGGGGCGGACGTGATGAGTTTGTGGCCGAAAAAGCGCAAAAACTGGCCGAATCGGGTTATGTGGGTTTTGCTCTGGATATGTATGGTAAAGGCATTAAAGGCCGGAACCCTGAACACAACGCAAAATTGATGCAGCCTTTTATGGATGACAGGGCCATGCTGCAAAAACGCATACAGGCGGCCCTTTATGCCGTTAAATTACTGCCCTGGGTGGATGATAAAAAAATTGCGGCGATAGGCTTTTGCTTCGGTGGACTGTGTGTCCTGGATTTGGCCAGAACCGGGGCCGATATACAAGGCGTGATCAGTTTTCATGGCCTGTTGGGCGCACCCGCCAATCTGCCAAAGCCCCGAATCAAAGCCAGAATACTGGCGCTGCACGGACACGACGACCCCATGGTGCCGGTCGAGCAGGTCGTAGCCTTCGAGCAGGAGATGACAACAGCAGGCGTCGATTGGCAAGTGCATGTTTATGGCAATACCGTACACGCCTTTACCAATCCCATCGCCAACGATCCAGGCTTCGGCACGGTCTACGACGCCAATGCAGACCGGCGTTCATGGCAAAGCCTGATGGCGTTTTTGCAGGAAATTTTAACCCAACCTTAACATTATGAAAAATCATAAGATATAGAAAACTAAACAACCACCAGCTAAAGCTGGTGGGTTTGGTTTCGGCGGGCTAAACCGGCGACTAAAGTGAAGACGACCGAAAGTCGGTGGTTTTAAACCACGGGCTACCGCACATTCGTGCGGGTTAAAGCCGCCTTCGGAACAAATAAATAATAAACTGAAGTTTCCCAATGATTGAAAAAGTAAACTGACGTTGCACTGGGGCTGTGAGGATTTTCGATTAGGTTTGCGCAAACGGGGCAAACCCATCAAAAAACACCCCTACAAGCCTGGATACCCCATAAAAACTGGGAAACTTCAGATAATAAATTTTATGGCGCTATAAAATTAAATTCGGCATAATTTTTAATTCGGTCGAGTAGACCGGTTTCTTTCGACAAAAATAACATTTCTTTTTCAAACTCTTTTGGAGGTGTGTATGTCAGATGAAATTTGGTTCAGAACCGGCGAAGCCACTGTTTTTGCCAGTGACGGGCAGGGCACCGATGCGATGCCCGAAATCCTTATCGGCAGTGTCAGAGGGCCTGCCGGTAATGCTTTTGCCAATTTGATGGGGCAAACCGAAGGTCATACCCGGATGTTCGCTATTCGCGCCTGCAATCAACAGGTTCGCCCGGCGACGCTGATTGTGCCCAAAGTCACTATTAAATCCAGCGCCTATGTCAATTTGTTCGGCGGCCCGGTGCAATCGGCGGTAGCGGATGCGGTGCTGGACAGCGTTATCGACGGTATTATTCCGGCGCAACAGGCTGATGATTTGTGCATTATCGCGATGCTCTGGATTGCGCCGGAATGCGCGGCCGATCCTGACGTCGATCGCAAGGATTTGTACCGCACCAATTACGAGGCAATGAAGCTGGCTATTCGGCGCGCGATGACGAGTTCGCCCGGCATTGAAGAGCTTATTGCTAACCGGCATAAGATTCATCATGAAATGTACGACCCGGAAACGGGTGAGTCGCAATGGTAAGGGATTAAGCCGGGATAGACTGTAGCCAATTACCAGTCATTGAGAATATCCAGCACCCGCATGATTTCACTTTCGCTATGATAAAAATGCGGCGACAATCGAATGCCCGCGCCTCGGTGCGCACAAGCCACGCCTTGGCCTTGTAACCGATGTAATAGTTCGGTGTCGGTGCGGGTTTTATGTCTGAATAAAATGATGCCCGATGTCAAGGGCGCGGCGCGGTGGGTGATCAGTTCATACCGGTCGTTTTCGGCGATACCGGCCATTAACGATTGGGCGTGTTTGATAATCGTGTGTTCAATCTGTTCGATGCCGACTTCCAGCAATAACGATAAACTGCTCGATAAGGCGTGAATACCCAGCATATTGGGGCTGCCGCATTCGAAGCGCCTGGCGCCGGGATGGATTTGCCAGGGGCAGTTTTCGTAATTATGCGTGTTTTCCAGCATATGCCAGCCGAATTGAGTCAATTTAAGCTGATCGCGGGCGGTAGGCGTGGTATAGAACACGCCCAGACCTTCCGGGCCGCACATCCATTTATGGCCGTCGGCCATGACAAAATCGGCATGATAAGCCTGTACGTCAAACTTCACCGCGCCCAGGCTCTGAATGGCGTCAATACAAAACAGAATATTGCGCGCCTTGCAAAAAGCGCCGATTTTTTCAAGATCCAGGCGCAGGCCGGAGGCAAATTGAATGGAGCTGAGGGTCAGCAAGCGGGTATTCCGATCGACCCGGTCGAACAGCGCCTGTTCCGGTGATTGAGTGTTATGCAAAACCGCCTCGCGAAATTCCACGCCCTGGTTTGCCAATGATTGCCAGGGAATGCGATTGGACGGAAATTCCTCGTTGCTGGAAACGATGTTATCCCCCTGTCGCCAGTCCAGGCCATAAGCGACAAAAGAGAGTGCTTCAGAGGTGTTTTTTACCAGAGCTATATCGTCGGTGGACGGCGCGTTTAAAAGCATTCGCAATTGCTCGCGCAACTGCGCTTCCTTTTTGAGCCAGTCGGGATAAAAGTGCGAGCCGTAGTGTGTGTTCTGTTCGGCAAAAGCCTTGACCGCATTACAGGTTCGAAGCGGCCAGGGCGATACGGCGGCATGATTCAGATAAATCAGGCCGTCGGTGAGGGGGAATTCGGGATGTTTCATAGGGATTAATGTATACTTCGCGCGGCCGAAGTTTGTGGATTTTATGACATAAGTTATTTTGTTCGACGCTTACACGGAAGTAAGCGTCGGACAAAATAACACGTTAGCTTACCAGCAAATGTGGCCGCGCGAAGTATATGCGCCGTAAGTCGTCGAGGGCGGCATCAGACCTGCGAAGCCGCCCCTGTATCGTCCGTTACAGATTATGGTAACCGGTTTCTTCGTGCAATACGATATCGAGCCCTTGCATTTCTTCATCGCTGGTGACACGCAAGCCTAACGTTTTATCCAGCAATTTTAAAATGATGTAGCTGAACAAGCCGCTCCATACTATCGTCACGGCGATTGCCAGTGCCTGCACACCGA
Organism: Gammaproteobacteria bacterium HGW-Gammaproteobacteria-3; assembly: GCA_002843155.1. Lineage (GTDB taxonomy): Bacteria > Pseudomonadota > Gammaproteobacteria > Methylococcales > Methylomonadaceae > PGZD01. The sequence goes on from PGZD01000017.1 coordinate 10,787, forward strand.
CCTGCTGCATGATCGAAACGCCTTCGACCAAGCCCAAGCCGCCCAAACTGCTGGCGGCGAATACGCCGGTCAGCAAGGAACCGACGATGCCGCCGATGCCATGCACCGGGAACACATCGAGCGAATCGTCAATAATCAATACCCGCTTGATGAACTGCGTGGCGCCAAAACACACCGCGCCAGCCGTTATGCCGATAAATAAAGCGCCACCGGGGCCGACAAAACCCGAGGCGGGCGTAATCGTACCCAGACCCGCCACCATGCCGGTGACAATACCTAAAACGCTGGGTTTGCCAAAGCGCACCCATTCGATGAACATCCAGGTCAAAGATCCTGCCGCCGCACCAATGTGCGTCACTAAAATCGCCATTCCGGCCGCGCCGTCAGCAGTCAAGGCGCTGCCGCCGTTGAAGCCGAACCAGCCGACCCAAAGCATACCGGCGCCGGTAACGACCATGGTCATGTTGTGCGGCGGCATGGCCGTGGTCGGAAAGCCTCTTCTGTTGCCTAAAACCAGTGCCGAAATCAGTGCCGCGACGCCGGCATTGATATGAATGACGATACCGCCGGCGAAATCCATCGCGCCTAATTCGGCCAGCCAGCCGCCGCCCCAAACCCAGTGGCAGATAGGCAGATAGACGACAAGCAGCCACAGCGCACTGAACCAGAGCATGGCGGAAAACTTCATGCGCTCGGCAAAGCCGCCGACAATCAATGCCGGGGTAATGATGGCAAAAGTCATCTGAAACATGAAATACACCGTCTCGGGAATATCGCCATACAATGTTGCAGTGCCTAAACCCGGCATGAACACTTTGGCTGTGCCGCCTATCAGGGGTTGCCAGGCGCCGCCGTCCGAGTAAATCAGACTGTACACACCGGCCAGCCAGAGTATTGAAACGATGCAGGTGATGGCAAAGCACTGCATCAGGACCGATAGTACATTCTTGCTTCGGACCAGGCCCGCATAAAACAGCGATAAGCCGGGCAGGGTCATGAACAGAACCAGAACCGTGGCGGTCAACACCCAGGCCGTATTGCTCTGATTTAAGGTGTCGGCCAATACGGATTCGGGTACAAAAAATAACAGCCAAAAGCTGTTACAAGGTTTTTTAGTCAGCATTTCATCCTCGAAGTATCCTTGTCAGATTGCATCGCTGCCTGTCTCGCCGGTTCTGATACGGATAACTTGCTCCAGATCAGTGACAAAAATTTTGCCGTCGCCAATTTTTCCGGTATTGGCGGCTTTGACAATAGTCTCTATCGCTTGCTCCAGAATAGTGTCGGAAACTGCGATTTCAAGCTTGACTTTAGGTAGAAAATCAACAACATACTCGGCGCCACGATACAGTTCGGTATGACCTTTCTGGCGCCCGAAACCTTTGACTTCGGTGGCGGTGACACCGGCAACGCCAATTTCCGACAAGGCTTCCCTGACATCATCCATTTTGAACGGTTTGATAATTGCTGTTATTAATTTCATTTTTGTTTTCCGGGTTAAGTGACTGACAGTGAGCAATCCTGAAGGGATTTATCGTTGGGTCAATAATAGTGAATTATTGACCCACATACAATTAAAGAAAATCGGGCACCAAGTCCCGTACTTTACCCAACAAAAACGGGCGCACTCAAGCGCCCGTGTTGCAACTGTTTGGCCGTAACCTCAGCGTTTACTGCCTTCGGTGGTAAATTCGGGATAAGCTTCCATGCCGCATTCGGAAAAATCGACCCCGTTATATTCATCTTCTTCGCTGACCCTGATGCCTATGAGCAGTTTAAGCACAAACCAGGTAATCAGGCTGCTGGCAAAAACAAAACCGAAGATGCTCACAATACCCAGCAACTGTACCCCGAGCTTTGCTTCCGGGTTGGAAAAACAGACCGCGAGCAAGCCCCAAATGCCGACCACGCCGTGCACTGAAAGGGCGCCGACCGGATCATCGATTTTCATTTTATCGATACATAAAATGGCGACAACGACTAAGACCCCGCCGATAGCGCCGATGAGTGTCGCCAGTAACGGCGTAGGTGCTAAAGGCTCTGCGGTAATGGCCACGAGCCCTGCCAAAGCACCGTTCAAGGTCATCGATAAATCGGCTTTGCCGAACATAAAATGCGCCGTCAGCAGGGCCGCTATCAGGCCGCCGGCAGCGGCGGTATTGGTGTTGACAAACACCATTGCCACCGAATTGGCTTCAGCAATATCGGAGATTTTCAATTCCGAACCGCCATTGAAACCGAACCAGCCCATCCACAGGATGAAAGTCCCGAGCGTCGCTAACGGCATGTTACAACCGGGTATCGGATGAATGGCGCCATTTTCGCCGTATTTGCCTTTACGCGCGCCCAGCAGCAACACGCCTGCGAAAGCCGCGCTTGCGCCGCATAAATGAACGACACCGGAACCGGCAAAATCAATAAAACCGAGGCCGTCGAGAAATCCGCCGCCCCATTTCCAGAATCCTTGCAAGGGATAGATAAAACCGGTCATGACCACGGCAAACACTAGAAAAGCCCATAGTTTCATGCGTTCGGCGACGGCGCCGGAAACAATCGACATAGCGGTCGCCACGAATACGACCTGAAAGAAAAAATCGGCCAAGTGGGCGTAATGAGTTTCGCCTTTGCTGTTTATGACATCACTCGTCGTATGCTCGGTGCCTATCAAAAAACCCAGTCCGGGCCAGACGCTGTTGACCGCTTCACTCGGATACATGATGCCGTAACCGACCAGAAGATACATGACACAAGCGATTGCAAACAATGCAATGTTCTTGGTCAGGATTTCCGTGGTGTTCTTGGCCCTGACCAGACCCGCTTCCAGCATGGCGAAACCGGCGGCCATCCACATCACCAGGGCGCCGCTGATTAATAAATAAAAGGTATCCAGGGCGTAGCTCAACTCAACTAATTTATCCACTTTGTCTCTCCTGTTTATTGTTATAGGGCTTCTTCGCCGGTTTCACCGGTACGAATCCGAATTACTTGCTCAAGATTGGTGACAAAGATTTTGCCATCGCCTATTTTTCCGGTGTTGGCCGCTTTGGTTATGGCTTCCACCGCCGTTTCCACTTGCTTGTCGCCTATCGCTACCTCGATTTTCGCTTTGGGTAAAAAATCCACCACATATTCCGCGCCGCGATATAATTCGGTATGACCTTTTTGTCGGCCAAACCCTTTGACTTCCGTTACCGTTACCCCTGAAACCCCGATTTCCGATAATGCTTCCCGGACATCGTCGAGCTTAAAGGGCTTTACCACTGCCGTTATCAGTTTCATAAAACATGCCTCTTTGGTTAAAAATCATTTCAAAAGAACTTAAAGCACGGATTATGCCAAGAAAAAACCTCGATTTTTGTCAGTCAGAAGGGGTGGCGGGAATCAGGAACATTAACTTTTTGCACCATAATGGCTCGGATGCGTTGTATTCTGCATTAATATGGGGCAAGACGCTGGTTTCGGGATTTCGTGCTCGCTATTGAGGTCAGTGTCCACGCAGTGTTATTAATGTGGAATGTTATCTGCTTTCTAAAATGACATCCTGTAAGAACGACCGATGACACGGTGATTACTCCGGACATGCAACCGCATGGCCGAGCTAATTAAATTGCTCGTTTTATTTGAAAAAATGGTATCGTTAGCGCCATTTATTAATAGATTATGACAATAACAACTCAACCTTGGGAGATAACATAAATGTCCGTAGAGAACGTGCTTAAAATGATTCAGGAAAACGATGTCAAATTCATCGATTTCCGTTTTTGCGATACCCGTGGTAAAGAACAGCATGTCACTTTTCCCGCCAACGATGTGGATGAAGATTTGTTTGAAGAAGGCAAAATGTTCGATGGTTCCTCGGTGGCCGGCTGGAAGGGCATCAACGAATCCGACATGATACTGATGCCGGATGCCAGCACTGCGGTGATGGATCCTTTTTTCGATGACAACACGCTGATTCTGCGCTGTGACATTATCGAGCCCAACAATATGCAGGGTTATCAGCGTGATCCGCGCTCTATCGCCAAACGCGCCGAAGCTTATCTGCAAACCACCGGCATAGCCGATACCGCTTTCTTTGGCCCCGAAAACGAATTTTTTATTTTCGATGATGTGCGTTGGTCGGCAGGAATTTCCGGTGCTTCCTACAAAATAGACTCATCGGAAGCGGGCTGGAACTCCGAAAAAGTTTATGAAGACGGTAATATGGGGCATCGCCCCACGGTCAAAGGAGGCTACTTTCCGGTACCGCCTGTCGATTCTTTGCAAGACATGCGTTCTGCAATGTGTTTGGTGCTGGAGGAAATGGGGCAAACCGTAGAAGTCCATCATCACGAAGTCGCGACCGCAGGCCAATGTGAAATCGGCGTAAAATTCAATACGCTGGTCAAAAAAGCCGACGAAGTCCTGGGCTTGAAGTATGTTGTCGCCAACATCGCGCACGCTTATGGGAAAACCGCAACTTTCATGCCCAAACCATTGGTCGGCGATAACGGCAGCGGCATGCATGTACACCAATCCCTGGCCAAAGGCGGCGTCAACCTGTTTACCGGTGATTTGTACGGCGGCTTGTCAGAAACCGCGCTGTATTACATCGGCGGTATCATCAAACACGCTAAAGCCCTGAATGCTTTCACCAACGCCTCCACCAACAGCTACAAACGTCTGGTGCCAGGCTTTGAAGCGCCGGTGATGCTGGCTTATTCCGCGCGTAACCGTTCAGCTTCGATCAGGATTCCTTTTATCACCAACCCCAAAGGCCGCCGCATCGAAGTTCGCTTTCCCGATTCCACCGCTAATCCGTATCTGGCATTCTCCGCTATGCTGATGGCAGGCCTTGACGGCATTCAAAATAAAATCCATCCGGGCGACGCCATGGATAAAGACTTGTATGATCTGCCGCCGGAAGAAGAAAAAGCCATTCCGCAAGTGTGCCACGCTTTTGATCAGGCGCTCGACGCCCTGGATAAAGATCGTGAATTTTTAACGCGAGGCGATGTTTTCACCGATGATGCCATTAATGGCTATATCGCTCTGAAAATGGAAGAAGTCACACGTCTGCGCATGAGTACGCATCCGGTCGAGTTTGATATGTACTATAGCTTGTAAGCTTCAGGCGCTTTCATAACGCACTTTAAGCGCCCCATTTTGGGGCGTTTTTTTTGTAAGGTCGTTTTATAATGACGCAGACTGCACCTCATTTGCAAAATCAGGCTCTGGCTCATAAATTGCTTTACTTTGTTGTCCTCCTGACTACATTTTGATTGGCCGTGCATAAAAGAATCCTCGAACATCTCAACGAAGCGATATTGGTTTTTGACCGCCAACTCAAGCTTGTTTATATCAATACCGCCGGTGAAATATTGTTTGCCGATAGCGCCCGGCATTTATTGGGCAGTTACGCCCGGGACTTGTTCAAACCCCTGGATTCGGAATTTCAGCTTAACTTGAAATCATGCCTGGACAGGGATGAACCGCTGGTCGATCGAGAAATGACGCTGGAAATCATGGGCCAGAGCATTACTGTCAATTTCAGCGCCACGCCGTTGCTGAAAAATGACCGGGTCAGCGAAATCATTGTCGAGTTGCAACAACTGGACCGGCATCTTCGCATCTCCAGAGAAGAGCAGTTGATGGCGCAGCAAACCATTGCCAGAATAATGGTGCGGGGTCTCGCCCATGAAATCAAGAATCCGCTGGGAGGACTTCGGGGCGCCGCGCAATTATTGGCGCTTGAGCTGGATGACCCCAATCTCAAAGAATACACCCGGATTATCATTGCCGAATCCGACCGCCTGCAAGGACTCATGGATAAAATGCTCGGCCCCAATAAACGGCCGCAAAAATCCTTGCTCAACATTCATGAAGTGCTGGAGCGCATCCGGCAGTTACTCGTCGCCGAAACCAGCGGCAAAGTGCTTATCTACCAGGATTATGATCCCAGTATTCCGGAGCTGTATGCCGACAAAAATCAGTTGATACAGGCATTTTTAAATATTGCCCGCAACGCCATTCAAGCCAGCGAAGAGGGAAATGCGCCGATCACTTTTAAAACCCGGGTTTGCAGACAAATGACCATTGGCCGAAAACGCAATAAATTAGCGGTAAAAATCGATATTATCGATAAAGGCCCCGGCATCGATAAGGATATGCTGAGCCAGATTTTTTATCCCATGGTGACAGGCCGCGCCGATGGCACGGGCCTTGGGCTTTCCATCGCGCAATTTCTGATCAATCAGCATGACGGGCTGATTGAATGCGAGAGCCAGCCCGGGCACACGGTTTTTTCAATTTATTTTCCATTGGAGCAATACAATGGCTAATTCGACAACAGTCTGGATCGTAGACGATGACAAGTCCATCCGCTGGGTTCTGGAAAAAGCCTTGCAAAAAGCCAGTATCACAACGCGTACTTTCGCCAACGGCGCGCCTTTGCTGGAAGCCTTGAAAACCGGCTTGCCCGGCGCTCTGATTACCGATATTCGCATGCCCGGCATGGATGGTCTGGCGCTGTTACAAAAAGTCGGGGAAAACTATCCCGATTTGCCGGTAATTGTAATGACCGCGCATTCCGATCTGGAGAGCGCGGTCGCGGCTTTTCATGGCGGTGCTTTTGAATATCTGCCCAAACCCTTCGACATTCAGGAAGTGGTCGAAGTGGTGCTGCGCGCTTGCGCCCATAGTCAACAACAGGAAGAAATCCAACAGCCTCAGATTGTTGAAGTCACGCCTGAAATCATCGGCGCGGCGCCTGCCATGCAGGAAGTTTTCAGAGCCATAGGGCGCCTCGCCAAATCGCATATCACGGTGATGATCAATGGCGAATCGGGAACCGGCAAGGAACTGGTCGCCAAGGCATTGCACCGGCACAGTCCAAGAGCCGGTAATCCGTTTATTGCGTTGAACATGGCCGCTATTCCTAAAGATTTAATGGAATCGGAACTGTTCGGTCACGAAAAAGGCGCCTTTACCGGCGCCCAGGCCCGTCGTATCGGTCGCTTTGAACAGGCCGACAAGGGCACCCTGTTTCTGGATGAAATCGGCGATATGCCGGCCGAACTGCAAACGCGGCTGTTGCGCGTTTTGGCGGACGGCCAGTTTTATCCGGTGGGCAGTCATGCGTGCGTCAAAGTGGATGTCAGGATTATTGCCGCCACGCATCAGGATCTTGAAGCCTTGGTGACTGAAGGCCGCTTCCGGGAAGACTTGTTTCATCGTCTCAATGTTATCCGCATTCACATTCCGCCGCTACGCGAGCGGCGTGAGGACGTGCCGTTGCTGATGCGGTATTTTCTGAATCAGGCGGCGGTCGAGCTGAATACGGAAGTCAAAACGCTGATGCCGGATGCCGATCTGTTTTTAAAAACGCTGGAGTGGCCCGGCAATGTCCGGCAATTGGAAAACTTATGCCGCTGGTTGACGGTCATGGCGTCGGGTCGGGAAATTCACAAAAACGAACTGCCGCAGGAGTTGCTGCATACACGCATTGAAAAAACCTCGCCGCTGGAGAACTGGCAAGCGCTGTTATACAAAAGCGTGGAACAGCAATTGCGTCAGGGTGATTTCGAAGTTGCCAAGCAGGTGATACCGGTGGTGGAGACGATTTTGATCCAGGCGGCTTTGAGCTGTTCCGGCGGCAAACGCCATGAAGCTGCGAAATTACTAGGCTACGGCCGCAACACGCTGACCCGGAAAATAAAGGAATTAAATATCGCCGATGATGACGGCTAAAAATGAAAAGTCAGTTCAGCCCGGATATGATCGTCATCCTTTAAAAAGAACGCTTGGTCGTCGTTGGCCACCTGGCCAAACAAACGCGCTTCGACGGACAGTTTCCAGTTAGCGGCAATGCGCCGACTGGCTTCGATGCTGTAAAATTTAGTGCTGCTGTTTCTGTCGAACAATACGCCGGCCAGAATTTCCGTGCTTTGCGCGTCGTTGAAGCCAAACCGTAAAGCCACCAAAAAATCATCTTCAAAGGCAAACAGCGAGCGGTTGGTCCTGCCGCGACTGTCATACAAATATTCGGCCAGCAAGCCTAAGTCCAATCCGGTATCGAAAACGCCGAAAAAAGTGTACTCGAAGCCGCCGGTGCCGGCGAAATAAGTATTTCTCTGGCCTGAACGTACAATCGCTTCGAGCTTCCAGAGCCAATTGCCTTCGGTCATCTGCACGTCCAGGCCGGTTTGATTGATCGTGTCGTAACGTTGAATCAGGCGTGGCTTGCCTGTAGCGGGGTCGAACTCCAGAAGAATCAAAGGATCGCGGCTGGTGCCGTAAAAATGTGACAAGCCTATGTCCCAGACGTTGAATGAAGCCGACCAACGCATGGCATACGCCATCTGCCTTTCGAAGCCGTCTTTTGAGAAATTCGCATGATCCATCGAAATCGGAATGGGCGGCCTGTTGCGGCCTTCCTCTCCGGGAAATCGCCGCTCCCTGAAGCCGGGTAATACAAACAAGTCAAGCGTACCCCAATCCCGGATCAGGGCCAGATTGATCATGGGTTGCCCCAGCTTGTCCTCGCCGTCGATATTTTCGACCCAATCGGTCTGGTTGACAATATCGACCAGATGCTGGGATTCGGCGACACCCCAGAACACTTTGCGGATACCGACACGCAATTCCCAGGTTTCGGCTGCTTTAAGCCAGCTCAATTCGCGTATATCAAAATGTGTGCGCCGACTGTCATGCTGGGAATAACGGTAAAAAGGCACAAAAGCGAAATTCTGTCGTCCGTCGTCCCATTCATGAAAAATCTCGGGCTGGATAACGCCGGATAAATAATGGTTGTGTTGATTGTCGTAATTCGCATCGTGAATAAAACCTAGGCTTTCGATACCGGCATAGCCGGAAACTTCCAAAGCCCAGGCCGGTTTTAAAGCACCCAGTATACATACGATAATGAGCAGTATTCTCATAATGCTAACTATTTAGAGGTAATTCAGCGCGAGCGTTTTAATGCGTTTTGGTCAAAATCCCGCTCGGTCAGACCGGTGCGGAATTGAAAATTTTCCGACAGCAAGCGGGTGCTTTTGCCGTTTTGATGATTTACCATCAATTGATCGAGCGGACGCCAGTATTGGCCGAGATATTGTTGATATTGACTGAAAGTCTGGGTTTTCAGTAAGGCGTTTTTTCTGTCGTAGTACTCGGTTTTCAAAACCACATAACGCGCTTTGTCAACCCAGGTGATTTGCCGGGTATAACCTGAATGTTCATAGCGCGGCGTCAGTTCGACGACAAAACAGTCAATACCGTCCAAAGGCTCATCGCGCAGATAGTGATAGCTATATTTTTCGATTTCAGTCGATGTCAAGTCTTCAAACGCATATTCGCTGCCCAGAAAAGGCCCCGATTTGTTGGCCGACGCTATGCGCTTGACCCGTTTCAACGCCGGTAAATAAAGCCATTGGTCATCAGGCGTCAAGGCATGGGTAAAGCTCAGAAGTGCGGTGCCTTTGATGTCGCGCGGACTGTCGAAGAGAGTCAGGCTTTTATCGCCATCGTTTTGGACTTCCAGCGTTTTAATTTCCAGTAATCTCAAACTTTCATCGCCGCTGCGGTTTTTTAAAATCATTTTGACATCGGCGCGGGTATCGCCGAAACCGTTTTCTCTTTTATCGATGGCGACAAAAATATCCCGGCCCTGTTGTTCAGGGGATAGAGCCAGCAAAGGCTGCGCGAATAGCGCCAACAAGGCAAGCAGTAATAGATTTTTCATTTTTTCTCCCATGCAATTCAATAAAGGGGCTGCGACAGTTTGGCAAAAAAAGCTGTTGCTATCGTTGAGGTGCGTTGTAACTAAATTAATGATGGAATCAGGATTGTTGGCCGCCAAGACCGGATATGAAAACTTGGGCAAAAAGTCGCGTCGAAGGTAAACTTGTGTAAAAGTATAGGCCAACTTGTAAAAATTGCTATCACTGCAAAACGTCAGATAGGGAAGCTGGTATACTTCAAAGCATTTGGTTGTCCGGTTCTCGGGTCTTGGTTGACAAAAACGACTGGGGTTGTTTTATGGGAAGGGCTATCGCCTCGATTCACGGCCACAAGTGTACAGTGGTTTTGCTGAAGTTATCCTGAAGCTATTATGAACTATAAAAACGTCCTCGCAACTTCCCTGATTTGGCTGGCGGCCCTGCTGGTTTTCGGCGTTTTTGTCTGGTTGTTGGCCGACATATTGACACACGGTTTGCCACGCCTGTCCTGGTCTTTTTTAACCGAAGCGCCGCGCGATGCCGGTCGCGCGGGCGGCATCGCGCCGATTATCGTCTCGACCGGTTTGATTGTACTGGTCGCCATGGCCGGCGCCGCGCCATTGGGCTTGGCTACCGCCGTGCTGCTCAGCGAGTTTACGCCTACGCACAGCATTTTTGGCCGCCTGATCGAACGCAGCCTCGAAGTGTTGGCGGGCGTACCGTCCATCGTCTTTGGCTTGTTCGGCAATGCTTTTTTCTGTATTTATCTGGGACTGGGGTTTTCCATACTTTCAGGGGGTTTGACGCTGGCTTGCATGGTGCTGCCGATCTTCATTAAAACGGCTGTGGAAGGCTTGCGCACGGCGCCGGATGATTATCGCTTGAGCGCCGCCGCATTGGGTATGAGCCGCAGTGCGGCGCTGCTGCATCTGCTTTTGCCCGCTGCGGCACCGGCTTTGATTGCCGGGTTGATGCTGGGCATAGCGCGTGCCGCCGCCGAAACCGCCGCTCTGATTTTTACCAGCGGTTATGTTGACAGAATGCCGGACACATTGTTCGATTCCGGCCGTGCCTTGTCGGTGCATATCTATGATCTGGCCATGAACGTGGCAGGCGGTGATAACAATGCCTATGCTTCGGCACTGGTTTTAATGATACTGTTGTTAATTATCAATACTTTGGCAGCGAGTCTGGGTCACCACTGGCTACATCGGCGAAGCATCACAGCATGACAACATTTTTTAGCGATAACGTAGAAGGCCGGGAAGAAATCTCTCCACCGGAGCAAGCCTATACCCTTGGGCCGCTTCAAGCGGGGCCGCCGTGTTGCACACCCGAACCCGTGCTCAGCGTGAACAGTCTGTCGCTGCATTATGCCGATAAAACGGCGCTGAAAAACATTTCCCTGGATATTTACCGGGGTTGTATCACCGCCTTGATCGGGCCTTCCGGCTGCGGCAAAACCAGTTTCCTGTCCGCACTGAATCGTTTGAGCGACCTGATTCCGGGCTGCCGCGTGGAAGGCTCCGTCCGTTTCGATGGCGTCGATGTGCGCGCCGCTGACCTGGATGCGCAACATTTACGCCGTAACATCGGCATGATTTTTCAAAAACCCACGCCGTTTCCTTTATCCATTCGCCGCAATATCGAATTGCCGCTGCGCGAACACGGCATGAACCGGCAAGCCGACCTGAACGAACGCTTGCAGCAGGTGTTGCAGGATGTCGGCTTGTGGGAAGAAGTCAAAGACCGGTTGGAAAGCCCGGCGCAAGCTCTGTCCGGTGGCCAGCAGCAGCGTTTGTGCATCGCCCGGGCACTGGCTTTGCAGCCCAAAGTTTTGTTGATGGACGAGCCGTGCAGCGCGCTGGATCCCTTGTCATCAGCCGTGGTGGAAGATCTGATCAAACGCCTCAAAGGTCGTTACACCATCGTCATTGTCACCCATAATCTGGCCCAGGCCCGGCGCATCGCCAATTATGCCGGTCTGTTCTGGATGCAGGAACAGGGCGGTCGGCTGATCGAATTCGGCCGCTGCCAGCAGATTTTTGACGCACCCGTACACCACTTGACCGCAGCTTATGTCAATGGCCAGCGCGGTTAGTCGTTTTGGCCGCATTCTGGCCCATCGCGGCGCTAATCGGGAGGCGCCGGAAAACACTCAGGATGCATTCGATAAAGCCTTGAGCCATGCCATCGACGGTCTTGAAACCGACGTGCAACTCAGCCGCGACGGTATCGCCGTGCTCTGGCATGACCGTTCTCTGGACAAACTCGGCCTGCCTGAGAGGCGCATCGATGACTTTGATTTGGCCACGCTCAAACGCTTGGGTACCGAGGCCGCGCAAGAGCTGATGACGCTCGACGATTTCATTAAACGTTATCGGGGTCGCTGTATACTGAATCCGGAAATAAAAATTCGCGCCTGGGAAACGTTGGCACGTCAACAAACCAAAATACGCTTGACCTTGCAGGCGGTGGGCGGATCGAAAGTTGACGATGTGTTTATCTCTTCGTTTCATCTCGACAGCCTGATTTTTGCCTATCGGTTGAATTTAAGCATCCCCTTGTTTTATCTGCTGGATGAGCGGCACGATGATGCCGACAAAGTTGACAGGGTTTTGCGCGAACAGACGTTTTTGCAGGGTTTTTGTCTGCCCATTGGTCTCCTTGACGCAGCGCTGGTGAAAACTCTGCGTCAGCATGATAAAAGCATTGTCGCCTATACCTGTAACAGCGAGGAGGAAATTGTCAAAGCCCTGGAACTTAAAGTCGATATGCTCATTTCCGACGACTTGCCGCAGGCTATGCGCTTGCGGCAAGCCAGGCGATCGCAAGACTCCGCATGATGACGCGCGATTTTGCAAAGCTCGATGGCCAGGCTTTCGATGCGGTCATCTGCGGCGGCGGCATTTATGGCGCCTGGTGCGCTTATGATGCGGCCTTGCGCGGCCTGAAAGTGGCGCTGATCGATCAGGGCGATTGGGCCTCCGGCACTTCATCGGCTTCGAGCAAACTGATACACGGTGGTTTGCGTTATCTGGAAATGTTCGACTTCAGGCTGGTCGGCAAGACGCTCAAAGAGCGGCAACTTTTGTTGCAACGGGCGCCGCACCGGGTCTGGCCGCTACGCTTTGGCGTTCCGGTATATCGGGGCGGAAGGCTGAGCCGGTTTCCGCTGAAACTGGGCTTGTCGATTTACGATCGGCTGGCGGGTATTGTCCATTCCGATGGAGCTCATCAGGGTTTTTCCCGCGCCGCTTTCGCCGGGCGATTTCCGAGCCTCGACGACCATGATTTGATCGCAGGCTTCAGTTATCTGGATGCACAAACCGACGATGCGCGCCTGGTGCTGGAATTGGTGGCGGGCGCGCAAGCGGCGGGCGCGGTATGCGTCAATTATTGCCGGTGGGTTGAAAGCCTCAAGCACTCGGGACAGCTCACCGCCGTCAAGTTGCAGGATGCCGTCAGCCGGCAGCAAATCACCGTTCCGGCGCGGTCTTTGCTTAAAACACAAGGCCCCTGGCTGTCAGCCGACGAGCCTTGCCGACTGGCCAAAGGTGTGCATTTAGTTTTGCCCGCGCTCCCCGAAAGCGAAGCCTTGCTGCTCACCGCCAAAACCGATGGCCGGGTATTTTTCATCATGCCCTGGTACGGGCTGACGTTGCTCGGCACCACCGATACCGACTATCGCGGCGCACCCGATCAAGTGTGCGTCGAAGCTTTGGATATCGATTATCTTTTGACCGAAGCCAACTACGCGCTCAAAACCGTGCACTGGACACAGCACGATATTATCGGTCGCTTTGCCGGTTTGCGGGTATTGAAACACGACGGCAAAACCGCACCGTCGGCGGTGAGTCGTGACTGGGCTTTGATCGAGGACGATACCGGCGTGATGACCTCTCTCGGCGGCAAAATCACTTCGGCGCGGGCCGATGCCGCCGTCATGATCGACCGGCTGTGCCGACGTTTGGGGCGTGATGTCGCTTGCCTTACCGCAGCCCGGCTATTGCCTTGGGCGCCTGAAGGTGATTATGGCGCCTGGACCCACAGAAACAGCGTTAAAGCGGCTGGGCTGGACATCGATCCCTTCTGCCGTTTGTGGCTGTTGCGCCGTTACGGCAGGCGTGTGCATGAACTATTCAAACTGATCCGATCCGATCCGGCACTTGCCGCACCCATTGTCGCAGGCGCGCCCTTTATCCGGGCGGAGCTTTTGTTTTGCGCCCGCCGCGAAATGGTGGTGCATCTGGATGATTTGCTCAGGCGCAGAATTCCGTTATTGATTCTGGCGCGGCTGAGTGCGGCGCAGTTACGCGATCTGGCCGAAACCGTCGCAGCGGTGTTGAACTGGGATGAAGCCACGGTGACCTCTGAAATCGACCGGTGCCGAAAACTATGGCCGCTGCAATAACGCTTGCCCTTGACTTGGGCAGCACCTCGATCAAAGCCGGGGTGATGGATGCCGCTGGCGAGTTGCAACAGATCGAAACGCTCCCCGCGCCGGAAATATACGCTCTGGCGGGTCGTTATGAAAGCGATGCCTCTGCCGGTTTGGAAGCGGTCAAGCAGCTATTGCAAAAATACCGGAATTCGACGGAACCTTTAGGGTTGGGCTTGAGCACCCAGCGTTCTTCTTTTTTGATTTGGAACAAAGCCAACGGACGCCCCGTCACCCCGCTCGTATCCTGGCAAGACACGCGCGGCGCTGCGAGCTGCAAAGCGTTGCGGCACGAAGAAGCGTTGATACAAAAACTGACCGGATTGCGTCTTGCGCCTTATTATTTTGCGCCCAAAGTCCGGCAACTACTGAAAGCTTCGCCCGATTTACGTTCAGGTCTGGAACAAGGGTCATTGCTGATCGGCACACTGGATACATTCGTGATTTGGCATGAGTCGGAAGGCCGGTATCATATAATCGATGAAACCATGGCCGCGAGGACGTTGTTGATGGCTATCGATCAGCGCCAATGGTCGCCTGTTCTTTGCGAGTTGTTTTCTATCCCGCAAGAGATTCTGCCTGAAATCTATCCCTCTTCCGACCTGAATATTGCGCTGACCGATGGCTTGGTGCTTCAGGCTAGCGCCGCCGATCAATCCGCCGCCGTCATTGCCGGCATCAAACCCGACCAGAGGGAGGCTTTGGTGAATCTCGGTACGGGCGGTTTTGTCATCTGCTATCCGAACGGTCAAAAAAACGAAGCGGCAACCGGCTATCTGAAAACCTTGACCTCTTCAAACGGCCGGGTCGCAATCGAAGGTACGCTCAATGCCATTACCGCTGCCTTGTCGCCTTTTCCTTATCCGGCTTGTGCGCTGGAAGATTTGGCTTCGGTTCCGGATGTTTTCTGCATACCCGAGCCGAACGGCGTCGGCTCGCCTTATTTCTATACTTGCGACGGCATTATTTTTTCCGCGCCGGTAGCGCATCTCAACGCAAAACAAATCGCAGGTCTTTTGCTGGAGGGCATTGTTTTCCGGGTCGTGCGGATACTGGAAGATTTTCAGCATCTTTATGGTGTCGAGCGGGTTTATCTTGCGGGCGGTCTGACAAGGCTCGGCTGCCTTCAGCAAGGCATCGCTTTGTGCAGTGGTTCAATGGTGGTGTACAGCCTGCTGCAAAAAGAATCGAGCTTGCGCGGCGCGGCGTTGCTCGCCGCCAATATGCCTCCGGCCTATCGCAGGCAAGCCGTTAAAATCGAGGCGCGGAACCGACATTTGGCGTTACCTGGCAAATACCGGCGGTGGAAAATCTGGTTCGATCGCTTGATGGCGAGCTCATCGAAATAAGCATAGGGACGTGCCGTGAACCCGATGCTCAGGCGATCTGGCAAACCGTTGATGTAAACATCTGTGCGTTGGCTATCTGAAGGTCGTAAACAAAAGCTTCGGGAGCATTGTCGCCAAGCAGGCGACCGGGTTGCAAAACGGGATGAATTTCGTCGTAACGTTTTATTTCGGTTGCACTGACCCTGCGGTAAATATGCGAGCGGTTGAGCTCTTGAGTATGGCAAAGCCCTGCGGCTGCCAGTATTTCGGCGGCGCTTTTGAGAGTTGCCCGGTGAAAATTGGCGACACGGTGCATTTTATTGGCCACGACCAGACCTTGGCTCAGCTTCGGATTTTGCGTAGTGATTCCGGTTGGGCAGGTATCTTTGTTGCATTGCAGGGATTGTATACAGCCTAAAGCCAGCATCATGCCGCGCGCACTGTTGCACAAATCGGCGCCCAGCGCCAGACGTTTGATCAGATGAAAGCCGGTAAAGACTTTACCCGAGGCAATGATTTTGATTTCCCGTTTCAGATCGAAACCGACCAGGCAATCGCGGACAAAAGTCAAGGCATCGGTCAGCGGCATACCGACGGAATTGGTGTATTCAACCGGCGCCGCTCCGGTGCCGCCTTCGCCGCCATCCACGGTAATGAAATCCGGTTTGATGCCGGTTTCTATCATCGCTTTGCATAAGGCGATAAATTCGCTTTTCTGACCGATGCAGATTTTAAAACCGATCGGTTTACCGTTCGATAACTCACGTAAATTCTGAATAAACAACATGAGTTCTATCGGGGTGCTGAAGCACGCATGAGTGGCCGGTGAATTGATCTGCTTATAAGCGGTGACACCTCTTATCCGGGCAATTTCAGGGGTGTTTTTACAAGCGGGCAAAACCCCGCCGTGACCGGGCTTGGCGCCTTGCGACAATTTTATTTCTATCATTTTAACCGCAGGATAGGCGGCTTTTTCCCGGAATTGGCTCTCGTCAAACAGACCGAGCACATTACGGCAGCCGAAATAAGCGGTGCCGATCTGCCAGATAAGATCGCCACCTTGTTCGAGATGGTGTTCACTGATGCCGCCTTCGCCGGTGTTATGGGCGAAGCCGCCTAATTTGGCGCCGCCATTCAATGCTTTGACCGCGTTGCTGCTGAGCGCGCCGAAGCTCATTGCCGATATATTCAATAAACTGGCGTTATAAGGTAGCAGGCAATCACTGCCGCCAATGGTTACGCGTAAATCCGAGTTGATTTCGGCTAGATTTTTGGCCGCCAAAGAATGGGATACCCACTCATAACCCACCCGATAAACATCGAATTTTGTCCCGTAAGGGACGGTATCCATTTCACCTTTGGCGCGTTGATAGACCACCGAGCGGAATATGCGATTAACCGGTGCGCCTTCGGTGTCGGCTTCGATGAAGTATTGCTGAATCATGGGTCTTATGCTTTCCATGATTTTGCGTAGTCTGCCGATCAAGGGAAAATTGCGTAATAAAGAATGCTTTATCTGGATCATATCGTAAATGCCAACGGCCAAAAGGGGCAGCAGAACGATCAGAGACCACAATACCGGTGGCCAAAAGAAAGCGGAAAAAGCAACAAAAACGAAGATTGTCGCCATGACAATGATAAATAGCATACGCATGGTTATTCAGGCTCTGAGTGAAAGTGTCGATTTATTGTTGATGGGTCAGCATCGATGCTTAAACCTTACAGGGTCGGATTTTCGGGCTTTGGCAAAATATTTTACGTTCAAAAAGAGAACTCGAAATGTAAGAAATTGTGCCATTGCGCGACGAAACGGTATTGAAAAATCAGGAACCCTTAAGATATGTTCACTAAAAAATCATTGATACTGGCCTTTTGGCTTTTGTTGTTGCCGGGTATTGCCACCGCAAGCGAACCGGATTGGTCAAGCTATCAGGCCGTGTTGAGCCATGTCAAGCCGGGTATAAAAAATGGTGTTTCCTTGATGTTGGTTGACTATGACACCATTAAAAGCAATGGCAGTCTGGATAAAGCTTATCGTGAACTTTCCGCGTTCAAACCTGAACAACTGGCAGGCCCCGAAGAGAAACTGGCTTTTTATATCAATGCCTACAATATTCTGGCATTGAAAATGGCGGCCGATCATTGGCCGACGAAAAGCATTAAGGATGCCGGCAGTTTTTTCAGTCCGGTCTGGGATAAACCGGCCGGAGAGTTAGGCGGTAAAACGGTTACTTTGGGTGAGGTAGAGCATAAAATCCTGCGGCCCATGGGCGAACCCCGCATTCATTTGGCCATCGTCTGCGCTTCGGTCAGTTGTCCTGATTTGCGAAGCGAACCTTACACGGCGGCAAAACTCAACGCACAACTGGACGATCAGGCCCAAAAATTTCTGGATAATCCCGGAAAAGGTCTGAAAGTAGAGAAAGATAGCATCAAGATTTCCAAGATATTTGATTGGTTTGAAGAAGATTTTGAAGTTTATGGCGGTGTTCGCGCATTCCTTACGCGCTATAAAACCGATCTGCCGGAATTCAAAATAAAAACCCAAATTCCCTATGATTGGGCCGTCAATAGCTCAAAGTGATTTTTTAAATAAAAACCGGATTAATGCGTTATCTATGTTTAAAATAAGCCCCAATAATTTTAATAATTGAGGGTTTTTTATGACGCATGAAATGTCAAAGCCGGAACAATGGCTTGGATTATATGGTGATGTGCTCTATCGGTATGCTTTGTCCCGTGTCCGAAACCCCGATGTTGCCGAAGATCTGGTGCAGGAAACCCTGCTGGCCGGCATAAAGGCCAAAGATAATTATGCCGGCCAGGCGGCCGTGCAAACTTGGCTGATCGGTATTCTAAAACATAAAATCATCGATTATTTTCGTAAAGCGTCACGGGAAAAAACCCAAGAATTTGATGATAGATTCGCCACAGAAGAGGATGATTATTTCGATCAGCAAGGCAGTTGGCAAATTGATTTATCCTCGTGGTCCAAGCCTGACAAATGTTTGGAGCAGGAGCAATTTATCGAGGTACTGCAAACCTGTATCGACCGACTGCCGCCGAGAATGGCGCAGTTATTTATCCTGCGGGAACTGGATGGTATGGAAAGCGAAAAAATATGCGAGACATTGTCTATTTCAACACTGAATAATTTTTGGGTAATGATGTCCAGAGTGCGGGTGCAATTACGCCACTGTCTCGATTTGAATTGGTTTGGTAAACAGGAACTGTAATGTTGACGTGTAAAGAGGCAAGCCATTTGGCTTCAAAATCGCTGGACGCAAAATTGACCTGGCGTGAGCGGTTCGGTCTTTGCCTGCATATTGCTATGTGCGGGTTATGCCGCCGCTATGTCAGGGATCTCAAAAAATTACGCGCCATGATGAAAGCGGCCGGCAATTCCGGGCAAGCGCTTGTGCCCGAGGCGGTAAAGCTTTCCGAGGCGTCCCGGCAACGCATCAAACAGGCTTTGAGTAAAGCTTTACATCCATCCAAATGATATGAGATATTGGCCGTCGTTATCAATCAAACACACCCGATTCCGGAGGGGTGGCCATGCTGATATTACCCTCGGTGCTGGATTCTCTTCCGATAAAGCGGCCTGGCCGCATTTTATCGACACATCCGCCATACTTTAACCACTAACGGCATCAAGGACGATGACAAACCGATATCAAACCTGCCTGACGCTACCTGTCGCGCGCTTTATCGAATACCTTAAAGACTTCACGCAGAACAATAGCAGCGCGTGCACACTGGCCTATATAGAAATCAACAATGCCATTCAAGTGGCCCGGCTGATTCAGGGGGTAGCGGCGGAAGAACGCCTGATAGAGGCCGTCGAACAACTGATCATGACGTATTTGAACGACTATG
This sequence comes from Gammaproteobacteria bacterium HGW-Gammaproteobacteria-3, assembly GCA_002843155.1. Lineage (GTDB taxonomy): Bacteria > Pseudomonadota > Gammaproteobacteria > Methylococcales > Methylomonadaceae > PGZD01. The sequence goes on from PGZD01000017.1 coordinate 30,133, forward strand.
ATTACACCCAGCCGGTAAAAATACAGCACAATCAAATCGCTGTCGTACTCAAGCATGGCGCCGATGAGGCGTTTGCAATTCTCGAAACCTTGGCCACCCTATTGGATCGGCAGGAAGTCAGTATTGACGATAAAACCTACTATCCGAAAGTCATGATAGGTCTTACATCTCTGACGCCCGAATACCGCAATGTTGAACTGGCCGTGTTAGCGGCCGATGAAGCGCTTTACCAAGCCAGACGAACCGGTAACAGCCTTGTCAGGTTGTTAACTGCCGATGATGCCAGATTGCATCTTTATCTGGATGCCTTGAAGTTATTGCCGCAATTGCGCCAGGGGCTGTTGAAAAAAAACTTGGTACTCTATGCGCAGCCTATCGTTGCCACGACGCAAGTCTCAGTGCCGCTCAAGTCGGAAATATTACTGCGTTACCAGACAGCCGAAGGTCTCATTAAGCCGCCACTTGACTATTTAAGGGCCGCCGCATTGTTCAATGTCAGCCGGGAAGTCGATTTATATGTGCTGGAGCAGTGCTGCCGATTTTTGCAACAGCATCCATCCGAACACTGCTATTCCATCAACATCTCGGGCGCTACGGTGCGCTACCCGGCGTTTTTCGATGAAGTCAAAAAAACGGTTGAGTATTATGGCATTGCTTCCGAGCAACTGTGTTTTGAAATTACCGAAAATGTCGCCGACCAGGATTACAATCAGGCATCACTGCTGATGTTCAGGTTAAAAAATGAATTGGGCTGCCAATTGTCCCTGGACGATATTGGCATCGGCTCCAGTAATCTGGCTAATTTACCCAAGTACGACGTGGATTATCTGAAAATTGACGGCTCTTTCGTGCGGGCGTTGCTGAGCGAACCGTATGCCGAGCATGTGGTAAAATTTATCGATACCGCCGCCAAACTGCATGGCAAGCAATCAGTTGCCGAACATATCGAACAACCTTTGCAACTGAAAAAAATACAGGAAATCGGCGTGGATTTTGCCCAAGGCTATTTGACCGGTAAACCTGAAATGCTTTTCGATCCGGCTTTGGATTGAGTTTTTCTTAACATTCGAGAATAATCCTGCTAAAAAGTGCATTTTTTTACTTAGCTTGAAAGAATTGGCGCTTGTGAGCGACTTGACCTGACAATTCAAATTTCATATGTTCTTGAAAGTGACCTGCCGCGCTTGCAAGAATTAATCTGCTTTAATTATTCGGAGTTCCTATGACTGACACCGCCGTTAGTGAATCAGTACAAAATTATTATGGACAGGTGCTTAAATCCAGTCAGGATTTAAAAACCAGCGCCTGTTGCACACTCGATTCCATGCCCTGGCATTTACGGCCGCATCTGGCCGACCTGCACCCAGAAGTGGTTGCACGTTTTTACGGTTGCGGATCGCCTTTGCCACCGGCTTTGGTTGGACGCACAGTATTGGACTTGGGCTGTGGTTCCGGTCGCGATTGCTATTTACTCTCGCGGCTGGTGGGCGAATCCGGCCGCGTCATTGGCGTTGACATGACGCCAGAGCAACTGGCTGTCGCCCAGCGGCATTGTGCCTGGCACGCCGAACGTTACGGCTATGCCCGTTCCAATGTCGAATTTGTGCAAGCCTATATCGAAGACCTGGCGGCTGCGGGTATCCCGGACAACTCCATCGATGTCGTGGTATCGAACTGCGTCATTAATTTGTCCCCGGATAAACGCCAGGTGCTGGCGGAAATTTTTCGTGTACTCAAGCCCGGCGGCGAGCTGTATTTTTCCGATGTTTATGCCGACCGGCGTATTCCACAGGCGCTTAAACTGGACCCGGTATTGCTGGGCGAGTGCCTGGGCGGCGCTTTATATTGGGAAGATTTTCGCCGTATCATGCAAGATTTGGGTTGTCCCGATGTGCGTATCGTCAAAGATAGCCCTATTACTCTGGACGACCCTGAAGTGGCGGCCAAAATCGGCATGGTCGAGTTTCGCTCAATTACGGTCAGAGCCTTCAAAATGCCGCTGGAAGACCGCTGCGAAGACTTCGGCCAAGTCGCCGTTTATAAAGGTACGCTGCCGGAATATCCCCACGCTTTCGATTTGGACGACCATCATCATCTGGAAACCGGCAGGCCGCTGCGCGTCTGCGGCAATACCGCCGATATGCTGGCTTTAAGCCGCTATGCCGAACATTTTGAATTATGGGGGGACAAATCTACGCATTTCGGTTTATTCGATTGCGCGCCGCCTAATACCCGATTGTCGCTTGAATCCGGCGCCGCCTGCTGTTGAGGCATGAACGCCTTTAATGATCTCAGCATCGTGATTCCGGTCGGGCAGGGCGATACCGCCTGGCGTCCTTTGCTGGAAGATCTGGTGGCATTGGGCGAGGCGCCTGAAATTATTTTGTCCGCTTGCGAGAAAAGCCCTTCCGATGTCGAATGGCCCGGAAATGTAAAATGGTTTCAAAGCCAGCAAGGGCGAGGGCATCAGCTCAATGTCGGCGCCCAAGAAGCGAGTCGTAAAATCATCTGGTTTGTTCATGCCGATACCCGCCTGACTCCGGCCGTCAACGGCGCTTTAAAACATTTCATCCAGCACGGCGGACCGGGCCTGGGTTATTTCCGCTTGAAATTTGCCACAGACGGCCCCTGGCAAACCCGCTTGAATGCCTGGGCGGCCAACGTGCGCTCCCGCTATTTCAGTCTGCCTTTCGGTGATCAGGGATTTATCGTCAATAAAACGGTGTTCGAGCAGTTAAACGGATTTGACAAGAGGGTCGTGCCGGGCGAAGACCTGGATTTTGTGGTGCGCTTGCAGGCTGCTGGATTGCCTTTGCAACAATTACCCGCCGATCTAATCACCAGCGCCAGGCGCTACCGGCAATACGGCTGGCTGACAACCACAGTCCGCCATATTTATCTCACCGGGTTATTGGCTCGTCAGGCGCGGCAGCGTTTGGAGCAGGCTATATGAGCGGCGCCATCGCGCTGTTCGTAAAAACCCCCGGGCTGTCGCCGGTTAAAACACGACTGGCGGTCAAATTGGGCACCGATGCCGCCGAAGCTTTTCATCTGGCTTCGGCACAAGCGGTTAAAGCGGTAGCGACTGCCGCAAGCCAGCTTGCGGATATTCAATGTTATTATGCCGTGGCTGAAGCCCAGGCCGTGCATCATGCCGATTGGCAAGACTTGCCGTGTCTGTGGCAAGGGGGGGGCGGTTTGGGTGAGCGCATGGCGTATATTTATCAGACGCTGTCAGAAAGCCATGATTTCGTTTTGCTGGTGGGCGCCGATATTCCACAAATGACAGCTCCGGAGTTGCTGTTAGCTTGTGACTGGTTACATCATGATGAACAGGCGCGTCTGGCCTTTGGTCCCAGCACCGACGGCGGATTCTGGCTGTTCGGCGGTAATTGTCCGGTGCCGCTTGGTGTTTGGACTGGCGTGGCTTACAGTAGGGCCGATACCGGCGCACAATTTTTTAAAAAAATCGAGGCTCTGGGCGAAATCAAGACACTGGCGACATTACGCGATGTCGATGAAGCGGAAGATTTGATGTCGCTACGCCAGTCGTTACTTCGATTGACACAGCCGTTGCCGCAGCAATCTGAATTGATCGGGTTTTTAAATACCTTACCCCTACATTATTCTTAACTCTTCAAAAGCCAATGCGCGACGTTAAACCTTTACTGCTCAACAGCGATTTTCCGCACATCCGGCGCGGGCGCCTGAGTACACTGCAAATGAACCTGGGTTATCTTTGCAATTTGAGCTGCACCCATTGTCATGTCAATGCAGGGCCTAAACGCACCGAACTGATGAGCCGCGAAACCATGCAAACGGCCCTGGAATTTGCGCAAAAATATAATCTCGAACACCTCGATTTAACCGGAGGCTCGCCGGAAATGAATCCTGATTTCCGCTGGCTGGTGCAGGCCGCGCGTGCGCAGGGGCTTAATGTCATGGATCGGTGTAACCCGACCATTTTAGTAGAACCGGGCTATGAAGGCACCGCCGAATTTCTGGCTGCACAACAAGTGGAAGTCATCGCCTCTTTGCCCTGTTATCTCGAAGATAATGTCGATGCCCAACGCGGCAAAGGCGTCTTCAGTGCCTCGATAAAAGCCTTGCAAAAACTCAATGATTTAGGCTATGGCCATCCGGACAGCGGTTTGGTTTTGAATCTGGTTTACAATCCTCAGGATATGGCCTTGCCGCCGCCGCAAGGGCAATTGCAGGAAACTTACCGGCAATTTTTAACCGGGCATTTCGATTTGCATTTCAATAGCTTGTTTACCATAACCAACATGCCGATACAGCGTTTTGGCGCCGTGTTGCTGGCTAAAGGTCAATTCGAAAGTTACATGAATCTGCTCAAACAAGCCTATCAACCGGCCAATCTCGACCAGGTGATGTGTAAAAGCCTGTTGAGCGTGGACTGGCAAGGCGCTGTTTACGATTGCGATTTCAATCAAATGCTGGATATGCCGTTGGCGGGGCGGCATACGCATTTACGGCAATTGCTGGAAAATATGCCGGAAAATCTGTCGATCAGCGTTGCCGATCATTGTTACGGCTGCACGGCCGGACAGGGTTCGAGCTGCACTGGTGTATTAATGCAAGCGTAAGGAAAATTGCATGGCAGCGACTTTATAAAGGATTGATGCTGTTGCTGAATGCCATAGGCACGGGCAGTTACACGCTTGATATTTTTGATTATCTCTCAGGAGACGGTATATGAAATGCCTTTATTATCTAACACCCACATTGGACAATACCCGTAAAATCACCGATGATTTGCATAAAGTCGGCATAAGTGACTGGTTTATTCATGTTTTGAGCAAGGACGAATCGGGTTTTAAAAAAGATAAAATCCATTCCAGCAATTACCTTGAGCAACTGGATATTTTGCGTTTCGGTATCTTCGGCGCCGCTCTGGGTTTTGTCGTAGGGCTGATTATTGCCAGTTTGGTTGATTCCGCCAAGCCTTTCGGCCCGGATATGCCGAACATCGTTTTTTATGCTATTATTGCCGTTCTGACAGCATTCGGCGCCTGGGAAGGTGGCTTGATCGGCATCGCCGCAGAAAACAAAAAAATATCAATCTTCCATGATGACCTGGAAGCAGGCAGTTATCTGATTTTGATCTACGCTAAAAAAGATGCTGAAAACAGCATTAAAAATGTCATGGAAAAACAGCACCCGGAAGCCGTTCTGACTGCCATCGACCCAAGCTTTTACAATCCTTTATCTGCTTTGACGCGTATCTGATCATCGCTTGCCGATGTTTTTTAAAGCGCGCGTAAAACATCGAATCATTTCTTCCATCGATTTGCTGGGATCAGGCTAACGCTTCATCCCAGCCTGCAAGTCTTGTTCAGGCGAAACATTTTCAGCGTTTAAGGGTGCATCCCTTAAGCTGAAAACGCGGTATCATATCTTCTCTCCTTATTCTTGGGTCTTTTACCCTACAAAATAATATCTTCGCTCATGCTATTGGAAACCTTAGCCGTTGCCAGGGATTTTGGCCGGGTTCATGAAATTACTTCCATTCTTATCCGCTACGGCTTCGGCGATCTGGTGCGCAGGCTCGGTATCGTTAGTATCGTCGAACGTGCGGGTCATGTTCTGCATTGGCATGAAATTGATGAGCTGACCAGCATGGAGCCGCCGGAACGGGTGCGCCGCGTACTTGAAGAAATGGGGCCTACATTTGTCAAGCTGGGCCAGATTTTTGCAACCCGGCCCGACCTGTTCGCACCGGTCTGGATTGCCGAATTCGAAAAATTACAAGATCAGGCGCGGCCTGCTCCGATTGAAAAAATCATGGCGCAATTGCAAGAAGATTTGGGCGCAGCGCCGGATGAAGTCTTCGCTACGTTTGATCCTGCACCCATCGCGGCGGCTTCGATTGCCCAGGTTCATAAAGCTGTTCTGGAAGATGGCACCCACGTTATCGTCAAGGTAAGAAGACCCGGAATACGCGCTATCGTTGAAGCCGATTTGAGACTGTTGAGCCAGTTAGCCGACATTGCAGCTCAAGAAATCAAGGATTTACGCCGTTACAACCCTCAGGAAATTGCCCGCCAGTTTGCCCAGTCCATGCGCCGGGAGCTGGATTTTGCGAGGGAAGGGCGCAATAGCGAGCGTATGCGCGCTAATTTCAGCAAACATCCGGAAATCGTGATTCCCAAAGTTTACTGGCAATGGACTTGTGAACGGATTAATGTTCAGGAATTTATCGAAGGCATCTCGGGCCATGATATTGAAACCCTCGCTCAAGCCGATCTGGATCGAAGGCAACTGGCCAAAAGAGGCGCCGACGCGCTCTTTAAGATGATTATCGAAGACGGTTTTTTTCATGCCGACCCTCATCCCGGCAACTGCTTTTTTCTGCCCGGCAACCGTATCGCCTTCATCGATTTCGGCATGGTCGGCAGGTTATCCGAAGAACGCCGTAATCAGGTGGTCAGCTTGCTTTACGGTCTGGTGGAAAAAGATCCTGAAAATGTGGTGAAAATCCTGTTGAAATGGGCTGATAAAATACCCACCCGAAAAGACAGTCTGATTTCGGAAGTCGATCATTTTATCGAGCAGTACCACGGTGCGCCGCTGAAAGACCTCAATATAGCGGAACTGCTGCTTAATTTAACCACCTTATTGCGCGATCATCAGCTAAATTTACCGGCTGACCTGGCATTATTGATCAAAGCGTTCATTACGCTGGAAAGTCTGGGCCGACAACTCGATCCCGATTTTAATCTGATCATCGCCGCAGAGCCATTTTTAAAGCGGGCTTTTTTACTCAGATACACCCCTGACGCGATTGCCCGGCGCGGACTGAAAACCGCTACTAATCTGTTTGAAATGTTCACCGAATTGCCGCAAGACCTGCATCGCATTCTGGAAGATTTGCGTCAGGGTGCGGTCAGCGTGCGTCTGGATATTGCCCGGCCGGAATGGCTGGGTAAAGATTTAGATCGTGTCGTCAACCGGCTTTCGGTCAGTCTGGTGACTGCGGCATTGATCATCGGCAGCTCCATTGTCTCGACAGTGGAAGGCGGCGCATCATCCCTGATTGGGCTTACCGCTTTTATCGGAGCGGTTTTTGGAGGCATCTGGCTATTGTTTTCGATCTGGCGCAGCGGTTAGTCAAAGCGTTTTTGCCCTCTGAAAGGCACAGCTTTGTATCAAGTCTCGATGAGCCCTGCAATTTTGAGTTGCACGCTTAATTGCCTGAAGCTCTCAGGATTCAAGGCATCATTAAAAATAGCCAGATATTTTGGTTTATCATCCATCTGATAATGCAGAACAATCACCTGCGGCGTGAGTACCGTTGATTTAAGTGGCCGGATGGTTTTGAATTCATTGTTTACCCATTGCTCCCAGCCAAAAGCATCGGTATATCGAAAAGTTAATGTCCCGGTGCGGCCAAAAGTTCGATAATAATAACCGCCACTGATAAGTATCGATACCATCAGTACAGCCTTGTAAATGAGTGCTAAAGCACTCAGCATGAGCGCCGTTACAGCCATCAGATGCACAAAGACCAGCAGCCGTTGTTGTAAAACCGAGGATTTAACCGACCATTCGAATGATGCCGTGTATTTTTCAGACATGATTTTAAGTTTCCGGCCAGCGCTCATTCAATTCTCACTTCACCGCTTTTCAGTTTCCGGTCACTGAAGTAAGATGCAGGCATAAGACTTTAAAGCAATCGCTGGAAAAATACCAATCAACTCAAGGGGGCGACGCCATGAACAAAAAAGAGAAAAAAACAGGTCTTTTCGCACTGTATCGGGAAGATCCTGTGGCTGCGGATAAACTGGTTTGGGGCAGGGAAGTCAATCCGCTGACCCGGCGGGGGTTTTTGCACAAAAGTTCATTGCTGGCCATGTCGTCCGTAGTGGGCGCCGCCATACCTTTTGCCGAAGCCATGCCGGGCGGCTTGATTCCCGCCGCGCTTGCCAATGAATCGAAAGCTTTTGCCATTAAAGGTAAGCAGGGATTGACCTTTCTTAACGACCGGCCAATTAACGCGGAAACACCGCCGCATTTACTCGATGACGACTTTACGCCCGCCCGCTATTTTTTTGTCAGAAATAACGGCATACCGCCGACGGTGGCGGCAATAGGCTCTGTGGATAAATGGCTGCTCGAAATTTCCGGAGAGTCCTGTGAACGGCCGCAACGCCTGACGCTGGCCGAACTCAAAAAACAATTTCAACATTACACGTATGCCTTGACTCTGGAATGCGCCGGCAACGGCAGAAGTGAATTTTATCCGCCCACGAAGGGCAATCAATGGACCACCGGCGCCGTAGGTTGCGCCAAATGGACCGGTGTCCGGCTCAAAGACGTGCTGAACTTTTGCGGCATAAAGAAAGATGCGGTTTATATCGGTTATTACGGCGCCGATAGTCACTTGAGCGGCACCCCTGGGAAAGCCGCCATATCCCGGGGTGTACCCATCGCCAAGGCGTTGGAAGATGAATCCTTGATTGCCTGGGGCTTCAATGGCGAAGACATTCCGCATCAAAACGGTTTTCCGTTGCGGCTGGTGACAGCCGGATGGCCGGCTTCAACCAGCGGCAAATGGTTGAACAAGCTCGTCATCAGAAATAAAGTCCACGATGGCGAAAAAATGCAAGGCCAATCTTATCGCGTGCCTTGTAAACCGGTGGCGCCGGGTTCACCCGTGCCTGATGAGGCGATGTGTATCATCGAGTCGATGCCGGTCAAATCCATTATCACTTACCCTGAATCCGGCGTCACGCATAGTCTGAACAAAGCCTTTCAGTTCAGAGGCAAAGCCTGGGCCGGTGATCTGGAAGTCGCCGGTATGGCGGTGTCGATAGACTTTGGCGCAAGCTGGCATCCGGCCCGGTTGGAGAAACCGGTCAACCGCCTGGCATGGCAAAAATGGCACGCGGAAGTCAGATTTCCGCAAACCGGTTATTACGAAGTGTGGGCCAAGGCAACAGACAGCCAAGGCAAATCGCAGCCGACTATTGTGCCCGGCTGGAATCCAAAAGGCTATTTGAATAACGCATGTCACAGAATTGCCGTTCAGGTTGTCTGAACCGGAGGCCATGATGAAAGCTTATAGCAAACTACCCCTCTATTTCTTGTCCTTGACGCTGGCCTGTGCGGCAACGAGTCCTGTAAGAGCGGATGATGCCGCCGCCAACATAAAAACAGATGCTCAATCCGGATTGAAAATAGCGCCCGGATGGCAAGCGGTCAAGGCCAACTGCACCGCCTGTCATTCGGCGAAACTGATTACAGCGCAACAAGGCGATAGGGAAACCTGGCTGAAAATCATTCGCTGGATGCAGAATACCCAAGGGCTTTGGGCTTTGGATCATACGACCGAAAACACCCTTCTGAATTATTTGGCGACTCAATATCCGCCTGTCTGGAACGGTCGGCGCGCCAATTTGCCAGCCGGCGCCATGCCACCCAATCCCTGGTTGCCCTAGCTTGTGGTTACCAACTGCGGTTTAGCGCAGGATAGGTGACAGCCATGAATTTACAAGCCTTGCGCACCAACATCAATCAAGCCTGGTTAGCCGACGAGCCGACCGTGGTGCAGGATTTACCGGCGCGATTGCAGGATTATCGGGCGCTTGACGCGACGACTCATGCACATGCGCTGGTTGCGGCCGTCCGCGATAATAAAGAGCGGCAATCGGTTGTCGAAGCTTTTTTGCATGAATACCAGTTGAACAGCGAAGAAGGCCGCATTTTGATGAGTATTGCCGAAGCCTTGCTGCGTATTCCCGATTTAGCGACGCAAGACCGGTTTCTGGCCGATAAATTGACTGCGGCGCACTGGCCACGCCACAGTGATTCCCTGCTGATGAATTTATCGACTGGCGCCCTGCAATTGACCGGCCAATTCGAACAATACCTCAAGGCGGCTGAAAAACCGCGTCAATTATTCGAAAAGCTATTGGCAAGACTGGGCCAGCCTTTGATTCGCACGGCCTTGAAACAGGCCATGCACTTGCTTGGCGCGCAATTTGTCATCGCCGGAACCATCGAGCAAGCTATCGCCGCAAGCCGCGAGCACTCGGCATACCGTTATTCTTTTGACATGCTCGGAGAAGCTGCGGTCACGGCCACGGATGCCGATTATTACTATCAAGCCTATCTTCATGCCATCAAAGCATTGGCGCTGACACAAAAGCCGGGCGATATTTTCCAGGGGGCCGGCATTTCCATCAAATTATCGGCGCTATCGCCACGTTATGAGCCGTTGCAACACCGGCGCGCCGTGCCCGAATTGACTGAAAAACTGCTTTACCTGACAAAATACGCCTGTAGCCGGGGTATTTCGGTGACCCTCGATGCCGAGGAAAGCGAACGTCTGGATATGTCATTGACTGTTTTTGAATCGGTTTTCACTCATCCTGACTTATGTTCTTACCCGGGCTTCGGTCTGGCGCTTCAGGCTTATCAAAAACGGGCCCTGCCGGTCATCCGCTGGTTGGCAGCCCTGGCCCGAAGCCAACAAAAAAAAATCCCGGTACGTCTGGTCAAAGGTGCATACTGGGATAGCGAAATCAAACGCGCCCAGGAAAACGGTCTCAGCGCTTATCCGGTATTCACCCGCAAATCCGCCACCGATATTTCTTATCTGGTCTGCGCCCAAGCGCTGTTGAGCGATAGCGAGGTGTTTTACCCCCAGTTTGCGACGCATAATGCCCATACTGTCGCCGCTATCGCGCAGTTTGGCAAACAGCGGCATTCGAATTTTGAATTTCAACGCCTGCATGGCATGGGCGAGCCGCTTTACCGGGAATTCATGACGCACAGCCAAGAGTGCATAGCCTGCCGGGTTTACGCGCCGGTCGGTAGTTATCAGGATTTGTTGCCTTATCTGATCAGGCGCTTGCTGGAAAATGGCGCCAATACTTCTTTTATCAATCAGGTCGAAAATCCCGCTATCGCCATCGATCAAATAGTGCAGGACCCTGTCGCCTGCTGGCAACAGGGTCAGTCCGGCATATTGCCTTTACCGGCTGATCTCTATGGCAGCCAGCGTGTTAATTCACAAGGGCTCAATTTGGCCGATGCCGAACAACTCGACTGGCTGCAACAGCAACTGGACGCATTAAAGGCTATCAATCATCAAGCCTGTCCTTTAATCGACGGTAACACTTATGCAGGCGCCGCACAGCAGATTAAAGCGCCTGCCGATAAGCTCGACGTTGTAGGCACGGTGGTTTTCAGCGATGCCAAGGCGGTAACCGCAGCGCTTGACGCGGCAGCGGGGGCGTTTGCCGAATGGCGCCTGCATCCGGTCAAGCAACGCGCGGCGTATTTGCGCAAAGCCGCCGATTTGCTGGAACTGGGCCGCCTTGAACTGGTATCGTTGTGTGTCAGAGAAGGCGGCAGGACGATTAAAGATGCCTTGGCCGAAGTACGCGAAGCCGTCGATTTTTGCCGTTATTATGGTGCTTGCGCGCTCGATCTTTTTGACGCGCCGGTCAACTTGCCGGGACCTACCGGTGAAACAAATTGCTTAAGATATTACGGCCGTGGCGTTTTTGTCTGTATCAGTCCGTGGAATTTTCCCATCGCCATTTTTATCGGCCAGATTGCTGCGGCCCTGGTTTCCGGTAATACTGTCATCGCCAAACCGGCCGAGTTGACATCACTGACAGCGATGGCTTGTATCCGCATTTTGCATCAGGCAGGCATACCGGAGTCGGTTTTGCATTTTTTGCCCGGTCACGGCGCCCGAATTGGCCCGCAACTTCTCGCCGACGAACGCGTGGCAGGCGTTGCCTTTACCGGCTCCACCGCCACGGCTCGTTTTATCAATCAACAACTGGCGGAGCTCCAGGCCATTGTCCCGCTGATTGCCGAAACCGGTGGCCAGAACGTATTGATTGCCGACAGCTCGGCGCACAAGCAGCAACTGGTGCAAGATGTCATACAATCGGCTTTCAACAGTGCCGGACAAAGGTGTTCAGCCTTGCGCGTGTTGTTCTTGCCTTTAGCTGCGGCCGATCAAATCATCGAACTGCTGACCGGAGCGATGGCTGAATTGGTCTTGGGAAATCCCTGTGTTTACGCCACCGATATTGGTCCTGTCATCAGCGCCGATGCTGCGGATAAACTTTCACGGCATGTGGAAACGCTGCGCGGGCAGTGCAAAATGTTTTATCAAATGCCGACCGATAAAAGCCTGAACGGGGGCAGTTTTTTTCCGCCTTGCCTGGTCGAAATAAATGACTTGAGTCAGTTGCAGGAAGAAGTTTTTGGTCCGGTGCTGCATATCATCCGTTATCACCCCGAGGCTCTGGATCAGGTTGTGCAAGCGGTCAACGCGACGGGTTATGGTTTGACACTGGGCATACACAGCCGTATCGATGACACGCTGCACAGCATTCAACTGCGGGCCCGGGTAGGTAATGTCTATATCAACAGAAACATGATCGGCGCCGTCGTCGGCGTCCAGCCTTTCGGCGGCATGGGACTTTCCGGCACCGGTCCGAAAGCGGGCGGCCCCGATTACCTGCGTCGTTTCGCAGTCGAGCAGACCGTCACCACCAATACCGCCGCCGTCGGCGGCAATACCGGCCTGCTGGCGCAGGATTTACGCTGAGAAATAGCTTGTCAATTGACTTGTCTTTTTGACCCTCTTCTGTGTCGCTGAACGCCTGCGGCACACAATGCGAAGGAGTCCGACTTATCGGGCGACGGGCGTGGCGCGGATTTTTATCGTACCCCAATGTTGATGCGTAACGATAGGTCGCTACGTTTAACCCAATTGGGTATTTTTCCGGTTGAAGGTTTTGTCTTCGTTCTTCGCTTAGGTTCACCGGGATCAAAGGCGGTGCGCAATGCGTAGAAGTTCGATTTATCGGGCTCAGGGTCATAGGATGATGACATGGACTCCTCCCCACCCCTAGCGGTGTCATAATGCACCTGAGAAATTAAACGGGACAAAGAGGAGTCCAAAATGAATCGTAACGTA
>PGZD01000091.1 GCA_002843155.1 Gammaproteobacteria bacterium HGW-Gammaproteobacteria-3
AGAGCCATTGATTTTAAACATCTTTTTTTGCGAAATATCACCAAAAAACTGAATATCAATGACTTAGAGGGGTTTTGGTGACGAAGTTAGGTTAAGGCTTTTTTGCTTAGATCCAGTGCAAAAGCGGGCTGCGCAAACCGACTTTCTGTAATTTTTGGAGGCAAAAGTCACTCATCCAGCCATTTCCAGGTCATACCCAAAGACAAACCCAGTTGTCGCCCGGCGCTGCCCTGGTTGACGGCAATTTCAACCAGCCCACTGGAATTTTGATACCAGAATGGGGTGTCGGTCGGCACCGAACTAAAGGTCTCGGCCTGTTTGATGATATGATTTTTGACCATCAATCCCCGGCCCTGCAAGTCAGCGCGATAGCGCAGGCCGGTCATGGCATTGCCGTAGCCATCGATATAAATCACTTCGGACAAGTCTTCAGGCCACTGCGCAAGATTCGGTGTATCGATAACGCGCAAATAAGGCGCCGCTGCCCCCGTCGCCAACCGGGCGGCTATCGGCGCGAATATATCGCGGCCATGAAAGCTTATCGAACAGTTTTCAGGTTGCCGGTCGATCAGCCACCATCGCTTTTGCCTTGCGTGCTTTGCCACCGTATTCAGCAAACCGTTATCCGGCCCTACGAAATACTGACCATCGGCCCACAATACGACGGGCTTGCGTTCGCTTCCGACGCCCGGATCGACCACACATAAGAATACGGCGTTATCGGGAAAGCTGAGGCGTAACGCGGACAACAGATAAGAACTTAAGCGAGGATTGGCGGCGGGCGCGTTGTTCACTAAATGAATGATGGGCGCCTGCGGCGCATGTTGCAGCAATACCGCTTCCATTTGCCCGGTATAAGGCCCCATCGGGCCAAAATCGGTAAAAAGGACAATCATGTTTTCGCACCTTTACCGGGCTAAAACGGCAAGCCCTGTATCGGAAACAATGAACTGGCCTTCGGTATTTTGTGGTTGCTGTTTGAGCCCTGAAAAATCAAACAGGCGAGTATCGGCCAATTGCGAAGGCTCTATATTTTTCAAGCTGGTGAACAGGGTCTCCAGCCGCCCCGGAAATTGTTTGTCCCAGTTGCGCAGCATGACTTTCATCGCCTGTCTTTGCAGGTTTTCCTGAGAACCGCATAAATTGCAGGGAATGAGCGGAAAATCCCTGAACGCGGCGAAACGCTGAATATCCTTCTCACGGCAATAAGCCAGCGGCCGGATTACGATATTTTTCTTGTCGTCGCTCAGCAGTTTGGGCGGCATGGCTTTCAGTTTGCCGCCGTAAAAAATATTCAGAAAAAAAGTTTCCAGAATATCATCGCGGTGATGTCCCAGAGCGATTTTTGTGACGCCGTTTGCTTCGGCATAACCGTACAGCGTGCCCCGGCGCAGTCTTGAGCATAGGCCGCAAGTCGTTTTCCCTTCGGGAATCACGCGCTTGACCACGCTGTAAGTATCTTTTTCGATGATGTGGTAGGGAACCCCGAGCGCTTCAAGGTATTCGGGCAATACATACTCGGGAAACCCGGGCTGTTTCTGATCGAGATTGACCGCGACCAGCTCGAAGCGTACCGGCGCGGTTTTTTGCAGATTGATCAGGATATCCAGCAGCGTGAAAGAATCCTTGCCGCCGGACAGGCAGACCATGACCTTGTCACCGTCTTCAATCATGTTGTAGTCGGCAATGGCGTCGCCGACATAATGGCGCAGACGTTTTTGCAGTTTATTGAATTGGGTTCGGGATTTTTGGCTGGGATCGGACATAAAGCTCAAGGGCAAAGGCAAAGACTCGCTTCGCCGGACAAAAATTTAGGGTAATTCGGAGAACTAAACTACCCTAAAGGTTGCCGGGGTTAGCCGTTATAACGCTCAAATATCAAGGTCGCGTTGGTGCCGCCAAAACCGAAGCTGTTGGACATGACTCTGTTCAGCGTCACCGGGTCTTTAAATTCGCGCACAATGGGAATGCCTGCGGCAGCAGGGTCGAGCTCGGTAATATTGGCGGAAGCGCTCAGGAAGTTTTCTTCCATCATCAATAAGCAATAAATCGACTCATTGACGCCGGCAGCGCCCAGGGCGTGGCCTGTCAGTGATTTGGTGGAGGTCACCATGGGCACATTGTCCTTGCCGAATACCGTGCGCATGGCTTCCAGTTCCCGGGTATCGCCGACCGGCGTACTGGTGCCGTGGGCGTTGATATAATCGATTTTGCCCTCAGCCGCCATTGCCAGCGCCTGCTGCATACAGCGCACGGCGCCTTCGCCCGAAGGCTGCACCATGTCGTAACCGTCGGAAGTGGCGCCGTAGCCTGTCAGTTCCGCGTAAATTTTGGCGCCCCGGGCTTTGGCGTGTTCCAGCTCTTCAATCACCAGCACACCGCCGCCGCCGGAAATGACAAAACCGTCGCGCGTGACATCATAAGGCCTGGATGCCGTGGTCGGAGTGTTGTTGTATTTGGATGATAAAGCGCCCATCGCATCAAATAACACGGACATGGTCCAATGCACTTCCTCGCCGCCACCGGCAAACACGACATCCTGCTTATTCATCTGGATTAATTCCATGGCGTGACCGATACAATGGGCGCTGGTGGCGCAGGCGGAACTGATCGAATAATTGACGCCTTTGATTTTAAAAGGCGTTGCCAAACATGCGTTATTAGTGCTGGACATGGTTCTCGGCACCATGTAGGGGCCGACTTTTTTGACGCCTTTGCTCCTTAAAATATCGGCCGCTTCAACCAGATTGGACGTAGAAGGCCCACCCGCGCCCATGACCAGGCCGGTTCTGAAGCTCGAAACATCTGTCTGTTCCAGGCCGGAATCGGCAATCGCCTGCTGCATCGCAATATAATTGAAGGCCGCGCCGTCACCCATGAAACGTTTGATTTTCCGATCGATGAAGGCATCAAAATCGATAGTGATGGCGCCGCGCACATGGCTTCTGAAGCCCAGTTCTTTATAATCTTCGGCAAAAGCGATTCCTGAACGGCCAGACTTTAGGGAATCGACAACCTCTTTTCGATTGTTCCCGATACTGGAAACAATGCCTAAACCGGTTACAACGACTCTTTTCATTATCAGCGCCCCTAGAAATCTTTTGTAGAAGTAAATAAACCCACGCGTAAATCATTCGCCTCATAAATGACTTTGCCATCGACCGACATGGTTGCATCGGCAATGCCCATGACCAGCTTACGCATGATGATTCGTTTCAGGTCGATATGGTAGGTCACTTTTTGGGCCGTAGGCAATACCTGCCCGGTAAATTTGACTTCGCCCACACCCAAGGCACGGCCTTTACCCAAACCGCCCAGCCAGCACAGATAAAAACCCACAAGTTGCCACATGGCATCCAGCCCCAGGCAACCCGGCATTACCGGGTCGCCCTGAAAATGACAGGCAAAAAACCATAAGTCAGGCGTGATATCCAGTTCGGCAATAATCTCACCTTTGCCGTATTTTCCACCGTCTTCCGACATGTTAACAATACGATCTATCATCAACATATTCGGCAGTGGTAATTGTGCATTTTCAGGCCCATACAGCTCGCCTCTTCCGGACTTCAACAATTCTTCGCGCGTAAAGCTCTGCTGCTTCTCCATATACCTCTACCTGAGTTAAATGTTTTTTATTTTAAACCGGCCATTATCTAACAGTTACCCAAAAAAATCAGCCGGAATTTTATTCCGGCACTATCTCGCGCATTAAGTCCTTGATTTTTATTGCATGACGCTTAAGGCGTTGCTGGTAAATCAGCGCATACTCCAAAACCGCCGTCACATACTCCCGGGTTTCCTTGAATGGAATAGTCTCGATCCAAATATCGGCCGCCATAGGGCTGTATCGAGGCAGCCAGCGGGAGACGCGCCCGGGCCCTGCATTGTAAGCGGCGGCGGCCAGCGCAAAATGACCATCGAAACGATCCAGCATTTGTTTGTAATAATACGCGCCGTATTTCACATTGACAGCCGGATTGAACAAGCTCTCGACCGAGCGCCATTTTTCCTTGAGGCTGCGGGCTATCTGCCGACCGGTTTGCGGCATGATTTGCATCAAGCCCCGCGCCCCTGCCGGTGATCGGGCTGATTGATCAAACACGCTTTCCCGGCGGATCAGCCCGAACACAATGGCAGGGTCCAGCTCCTGCCGTCGGGCATTGTGTCTGACCGTTTCTTCATAATCGACAGGGAAACGCAAACCCAGATCATCCCAATGCTCGGCTTTAGCGACCGTAAAAATGGCGGTCTGAGTCCAGCCCCACTGTTGCGCCAGTTTGGCTGCTTTCAAAATCTGCCCGTTATCAAATTGGCCCAGCAAAAACCACCATTGCCTGCGCGCATCATTGATTCGGCCCAAAGCATTGAATTCCGATACCATTTCAATGCCGGGCAAGCGCTTGAACTGTTCCATGTCCGCCTGTGTAACCTCAATGGGTCGATCATTTAATTGCAAAGATTTATTGACTCTGGCGGACGCCATAAAACCAAACAGGCTTCTGTTCGTCGCCAAATGCGCAAACGCTTCGTCACTTTGCAACTTACGGCCCGTTTCAGCCAACATCCTGGCCTGCCAATAGCGCCACCGGGCTTGCTGTTTTTCATTTTCATCGAGTCCGGCCAAGGCTTGTTCAATATGCTGCCAGTCACCTTCAAGCAAAGCTGCCCTGACGCGCCATTCGCGCACGTTGGCATCGGCGTTTTGCACACGGCTCAAGCGGCTGTAGGCGGCGGCGTTTTTTCTGAATACCAGGGCCAGCCCCAATCGGCGCTCGATGTCGTCGTTGGTTTGGGGGGATATTTTAAAATTATGTTTACGCTCATCCCAAATGGCTAAAGCTTGGTCAATATCCGAACCGGCCAGACGATCGATGCCGTGTGCGAAAATCAGCCCCAATTGCCGGTAAGGTTGTTGCCATTGCCGCTCATCGGCGACTAAAGCCGGTTTTTTGTGTACTTCAAGCCAAAAATCGGCTATTTTCTGATCTTTTCCCGGCAGCAAACGCTTGATATACCCAGCCAGACTATCCTTGTTCCGCTTCAGGGCTTTGGCAAATCGCTGCCAAATCATGTCCTGCGAAAAATATTCAGAATCCATCAGCCGGGAAAACAGCGGATTACAGCTTTCGGGCTGGGAGTTCCCCACCGTCCAGAGTTCTTTAGCAGCCGTCAGGGCTTCTTGTCGATGCCCGGTATTATATAAAGCCCAATTATAGCGGCACATCATGTCGCTATTATTGCTTTGTGAATAATTTTGAATAAAGCCTTGCCACTGTTGTTGCCCGAATAGAAATTGCAGCCATTCCTTTCGCAGCAAATCGGCATGACGGCTATAGCTGTAATCCGATAAAAACGCTTCAATTTCAGCGCCGCGCTGTAAATTTTTTCGCAGCCATTGATAGCGCAGCACCGGATATAAAGGATAACTCTCCAGCGCGCGCGCTTGTTCCGGGAAGGTTACGGGCTGTTTTGCGGCAAGCAATGTTTCCATGCGCTCAAACGCCTGTCTTTGCTCCAAAAGACTCATTCCCCAAACGGCGGAATAGTGGAAGGCGCTTGCCAACAGCAGCATCAAACCGGCAATGAGCTTACGATTCATTTGACTATTGAGTTTATAAAAAAACATTGCGTCGTTATAATTATATTTTTCGCACTTCAGATTTCAGTTTTTTGATTCCCTCACCCCAGCCCTCTCCCTAAGGGAGAGGGGGCGAATGATCCGAGATTTGAAGTGTGATGACTATACAAAAATTTCACTCAAGGCTTTTCAGCGCACCGTGCAAACCAAAAATACCCCGACCCCGACCCCATCGACACAGCCCTATACCTGGGACCACATTTTCCGCATTGCCCTGCAACACAAAAAAGAGCTGATTATCGCCCACATCATAGCGGTTCTTGCGACAATTGCCAGTGTACCGGTACCGTTATTGATGCCCTTACTGGTCGATGAGGTTTTACTCGAACGCCCCGGAATCACCATCGCCACCATCAACCGATTCACGCCTGACGACTGGCAATCGCCGGTTTTATATATCGCTGTGGTTTTATTGGCGAGCCTTTTATTACGTTTCATTTCGATCGTTTTTCATATCATTCAGGGCAAACAGTTCACTACGGTCGCCAAAGACATTGTTTTTCGCATTCGCAACCAGCTCATCACGCGGCTTCAATCCATTTCCATGAGCGAGTATGAAAGCCTGGGTTCGGGTACCGTCATCACGCATCTGGTCACTGATCTCGATACGCTCGACAATTTCATCGGCAGCACTGTCAGTCGCTTGCTGGTAGCCTTGCTCACCATTGTCGGCACGGCCGCGATTCTTCTATGGATGCACTGGCCACTCGGTTTGTTCATTTTATTGATGAACCCGGTGGTCATTTACTTCACCCGTGTCGTCGGCAATAAAGTTAAAGATCTGAAATCAAAGGAAAACAAAGCCTATGAAGTGTTTCAGCAAGCGCTGGCCGAAACGCTCGAAGCCATCCATCAAATCCGTGCCAGTAATCGGGAAAAGCATTATTGCCGACAACTGATAGAATCGGCCCGGGATGTCAAA
The DNA here is from genome assembly GCA_002843155.1 of Gammaproteobacteria bacterium HGW-Gammaproteobacteria-3. Lineage (GTDB taxonomy): Bacteria > Pseudomonadota > Gammaproteobacteria > Methylococcales > Methylomonadaceae > PGZD01. The sequence continues at coordinate 6,561 of PGZD01000091.1, forward strand.
GATTATTCAACCGCCTTTACCTGGAAAAGTGATGCCGCATCGCGCCTGAGCTTTCTAATATTCCTGTTCGGCTTCGATATATTTCGCGCGCTGGCCATGCTCATGGTGTTTTACTCCGATCTCAGTATCGGGCAAATGCTGGCGGTATTCGGCTATCTCTGGTTCATGATGGCGCCGGTACAGGAGGTTCTGGGCATTCAATATGCGTTTTATGCCGCCAAAGCGGCCTTGACCCGAATCAACAAACTCAATGCGCTGCAACAGGAGCCGCGTTATCCCCACCTTGACAACCCTTTCCTGAATAAAAAAACCGTCGCCATTCGCGTGGAAAACCTGACTTTCGGCTACACCGACGAAAAAGTTCTCGACAGTATCAAATTGACGATCAAAGCCGGTGAAAAAGTCGCGCTGGTGGGTGCCAGCGGCGGCGGCAAATCAACCTTGGTACAAACCCTGATAGGACTTTACACGCCCAACAGCGGCACTATTTATTATGACGACGCGCCCATCGAGCGGATTGGCCTGGAAATTGTCCGGGAACATGTCGTGACGGTACTGCAACACCCTGTTCTGTTCAACGACAGCATCCGCGCCAACCTGACGCTGGGTAAACCCGCCAGCGACAAGCAATTATGGCGCGCGCTTGAAATCGCCCAGTTGAAAGACACGATTATTGACTTGCCAAAAGCGCTTGATACCCTGGTCGGACGCCAGGGTATGCGGCTTTCAGGCGGCCAGCGCCAACGCATGGCGATAGCGCGCATGATTGTAGCCGACCCGAAAGTAGTCATTCTGGACGAAGCGACTTCCGCGCTCGACTCGGCCACCGAACACAACTTGCACCAGGCACTGGCGAAATTTCTCGAAGGCCGCACCACCATCATTATCGCCCATCGCCTGAGCGCGGTGAAACAGGCCGATCATGTCTATGTGTTTGAAGAAGGCGGCATTTGCGAACAGGGCCGTCATGAAACTTTAATCAACCAAAAAGGTCTCTATGCGAAACTCTATGGCGAATATCAATGAATGAACGTTATGACTTGCACTGTCACTCAAGCGCCTCGGACGGCGCGTTATCGCCAACCGAACTGCTTGACCGCGCGCACCGGCAAGGTGTTACCCGGCTTGCGCTGACCGACCATGACACCACGGCGGGGCTGGCTGAAGCGCAAACAGCCGCAAACGCGGTCGGCATCACACTGATCCCGGGCATTGAATTGTCCGTCACCTGGGAAAATTATTGCTTTCATATCGTCGGACTTAATTTGAATCCGCAGTATCCGCCGCTGCTTGAAGGTTGCCGAAAAATACAGGACATCCGCCGCGAGCGCGCCGAAAAAATAGCATACAAACTCGATAAGCAGCGTATTCCCGGTGCACTCGAAGCGGTCAAGCAAGCGGTCGGTGCCGGTATGGTCACCCGCACCCATTTCGCCGATTTCCTGCTGGCGCACCATCATGTCTCGACACCACAGGAAGCTTTTGACCGTTATCTCGGCCAAGGCAAATCCGCCTACGTCGCAACAAACTGGGTCAGCCTTGAAGATGCGCTTGAGTGGATCACCGGCGCGGGCGGCATCGCGGTACTGGCGCATCCGGCCCGCTATAATTTGACCGCCAGCAAAATGCGCCGTTTTCTGTCGAGCTTCAAGGCATTGGGCGGACAAGGCCTTGAAGTGGTTTATGGCCGCAACAATGCCGATGATATTGATAGCGCGAGCCATTACGCCCGGGCATTCGATCTGGCGGGCTCGGTGGGTTCGGATTTCCACAATCCTAAAAATCAATGGGTTGAACTTGGACGCTTGAATCCGTTGCCGACCCGCATCATGCCTGTCTGGCAGTTTTTTCAGAATCCGGCTGACTCGGCGTGAAGTATAACATCGCTCAAGGTGAACAATTCTTTAGTCCGGCATCTTAAGCGCTTGCCGCAGTCCTTCAATATCAATAACCTCCACCACCTTGCCGCTGACAGCAATCAACCGGCGGCGGCTCAATTGTTGCAGAATTCGCGAAAAAGTCTCAGGCCGTATCGACAAGCGCGCCGCCAATAGCTGTTTCGGAGTTTGCCATTCCACACGGTAGCAGCCAGGCAAACCTACAGGCGCCGACTGCAATAATAAATGGATGACCCGTACCGTCGCATTGTGCAGGCTGAGTTGCTCAATCTCCTGAACGGCATCATGCAGGCGTCGGCTCATGATGCCGAGTAGAAATAAACACAGTTCGGTTGATTCGTGCAAAATTTGCAAAAAAACCGCCATGTCGATCAACCAGACTTTGCTATCAATAACCGCTTTTGCGCTCACCGGGTAGGCGTTTTTTTTAAAAAACATCACCGCTTCGGCAAAAGTCTGGTTTGGATGAATCAGCTCTATCACTTTTTCCTCGCCTTGCGGCGATAATCGATAAAGCTGAATTTGCCCCGTCTGTAATAAAAAAAAATGCCGAGCCGGATCGTTCTGATGAAACAAATGCTGTTCCTCCTCCAACGAAACCAATCGCGCGGCGCCAAGGACATCGGCATATTGCGCCTCACTGAGCCCTGCAAATAAAAAATTTTGGCGCAAACCGGCCGGATTATTCTCTGTCATTTTTTTCACTTGATTTAGGTCAAGGACACTTTGATTGTGGTTCGGTTACAGTAGCGATATTAGAGTATCCTTTATAAAAATTAAGGGAATACCATGGCGTATCCGGCGGCCAGTCCAGCATCGGGCGATTGGCGCGGTTTTGTTCCGAAAAAACGTTTATTATCACACACCCAGAGTTAACTGTGCACGCACCCCTGAAACTAAAAAAACGGCAACTGAAGCTGGCTGTTACCATAGCTATCCTCTTGCCAAGCCTTACCCACCCGGCTTTCGCCGATGTCGATGAAAGCATCGAAAATTTACTCAAATTCGGCCAAAGCGATGCCCGCTATGGCCGGATCACGTTTGACCTGAATTACCGTTATGAACATGCCGACACCGAAAACACCGCG
>PGZD01000002.1 GCA_002843155.1 Gammaproteobacteria bacterium HGW-Gammaproteobacteria-3
CAAGAGACCGAATATATGGCTGCAATCTCGATCTCTGTTGAAATCATTATTTTTGGCAATCTTGGCTTGCAATTGGGGAGGAGTCCATATATGCGGTGATAACAAGAGCAGTATCAATCGCGAACGATGCGGTTCGTTCCGCACCGTATATATGGAGTATATGGACTCCTTCCCAGCCCAGGCTCACACCCTCTTTCGTTTTCAAATTGAGAATTGCCGCTATCATCCTACGGGTCTATTGCGTTACACCTCACAAGTGGACTTTAGAATTATACGCAACATCAGGCATCCAGAAACTTTTGCTCGTGCGGAATGTGTCAATGACATTGAGACATTCCGGCCGAGAAGCGTGCCAGTGTCGCAGGGTGACTGCCGTAGAGCCCGATTTATCGGGCGATAGTGTTTGAGTCCTTATTGATAAAATGTTGCAAACGTCGTAACGCGGTTTCCATGCGCGGTATCGACGCGGTATAGGCGAAACGAACAAAATGCCGGGCTTGATTGCGGCCAAAGTCCAGTCCCGGCGTTATCGCAACGCCTTCGGTCTCCAATAGATCATGGGCAAACTGAAAGCTGTCGTCGCTAAAGTCCGAGCAATCGGCGTAAATATAGAACGCACCTTCCGGTTTGTCGGCAATTTTAAACCCCAACCCAAGCAAACCGGCATAAAGGAAATCGCGTCTTTTTTTAAATTCCCGGCGTCTGGCTTCCAGTTCATCCAGGGTGGCTGGTGTCAATGCCGCTAACGCAGCATATTGGGAATGGGTGGCGGTGGCGATAAAAATATTTTGCGCCAATTTTTCGGCAGCTTCAGCAAACGCTTCGGGCACTATCAGCCAGCCGACGCGCCAGCCGGTCATGCCAAAATATTTTGAAAAACTATTGATGACAAAAACGTCCTGACTGAATTGCAAGGCCGAAGCCGCCTGTTTTCCATAAACCAGACCATGATAAATCTCGTCGGAATAAAAACAGCCGCCCAGATCCTCTGTCGCCGCTATAGCCTGCTCAAGCACGGTCGGCACGATAACGGTGCCGGTTGGATTGGAGGGCGACGCGATTAAAGTGCCCATACAGGCGTCCGTCCAATTACGCCTGATCAACTTCGCCGTCAATTGATAGCCGCTTGCAGCATTCACGGCTACCGTCAAGGCGCGGCCTTCAAATAGATTGACGAAATTACTGTTGCAGGGATAACAAGGATCTGCCATCAATAATTGTTGCCCCGGATTCAGGCTGACACCCAAAGCCAGCAAAAAGGCGCCCGATGCGCCCGGCGTAATAAAAATCCGTTCGGGCGCAACGAATACGCCATAACGGCTTCGATAAAAATCGGCAATGCCGCTACGCAACTGCGGCAAACCGGCAGCCGGTGTATATTTCACGTTCCCGCTTCGAAGATGTTCGACGCCTGCTTCAATAATGCCCCGGGGCGTTGGAAAATCCGGTTCGCCAATTTCCATGTGAATGACATCCATACCCTGCCGCTCCAATTGCTTGGCCCGCTTTAACAATGCCATGACATAAAACGGGCTGATGCCCTCCATTCTCTTCGCTGGTACACGCATGATGTTTTTCTCAAAAAGGAACGGCTAAATAATATAATAATTCTTGCTAACAGGGCGCTGTTCTGCTAAAAATGCGCAGTTTTTTATTGATATATTGTAGGAGTTAAAGGATGAGCGAGAATATTAAAACCGATTCACCTTTCAGTTTTAAGCCTTATGTTGGCAAAGATGACGAAGAATACATGAACCCTGCCCAACTTCGGCATTTTGAAATCATATTAAATAACTGGAAAGCCGGATTGATGGCCGAAGTTGATCGTACCGTACACCACATGCAGGATGATGCCGCTAACTTTCCCGACCCCAATGACCGGGCCACACAAGAATCCGAATTCAGTCTGGAATTGAGAACGCGTGATCGCGAACGCAAGCTCATCAAAAAAATTGACGAGGCGTTAAAAGAAATTGAAGCCGGTGATTACGGTTATTGCGAATCCTGCGGCGTTGAAATAGGCATTCGCCGACTGGAAGCGCGGCCTACCGCGACCTTGTGCATCGATTGTAAAACGCTCGATGAAATAAGGGAAAAACAAATGGGATAAAGCCGTCGCAGCACCCCGGCTCAACTTATATCGGGCGGTTTGCGCCTTCACCGACCGGCCCTCTGCATCTCGGTTCGCTGTTCACCGCCCTGGCCGGTTTCCTGGATGCGCGTTACCATAAAGGACGCTGGCTGCTTCGGATCGATGACCTCGATACACCCCGCAATGTGGCGGGCGCCGCCGATGACATTCTCAAAACACTGGAAGTTTTCGGTTTAACCTGGGACGGCAGCGTTTATTATCAAAGCGATCATCTCGACCGTTACCAAACCCGGCTGGAGTTCCTTGAAAAAAAACACTGTCTGTATCCTTGCACCTGTAGCCGGAAAACGCTGGCTCACGCTGACAAAAGCTATCCCGGCTATTGTAAAAACAAGACCTTTCCCCAGACTTTACCTTATGCGACCCGTATCAGGGTAACACATGCCTCGATCGATTTTTACGATGCCTTGCAGGGCAAGATGTCAGAAAATCCGGCCAGCCGCCAGGGCGATTTCATCATCAGAAGAAAAGACCGGATATTCGCCTATCAGTTTGCCGTAGTCATCGATGATGCCGAACAGCAGGTCAATCATATTGTTCGCGGCGCCGACCTACTCGAATCCACCGCCCGGCAAATTTATCTACAGCAACAACTGGGTTTGTCCAAACCTAGTTATCTGCATGTGCCGCTGCTGACCGATAGCCACGGCGACAAACTCAGCAAGCAGACCTTCGCTCAGGCTGTAAACCGAAACTCACCGGCGCGTGTACTGTTCAAGCTGCTTCAATTACTCAGGCAAGCACCGCCTTTAGAGTTGGCCGAATATCCCGTAACCCAGGTGCTGGACTGGGCCATTGCCCATTGGCAACCGGCAGCCCTGAAAAATATTGGCTCTGTTTATGGCGACCTGTGAAATGGTGGGGCGATATTACAAAAGCGGTTCGATGATTTCTATGATGGTATCTCTTGACAATTCGCCGGGCTGGCTATGCACGATGCGCCCTTGCCGGTCGAGCACTACGCTGAAAGGCACGGCGCCGATAACGTTGCCCATTTGCCGGGCCAGTTCAATGCCAGAGTCGCCCGCAACCAGAATCGGATAATTGATGGTTATGGAATGGATAAATTCAGCGACCGGTTGTTTTTCTTCCAGTGCGATGCCGATAAATTGCAAGCCTTTATCGCCGTATTGTTTTTGTAATGCGATAAATTCAGGAATTTCTTTCCGGCAAGGCGGACACCAGGTGGCCCAGAAGTTGATGATGATGACCTTGCCTTTCCAATCCGCCAGCGAGTGGTTACTACCTTGCAAGTCCGGCAAATTAAATTCAGGCAGGGTGGAACTTGCCGTTAGTGTTTTTGAGCCGATAAAACGCTGCGCTAAAGCACCGGTGGCAAGGGCTATAACAGCGGCCAGAACAATCAGTAAAGGTGTGGTTTTCATGGCTGAACAGTGTTTAAGGTAGTCAGAAAAGCGTCCGCATTCTGGTAGCCGATAACGCGCGCGGTTGTTTTTTCTTGACGGTCCGTGTCAAAAAACAAAATGGCCGGAGGGCCGATGAGTCTAAATTTTTTCAATAAAGCCTGATCTTCGGCCGAATTTGCGGTGACGTCGGCTTGCAGCAGGACAAAACGTTCAAGCTGCTGCCGAACTTTCGGGTCGGTAAAGGTATAGGCTTCCATTTCTTTGCAGGAAATACACCAGTCGGCATAAAAATCGAGCATAACCGCTTTGTTGTCGATGCTGGCCTGATGCAGCCGTGCGTCGAGTTCCGAAAGCGATGTGATGCGGGTAAAGGTTGTTTTTTGCGACGTGGCGCCGGCCGTAGCTAAACCTAAACCTTGCAAGGGTTGCAAGGGATTACGGTTGCCAAGGCTCAGACCGAGCAATAACAGCACGCCATAAATGAGCATAACGACACCTATGCCTTTAAAAAGCTTGCGCCAGCCGCTGGCGTTTTCCGGTAATGGATCGATGGCGCTGAGATAAATGGCCGGAATGATCAATAACAGTGCCCATAAAAACAGCGTGACGGCGGCAGGCAAAATGCGGTCGAGCATCCACACCGCGACCGCCAGCATGATGACGCCGAACACGACTTTGGTGGCATTGAGCCAAGGCCCCGCCTTGGGCAGCCATTTTCCGGCCGAAGCGCCCAGTAATAACAACGGTACGCCCATGCCTAAGCCCATGGCAAACAAGGCACTGCCGCCCAATAAAACGTCTCCGCTCTGGCCGATATAAATCAGGGCGCCGGCCAATGGCGCGGCGACGCAGGGGCCGACGATCAATGACGACAACGAACCCATGATAGCAGCGCCCCAAAGCGAGCCGTCCCGGTGTTTTTCGCTGGAATCATGCAGTTTTGCCTGAATGGATTTGGGCAATTCAAGATGATAGAAACCGAACATCGAAAACGCCAGCAGCACGAAAATGGCGCTGAAAAGGACGATAATCCAGGGTTGCTGAAAAATGCTTTGCAGATTACTGCCAAACAAGGCCGCCAGAATGCCGAATACGGTGTAGGTGGCGGCGGATGCCAGAACATAACTCAACGACAGTAAAAAGGCGCGTGATGCCGTGATGTTTTTGCTTTGGCCGACGATAATGCCGGACAGAATCGGAATCATCGGGAAAACACAGGGCGTAAACGCCAGTAATAAACCGAAGCCGAAAAAGCTCATCAGCGTCAGCCATAAGGTATCCTGATGCAGCGATTGGACAATACTGTCCTGTTCGGATAGTGGCAGGCCGGAAAGCGCTACGGGCAGGGTATTGGCTGACGTCGTAGCCGGTAGTTTCAGTTTCAGTGTTTTTTCCATGGGCGGATAGCAAACGCCCCGGTCGGCGCAGCCTTGAAATCCGGCCCGTAGCGTAATGGTTTCTGCGCTGTTGTCCGTACGCAGCAAGGGGACAGCAAAATTCAGTGTGTTGCGGAAAATTTCTATCTGACCGAAAGTTTCGTCATGCGCGGGGGTTCCGCGCGGCAGGTTGAAAGTGCCGATGCGAGCATGCTCGTTGTTTAAAATTTCGAGCTGGATTTTGTCGCGATAAAGATAATAAGCGTCGGCAATCTGCCAGTTGACGTTAAGCGTGTTGCCGTCTTTGACCTCGGCCAGAAACTGAAAAGCCTGGTCTGGAGGCAGTAATTCGTCTTCGAACAGCTTGAGCTTGATGCCGCCCAAGCCATTGAGTAATTGTTTGACAGGCGTCTCTTGCGGCTTTGTATTCGGCGGCGGCAAGTCAATGTTTAAAGTGGTTTTTTGCGGCGGGTAACACAGACCAATATCGGCGCAGCCCTGATATTGCACAACCAGTTGCAGTTGCCGGAGCGCGGATTTGTTTTTGAGTATCGGCACATCGACAGCCAGATTATGCCGGAAAACAGTCACATCGCCGAGAAATTCATCGTGTTTGGCTTCGCCTGGCGGAAATTCGATGCCGCCGAGTTTTATTTTAGGCGTGATCGATCTGATGTTGAATTTACTACGGTACAGGTAATAACCTTCGGCGATAATCCAATTGAGCTGAATTTGATTGGCCGTCAAGGCTTTGGCCGAAAGTTTGAAAGCTTGTTCGGGCGGCAAGGGTTCTCCGCTGTCTGCGGCCACGGTCAGGTGGCTGAAAAAACCCAAAAAAACAATGACAATTATTTTGAAACTAAGCATTTATCAATCCAGTGCAGGTATTCCGGTAGGCCTTGTTCGACAGAGACCGCGATAATTTCCGGAAGTTCATAAGGGTGGTTTTGCCGGATCGAAGCTTCCAGCGCGGGATAGCGGTCCTGCCGGGTTTTAATCAGCAATAAATGTTCCTGCGCGCTTTCAATGCGGCCTTGCCAGCGATAAACTGAAGTCAAACCGGGCACAATATTGACGCAGGCGGCGAGCTTGGCGGTGACCAGCGTTTCGGCGACGCGCTGGGCAGTGGCTTGATCCGGGCAGGTGCAAAGAATAATTTGATGTCGATGTGCCATGGCGTTTCGAGTGAGTTTTCTATGAAATCCGATATTATCCCGGAAAATGGGGTAAGCTGTTCAGGCATTATGAATGATAAGTTAGGATGTTTAAGATGAGAGTTTTTCGAGGCATTTTTCTGCTGTTTTTAATTATTCCGTTCGTGGAAATTTATTTGTTGTTGACAATCGGCGGCATTATCGGCGCCTTGCCGACAGTATTTTTAGTCGTGTTTACCGCAGCCTTGGGCGCATGGCTACTCAGGCGTCAGGGTTTTGCAACCTGGCAGCGTTTTCAGGCAAGCCTGGCCCAAGGCGCGGTACCGGCTTATGAGATGATAGAGGGGCCGCTACTGTTGATCGGCGGCGCGTTGCTGCTGACGCCGGGTTTTTTTACCGATGCCTTGGGGTTTGCCTGCCTGGTGCCGTCGTTGCGCAGACGAGTCGCCCGCTATATCATCGAAAAACATTTGCTACAGGCCGGTGGGCCTTTTCAGCCAACCCGAACTCCCGAGAAAGATGTGCTTGAAGGGGAGTATCGTAAAGAGGATTAAGCTGGAATCTGATGGTAAAGTGCATATGAGGCGGCACAAAGCCACTCAGCGCAATTGTATTTGTCGGCATTGATTATGGCTGGATAATTGCGGTTCTTTTACTCTAAAAAGAACCGCCCTGCTTTATGGTTTGATATAATGATCAGCTTTTTTCCGAATCGTTTTTTTCTTCCGGCGCATCCGCCTGGTTTGCATCACCTGTGACTGTGCAAGTGTTTTTGCCAAAGCCCGAGTAAACCGGGCACCAGCCGGTGTAGGACGTGGCAATCAAAACGATGCCGATAAGGATCAATAGAATTTTGGCGGAAAAAATCGACAGAACAACCAGGGCAATACCGCCCATCATGCGATATTTTTTATCCACTTCGCCAAGATTGTGTTCAAATTTCACGACCCGTTTATAATCAAAACTCATGTTAATTTACCCCTCTTCAATAATTATTTTTATTAAGGGCGTAAATATACACAGCTCCTGAAAATGTGCAAGCTATAACACATGGATATTACCAAAATCATCGATCCTCTCAATGATGCCCAGCGCGAGGCAGTATCGGGTCCCGGCCGCTCCATGCTGATTCTGGCCGGCGCCGGTAGCGGCAAAACCCGCGTACTGGTGCATCGCATTGCCTGGCAGATTCAAGTGCAAGGGGCTTTGCCGCACAGTATTCTGGCGGTCACTTTTACCAACAAGGCGGCCAGTGAAATGCGCACCCGCATCGAAGATTTGCTGCAAATCTCCGCCCGCTCAATGTGGATCGGCACTTTTCATGGACTCGCGCACCGTTTGCTGAGGCGGCACGCCAAACAGGCCAAATTGCCCGAAAGCTTTCAGGTCATGGATTCGGACGATCAATTGCGCGTAATCAAGCGTTTACTCAAGGATATAAATCTGGATGATTCCAGATGGCCGCCAAGACAAGTTCAATGGTTTATCAATGCGCAAAAGGATGAAGGCATAAGGGCTTCGAAAATACTTGATTCCGGCGATTTTTTTCAGCATCAGATGAAGCTCGTTTACCAGTCATACGAAGATATATGTAGGCGTTCAGGCTTGGTCGATTTTGCCGAACTGTTGCTCTCCAGCTATGAGTTGTTAAGAGATAACGCCGATATTCTCGATTTTTATCAACAGCGTTTTCAGCATGTTCATGTCGATGAATTTCAGGACACCAATACCATTCAATACGCCTGGCTGCGCCTGTTGACCGAAGGCCGGGATAATTTATTCGTAGTCGGCGATGACGATCAGTCCATTTATGGCTGGCGCGGGGCTAAAATCGAAAATATCCACCGTTTTCAGCGCCACTATCCTAACCATAAAGTCATCAAGCTGGAGCAGAATTACCGTTCCACCGGGCATATACTGAAAGCCGCCAATCAAGTCATCGCCTGCAATGAAGGCCGGATGGGCAAGGAATTATGGACCGATTCCGGCGATGGGGAGCCGGTTTCGTTATATGCGGCGTTTAATGAACAGGATGAAGCCTATTTCGTTGTGGAAGGTATCAGAAAATGGGTGAACGAAGGCGGCAAACGCAGCGATATTGCGATTTTGTACCGCTCCAATGCCCAGTCCCGGCAATTTGAGGAAAGGCTTATGAGCACCAGAACACCTTACCGGGTTTACGGCGGCTTGCGCTTTTTCGAACGCGCGGAAATCAAAAATGCGTTGGCTTTTTTACGCATTATGGCCCATCACGAAGATGACGCTTCCTTCGAGCGTGTGATCAATACGCCAACGCGCGGTATCGGCGCAAAATTAATCGCCGATATTCGCACCTTCGCACGCGAACAAGGGCTTTCTTTATGGCATGCAGCCGAAACCCTGATTGCCGAAAAACATCTGTCGGCGCGGGCGGCTAACGCACTGGCAGGGTTTTTGGAGTTGATCGGACAACTGGAGCGGCAAACCGCCGAAATGGCTTTATTCGAAAAAGTCAAATATGTTATCGAGCATTCAGGGCTTATCGCGTTTTATAACGAAGAGAAAGGCGATAAAGGTGAAGCCCGGGTCGAGAACCTGGAAGAGTTGGTCAATGCCGCGCGCGCTTTTGATTACGACCGGGAAGCGGAAGAGAACCTGGGTGAGCTGGATATGTTTCTGACACATGCCGCGTTGGAAGCGGGTGAAATGCAGGGCGACGCTTTTGATGATTGCGTGCAGTTAATGACCTTGCATTCAGCTAAAGGGCTGGAATTCAAACAGGTATTTTTGGTGGGGCTGGAAGAAGGTTTGTTTCCTTCGCAACAATCGCTGGAAGACCTCGGTCGTCTGGAAGAAGAACGCAGGCTGTGTTATGTCGGCATGACCCGTGCCATGGAACATCTGACGCTGACTTATGCTGAATCCAGGCGTTTATATGGCCGGGAGATCTATCCCAATGCTTCGCGGTTTTTGCGCGAAATTCCGCCGGAGACGTTGCAGGAAGTCAGAATGCGGGCGCAGATAAGCCGCCCGCTGACGGCAGTAAAATCAAGGGCAGGGGGGCTTGGCAGCGAAGGCAAATATAAACTGGGACAGCGGCTCAAGCACGCAAAATTTGGCGAAGGTGTGGTGCTGCAAATCGAAGGCAGCGGCGCCCAGGAGAGGGTGCAGGTCAACTTCAGCGAGGTGGGCGTGAAATGGTTGATGTTGGCCTATGCCAAACTTGAGACTTTGTAAAAAGCTGTTTTTGTCTGGTGGGGGCCAACAGGCGTAGGCTGCCCCTCACCTAGCGTTAGGTGAGGGGCGATTTACGCGATGTGGCCGTATTTGTTAAAGTTGGGTTAAGGCGTCAGCCCTTCACCCACAGTAATCACTTTAAGGGCATTGGTGCCGCCTTCGACGCCGGACAGATCGCCTTTGGTGATAATGAATTTATCGCCGTTTTGCGCCTGTTTCAGATGTCTCAGTTGCTTCACGATCTCCCGGTTGACCACGGCATGATCCTGCTCTTTCAGGTGAAGGTCGAAAAAAACCGGAAATACGCCCCGGTATAACGTCGCCTTGCCCAGTGTTTTTTCATGGCTGCTGAACGCGAAGATAGGAATCCCCGAGCTGATCCGGGACATCCACAAAGGCGTCGAGCCGGATTCGGTCAGAGCCGCGATGCCGTTGATGGTGGTGTGGTTGGCCAGATACATGGCGGACATGGCGATAGCTTCGTCGATACGTTGAAACTGAATATCGACACGGTGATCGGAAACGCGAACGCTGGGTTGCTTTTCGGTTTCATTGCAGATACGCACCATCGCTTCGACCGCCTTGACCGGATGTTTGCCGGAGGCGGTTTCCGCAGACAGCATAATGACATCGGTGCCGTCAACCACGGCATTGGCGACATCGAAGACTTCGGCGCGGGTAGGAATCGGGTTTTCAATCATCGATTCCATCATCTGCGTCGCCGTGATCGCCACGCGGTTCAATTCCCGGGTGCGCTTGATCAGACGTTTTTGTACGGCGGGCAGGTTGGCATCACCGATTTCAACGCCCAGATCACCGCGCGCCACCATCACCGCATCCGACGCCAGGATGATTTCGTCCATTACATCCAGTGCTTCGGCGCGCTCGACTTTGGCCACGATACCGGCGTAACAGCCTTCGGCTTCCAATAGCGCGCGCGCTTCATTCAAATCGGCGGCGCATCTTGGAAAGGACACGGCGACATAATCACAATCGATTTGCGCGATGGTTTTGATGTCTTCCTTGTCCTTGTCGGTCAAGGCCGCAGCCGACAAGCCGCCACCCAGCAAGTTGATGCCTTTGTTGTTGGACAAATCGCCACCGACAAAGACCGTACAGTTGACTCTTTTGCCGTCGGTGTCAATCACGTCCAACACCACACGGCCATCATCCAGCAACAACCGGCTGCCGGGACGTACTTCACTCGCCAGTGGTTCATAAGTGATGCCGACCTGGGTATTGTCACCGTCATTGGCGCCGAGATTGATGTCCAGCGCAAAAGCCTGGCCCTCTTCAAGCCACACTTTGGTGTCCTTGAAGCGGGCAATGCGGATTTTAGGACCTTGCAAGTCTCCCAGAATACCGACCCGCCGTCCGGTTTTGCGGCTCAATTCCCGAACTTTACGCGCACGGTCGATATGATCCTGAGCCGAGCCATGCGAAAAATTCATGCGCACGACATCGATGCCCGCCTTAAATAAATTTTCAAGAATCCCGGGTTTATCGGTCGCCGGGCCCAGCGTAGCTAGAATTTTGGTTCGTCTTAGCATGGGGTTTTTTTATTTTGCGTTATATAAAGCTACAGTGGTGTCCAGCATACGGTTTGAAAAACCCCATTCATTATCGTACCAGGACAATACTTTGACAAAGTCGTCTCCGGTCACTTTGGTCAGCGAAGATTCGTAAATCGAAGAAGCGGGATTGTGGTTGAAGTCGATGGAAACCAGCGGCTTGTCATTGAAAGCCAAAATGCCGTTGGATTTTTCCGAAGCCGTTTTCAGGATGCTGTCGATTTCTTCCTTGGTGGTGTTTCTGGCGGCCTGGAAGCACAGATCGACGACGGAAACGTTGATAGTCGGTACGCGCATGGCGAAACCGTCCAGCTTTCCGGCCAATTCAGGCAGCACCAGACCTACTGCGGCCGCAGCGCCGGTTTTGGTGGGAATCATGGACTGCGTGGCGGAACGGGCGCGGCGCAGGTCGCTGTGGTAAACGTCGGTCAGAACCTGATCGTTGGTATAGGAATGAATGGTGGTCATCAAGCCGTGCTTGATGCCGATGGTGTCGTTCAGCACCTTAGCCAATGGCGCCAGACAGTTGGTGGTGCAGGATGCGTTGGATATGATGGTGTCGGACGCTTTCAGCGTTTGCTGGTTGACGCCATAAACAATCGTCGCATCGACATCATCGCCGCCCGGCGCCGAGATGATTACTTTTTTTGCGCCGGCACTAATATGGGCCGATGCTTTCGCTTTGCTGGTAAAAAAACCGGTGCATTCATGCACGACATCGATACCGAGTTCAGCCCAGGGCAATTTCGAGGGATCTCTTTCGGCCAGAACCCTGATTTTGTCACCGTTGACGACCAGATAATCGCCATCGACACCGACTTCGCCCGGGAATTTTCCATGCGCGGTATCGTATTGGGTCAAATGCGCATTGGTGGCGGCATCACCCAAATCGTTGATCGCGACGATTTGGATTTCACCGGTACGGCCGGATTCATACAGCGCTCGCAGGATATTGCGGCCAATACGACCATAACCATTGATGGCGACTTTAATTGTCATAGAGATTCTCCAGAATAATGAGGTTTATTGGGGGCGATTAACGGCTGGACAGGCCGTTTTTATCCCGCTAATGATAGCAAAGACTGATAGGTTCGTCCATGTATTAGCCCGGCAATGCGGACAGGCAGCTTTTGATGGGCAACCCAGCACCTAAATTCAGGCCATTAACTATATAATTCGAGATCATAGCTAATTTAGGTGCTGGGCTGTCGTGGAGTCCGCTTCATCCGGCGATGGATAATGCCTTGAACCGGTCTGGCCGCAAGGCTTTGCAAAGGCCGTCTGGTCAGGCGTAAGTGCCGCTCATAGGGTGGTTCGGCGCACCGAAACTATGCGTATCCTTGAAGTGCTTTATTTTACTGTTGACATGATCATAGCAACGGCTCAGGGAAGGTTGCGCCGAGTCTTTGAGCTGCGCGATCAAGCTTTGAATTTGTACCTGTATTTTATGGTACTGGGCGGAAAGCGCCCAGAGAAAATGCCATGCCGGTGTGACAATTTTGTTCAGCAATAGAAACTTGGCCTCTGCGGGGGCTTCGTGTAAAAAGCCGTGTATATCTTCATAGGCATTTTTAGCAGGCCAAAGTACTTGTGTGTCGATGACCGTTTGTGCTTCTTCGATAAACCGGGCAAAAAAGGCATTGAGCTGTTGCAAACTCATGCGGCATTTTGACATCAGGCCATCCCGCGTGTTCTGCCAATAACCGACCGAATCGCTTTTGATGGCGGTAATCGTGTTCAGGGTAATCCGGCCCAATCGGCGCCCCGGCTCGATGATTCTGATTTCGGCAAAGTGCTGGGATTGTGCCGGGAATGAGCGAATCAGTTCCAGTAATTTCATTAATTGTACAAATTTTGGTTCGGTCAGACTGCGGCTGATGCCGACCTTTATTTGCTGTCGATAGTGCTGGACACTATCCCAGGCCAGGTTGAGCATCGATTGTTGCGCAACTCTGAGCGCCGCTTCCAGCTCTGAGATATGGCTTTGTTTTTCGCTCAGTGAGCGTTCCAGTAATGCAATGGTTTCCGAGCGTGTTATTAATTCGGATGACAGCGTTGAAACTTTTTGCTCAAGCTCTGCCAGTTGTTCAAAAAGCTCGCTCTTCCCCTCAGTGTTATGGTCCATTTATCCCCCTCTATAGTGCTTTAGTTTTATTATTTTTTAGCTTGGCTGGAGAAGCTGTTTAACACCTGACATATATAAAGTCAATAAATCCTGCTATTTTTCAGCAATTTCTATTCTGAAATGGCAGGTCGTCAAAAGCTTGGCTGGTCAGCCGGGGGAACGGGGTCCTTCGAAATGCCGCGAAAAGACTCAAGCCGGAAAATGCTGATGACTCAGCCATAAAAGCCGCAAACATGGCCGCGCGAAGTATATAATAGTCATCTTTGTTCGACGGCTTTTAATGTCCACCTCCGATTCTATCAAACATCTCACAACGCAACTGGCCGATTGTCTCAATCAGGACAGGCACAGTCTCAAACAGCAACTGGAGCGCTTGCGTGGCGAATACCGGAAAGGCAAAGATATAACCGAAAAACTGACTCAACTGCAACAGCGTATCGGCAAGTCCATCGACCTTCGCAACAAGCGCCTGGCGAGTATCCCGGCGATCAATTTTCCAGATTTGCCGGTCAGCGGCAGACGGGATGAAATCGCCCGCCTGATTCAGGCGCATCAGGTTGTGATCGTGTGCGGTGAAACCGGCTCCGGCAAAACCACGCAGTTGCCCAAAATTTGTCTGACTATTGGCCGGGGCGCTGCCGGTGTTATCGGTCATACCCAGCCACGACGTATTGCCGCCCGCACTGTGGCCGACCGTATTGCCGAGGAACTGGGCGAAAGCATCGGGCAATCGGTCGGTTACAAAGTCCGTTTTTACGACAAGACCCATGCGCAATCGCTGGTCAAACTGATGACCGACGGTATTTTGCTGGCAGAATCGCAGAATGACCCGTACCTGACCCAATACGATACTATTATCATCGACGAGGCGCACGAACGCAGCCTGAATATCGATTTTCTGCTGGGCTATATGCGCTGGTTGCTGCCCAAACGGCCCGATCTGAAATTGATTATC
Organism: Gammaproteobacteria bacterium HGW-Gammaproteobacteria-3; assembly: GCA_002843155.1. Lineage (GTDB taxonomy): Bacteria > Pseudomonadota > Gammaproteobacteria > Methylococcales > Methylomonadaceae > PGZD01. Next base: position 13,917 of record PGZD01000002.1, read on the forward strand.
ACGTCGGCTACGATCGACCCCGAACGCTTTGCCAACCATTTCGACAACGCGCCGATCATCGAAGTGTCCGGGCGCACCTATCCCGTGGAAATTCGCTATCGCCCGATCGAACAAGGCGAGGAAGACGACGAAACCACGGCCGATCTGCAACAGGCGATTGTGGATGCGGTCGATGAATTGTCCCGGGACATGCGCGGCGATATACTGATTTTTCTGAGCGGCGAGCGTGAAATCCGGGAAACCACCGAAACGTTGCGGAAACACCATCCGACCGGCTATGAAATATTGCCGCTGTATTCCAAGCTCAGTGTCAGCGAACAGGAGCGGGTGTTCAAGCCGAAGGGCAATCTGCGCATCGTGCTGGCGACCAATGTCGCCGAAACTTCACTGACGGTACCGGGCATTCGCGGCGTGATCGACAGCGGCCATGCCCGCATCAGCCGTTACAGTCACCGCAGCAAAATCCAGCGTCTGCCGATCGAGAAAATAGCGCAGGCCAGCGCCAATCAAAGGGCAGGGCGTTGCGGCCGGGTCGCCGCAGGCATTTGCATCCGCTTGTATTCTGAAGAGGATTTTAACGCACGTCCCGAGTTTACCGAGCCGGAAATTTTGCGCACCAATCTGTCATCGGTCATTTTGCAGATGATTTCGCTGAAACTTGGCGCTATCGAAGATTTCCCGTTCGTCGAACCGCCCGAAGACAAGATGATCCGGGACGGAAAAACCATGCTGCACGAAGTCAATGCCCTCGATAAGCAAGGCAATCTGACTGAAATCGGCAAGCAACTGGCCAAGCTTCCGACCGATCCGAAGCTGGCGCGGATGCTGCTGGCCGCAGACGAAAACCATTGTCTGACGGAAGTGGCGATTATCGTCGCGGCGCTCAGTATTCAGGATCCGCGCGAAAAACCCGCCGATAAGATGCAGCAGGCCGACGCCAAACATGCCGCTTTCAGGCACGAGGAATCGGATTTTCTGACTTTGCTCAATATCTGGAATATTTTTGAAGAGCAAAAAAAGCATCTGTCCAACAACAAGTTGCGCAAATACTGCAAGGATCAGTTTTTATCCTATATCCGCATGAAGGAATGGTTCGACATTCATGCCCAGATCATGCAGGTGATCAAAGGCGAACTGAAATTGAAACCGAATATGATCGAAGCGGGCTTTGCCGAGATTCACCGGGCGTTGTTGCCGGGACTTTTGTCCAATATCGGCTTCAGGCACGAACAATATGAATATCTGGGTGCGCGGAACCTCAAGTTTTTTATATTTCCAGGCTCCGGCCTGCACAAGCTCAAGCCTAAATGGATCATGGCGGCCGAGCAGGTCGAAACCAGCAAAGTCTATGCGCGCACTGTCGCCAAAATCGAGCCGGAGTGGATCGAGGCCTGTGCCGGGCATTTGCTCAAGCGCAATTATTTTGATCCGCATTGGGAAAAAAAAGCCGGGCGTAGCGGTATTTACGAACGGACGCTGCTGTACGGCCTGACCTTGCAGGCCAAACGCAAGGTGCCGTATGAGCACGTCGATCAATCGGCTGCGCGCGACTTTTTTATCCGTTTCGGTCTGGTCAATCAGGATTATCACACCCGTGCGCCGTTTTTCAAGGCCAATCAGCAGTTGCTCGAAGAAGTCGGCTATATTCAGCATAAAGGCCGCCGCGTCGATCTGATCGAAGACGAGGAATGGCTCTATCAGTTCTACGATAAAAAAATCCCCGAAACAGTGGTAGGCGGCATTACTTTCGATCAGTGGCGCAAGAGAATCGAACGCGAGAATCCGAAATTTTTGTTTTTGACCAAAGAAGATTTAACCCGGGAGCAGGATGCTACGATCAATGAATGGGATTTTCCCGATCACAAAAAAGTGGGAAACCTGACTTTCGACCTGCATTATCGCTTCGAGCCGGGGCATGACGAGGACGGCGTGACCGTCATCGTACCGGTGCACCAACTCAACCAGATTGACGAACAGCCTTTCGATTGGCTGGTGCCGGGTATGCTGGAAGAAAAAGTTATCGCATTGATCAAGTCATTGCCCAAGCAGTTGCGTAAACATTTTGTGCCGGTGCCGCAAACGGCACGGCAATGCCTTGAAATCGAGCCTGACTTCAAAGGCTCGCTGTACGACTGGCTTGGCATGCGTTTGCGTAAATTGACCGGCGAAGCGACGCCGTTGAATCAATGGCATCCGGAGCTGCTGCCGGAACATTTGAAAATGAATTTCAGGGTCGTCGATGAGCAGGGGAAATTGCTCGATTATGGCCGCGATCTGAAAACACTACAGAGTAAATACGCCCGGAAAGCCGACGCCAGTTTCGATCAAATCGCCGCCGATGAGTTGAATTACACCGGCTGCATACAATGGGCTTTTGGCGACCTGCCGGAAACCTATCAATTCATGCAAAAAGGGCAGAGCTTTGTCGGTTTTCCGGCCGTGGTCGATGAAGGCGATGCGGTCGGCGTCAAGATTTTCGATACCCGGAAGAAAGCGGACAGGCTGCATGAAGGCGGTCTGGTACGGTTATTTCAATTGCATTTGAGGAGAGAAAAAACTTATTTACTTAAAAATATGCCGCAAAACTCGCAGTCAGCGCAACTGACTTATAACCAGTTGTCCGAACACCCCGTCATCAAAAATTACGGCGGCGTTTCGTTTAAAGAGGATGTGTTGTATGCGGTTTTTTGCGCGGTGTTTGTTGATGGGCGCAGCATTCGAACGGCGCAGGCGTTTGAGGACAGCGTGGGGCAGCATAAAAGCGAACTGATCACTGTCGCCGACAACCTGGGCAAAACGGCTGTCGAAATCATGGGGCGTTATGCCCGGATCAAGTCTCAGTTGAAACTTTTCAGCGCCGCTGTGCAGGATATTCATGAACAACTGAATGTCTTGATCTATTCAGGCTTTATTCGCAATACGCCTTATGCGCAACTGAAACATTTTCCCCGCTATCTGAAAGCATTGGAATATCGCCTGGAAAAGCGTGATAACGATGCTGAAAAATTGCGGGCAATCAATCGGTTCTGTCTGAATTATTGGCAAGATGTCCTGAACAAAGCGAAAAAAGAGCCGCTCCTTCCCGAGCGGGATGGTTTTCGCTGGTTGCTGGAAGAGCTGAGAGTGTCCTTGTTTGCGCAACAATTGAAAACGCCTTTTCCGGTGTCGGTAAAGCGTCTGGAAAAAGCCTGGGATGAACGTGCATAGTATAGAATCGCTACGGCTTGTGCACAGAAATAATCAAGCACTTAGAGCGCTTTTTGAAAAGCTTTTCAAAAAAGCTTGATTAATTATAAGTTATTGAATTTAAAAAATAATAGAAGCTGTATTATTTTTATGCAATCTGACAAAACATCAATAAATCCGCCGTCTGGACGGTTTAAAAAACAATACATCCACAGAGTTATCCACAGTTTTTGTGAGTAACTCGGATAACTGATGTTAGCAGAGCGACTTAGCCGGAAGTCAGCTAAAAAACTTTAAAAATTACCGCTATCTAACTTCACGAAATATGTTCATTGTGCACCCAGTCAGCGCCCAGAGTGCCCTGCAAATACTCAAGATAATCCGGTTGACTGACCCGGTTCAGTATCTGTTCGGCCTGTTCCAGCTTTTTAGTGAGTTCTAAGTCATTATCGGCACCGATTTGCTGCTTTTCCAGTTGGCTTTGCCGGATTTGGTCACGGTGACGCCGCCACAGCGCGCAATCGCGTTGTTGCTTGATTTGCAGGCGCCGCCGGTACCAGTCGCTGTGCAATAAATAGTCACGGGCAAACAAATTCCGAATGGCGGCATCGGTGAGGGTTTTATTTTCATAATGGCCGTAAGCCATGATATGCAACAGCGCTTGCAAAGGCGGACAGGCGTCGTTGATCGAGCCGTCCAGAAAATACAGTTGCGCCACCCGCTGCTGGGCTTCATAAATATTATCGACACCGGCAACGAAAGCAGCCAGATCCTGGGTTTCCGGTTTTAACATGGCTTCGTCGAACACAGCGGTCGGATAATCGAAAATCTTGCCGAAATTGGTATGGATGAAGCGTTCGGTAATGCGATAACCCAAACGGCTGGCATAGACGGTTCTGCCCTGGTAGTCGAAGTCTTCCAATGGCTCAAGATGACCGTGTTCGATTAAATAACGGGCATCGCGCTCTTCAACCGGGAGACGTGACCAAAGCTCGGGAATCAGCAGGCTGATGTCGTGATCGATACGGCGCTGCGAACCGATGTAGCCGGCCGCAGTGGAAAAGCCATCGTAGCCGCACAGGATAAACGATACCAACGCCGTGTTGAGATCGGCAGTGGCGCATAAGGCATTGAACGGGCCTTTGGTCAACGCGCCTTCGGAACCTGCGCCGGTGGTTGAAGGCGATTTGCCGGTCAGGCTGCAAATAAAATCCATGAACAGTTCCGGCAGTTCCTGATAATGGATAGGGTTGTAAACGGCCAGCGGTTTGATGCCGGTCGCAAGCTCCTGGGGATTGTTGCGGCGCCCGGGCAAAACGGCATTGACCGGAAAATACACCGGCTGGTCGGCCTTTAAGTGGCGCGCCAGGCGGGTGGATATTTCCGCCAGATAACGCATTTTGGGATTAATGATATCCGGACGCCGTTGCAGATAACGTACATTCTGGCTGGGTTTACCGTCAACCAGGCGGGGATGTGCCGAGGATACGAAATAATCGCCTTCATCGCCTGCCGCCGCCTGGCTGATGGTTTTTCGCATCGGTTCGCTGAATTGTTCAAAGTGAATGACGTCTTCTATCAGTTCCCGCGCGTCTTGCGGCGTAAGCGCTTGAAAATTTGAAATAAAATTATCTGCACCGGCCAAATCTTGTTCGGTTTGCAAGTCCACGCCCCGGTGAATGGCGTCGTCCGGGCGTTGAAAAAAACTGTGTTCGCAGTTTTCCACCAATTTGACACAAGGATTTTTATAATTTGGGTTGAGGGTATTCAAATACCGCACCGGCACTACGGTGGAAACGGTAATATCGTCTTCCATCTGTACTTTTTCAGCCGCGATAAAGTCCTGGCGCAGCTTGAAAACCCGCCAGGCGCCATTGGCGTCGAAACCGACGCGCAGATAACTGGCGATCAGTTTGCGGCCATGATGCTTGAGTTCGTTGCCGGGGTGACTGTTGACCAGATCAACCGAGAAATGTTCGCGCCAGTCGGCGCCCCATTCTTCTTTATAGAAGCGTTTGATCATCAACACCAGCGATAGGATATGCTGGGGTATGCGTTCCAGCCAACGGTTGTAATCTTCGCAATATTCGCTTGCCGATGGCGTCAGCAATTTGATGACGGAGCCGAGCGTGCGGGCGTTGCTGAGCAAGGGGCGTTGATCGATGCCGTTGCGGGCCGGGTCGCGGAAACGCCTGGAGTAATCGTATTCGAAAATAGTGGCGACGCTGTCCATATCGCTGTCGAAATCATCGACAAAAACGGCGCCGGAAATGACCGAGCCGGCCATGGATTTTGAGATTTCCGACTTGCCGCCGCCCGATACGGTGCTGGGCTTGTGGCAAAAAGTGCCTTCAGGCTGGGTGCCGACCAGGCGCCAGCTCGGCGCATTGGGGTGGCGCTCCATGTGCACTTTGAAACCGTTCGGGTAGACATAGGTCTGGTTGATCAATAGTTTGAGCGTTTGGCTTTTGCCTTGGTGCAGCCAGGTGATTTGTTGCTGCTGAATATTGATTTGGGCGGAGCCTGGAAGGTAAATGATATCCGGATAATTTTTATCGACGGCATAGCCTTCATCCCGGTGCTCGATGATGGGCGCGAGGTTACGGCATAAAGTATCGAAATTGTAAGCTGAACGGCTATCGGCATGAGGTAAATAAATTTCACCCAGAATGACGCGCGGGAAAGCTAAGGCGCCGCCCGAATGTTCTTCTTCGCAGCCGCCGAACAGGTTGGCCGAATAACTGATCTGCGACTTTATTTCTTTTTTGCTGTAGCCGAAATAATTGTCGGCAATCAAGGTAACGATAACGCCTTGCCTGTCGCGGCAGACCAGTTTGAAGGCTTTGCCGTCGTTATAGCGTTCGTCTTCTTGCTGCCAGCACATGCCGTCCCGGCGTTGACGCTCGCTGGCATCAGTGTAGTGAGGTAGTCCCAGGTCCTTTTTGCGGCAGGCCAGTAAATGCGGCGCCAAAATAATGCAACCGGTATGGCCGGTCCAGTGATCGATATCCAGGGCGGCATCGTTTTCGGGTAAAAAAGGGTCGCCGGCGTTACCGAAAATGGCTTCGACAAAATCCAGATTGGCAACTAAACCGCCGGGAACGAAAAACCGGGTTTCCATGGTCTTGATCGGCATGACATCGCCGACTGAAGGGCAGACGATGGGGCGCATCAGCAATGAAACCCAAAGCTTTGCCGCTTGCGCTTGCGCTTGCGTGTGAGTGAAAGGCAGATGTAAAAGTTCATCCGGTGGCGACAGCGCTTTTTGCAGTAAAAGCGTGTAAACAGGCACCGGCACTTCATTTTTATCGGCCGGTACCGGCAGGCCTCCGGCGACGATGTGAAACACGCCCTGTGTCGTGCGCCGGTCGTTTTTTGGATTATGTAACACGCCTTGCTGTATGCGGTATGAATCAATATAAGCGGAATGAAATTCGTTTTGTCCGAAAGGCAATGATAATTCCCGCGCCAGGCCTTTCCGGTCGAGAACAAAAGTTTCTCCAGGCAGACGGATACCGACTTCAACACCGTTTTCCAGCAAATAACCGTTCAGGAAATCCTGAATGCGTTGATCGGCCGGACAGCGGTATTTGGCTAACAAACGGCGCTGCTGGGAATAGTTTTTCAGCAAACTGTCGGCAATTTTAAGATAATGGGGGTCATCTTCGTTCGCGCAAATCGGCTGGCCAAGAGCGGCCAGTTGCAGGTTGATATGCTGCAATTCTTCCAAACGTCCGGAACGGCTCGGGGGGGTGTTGGGCGGTGCAACCGTTGTGTTCATGGGTAAGGTTTCCAGCGAGTCACAAAGTGTTTACCTTATATTTACTCAAGTATATTTGCAACATCGATGCTATTGGAAGCTGAGTGTAGGGTTTAAGCGAAATATTGCTCAACGCCTCATCAATCCTGAATTGTTTGCTAAAAAGGATTATCATCGGGTAGGATTTGACCGACTAAAATCTAAAAATAACCTGACTTCAGCGCAATGAATCCTTTTGTATCCAGAAATATCATTTACCCGCTACAAGAAAAGCTGCTGCATCGACCGACTTTTCCCTATCTTCGGGAGTTGGAGCAAAGCCAATGGTATTCCAGAAGTGAAATCGAAGCGCTTCAACTCAAAAAACTCCAGGCCTTACTCCGTATCGCACAACGCTACTGCCCCTGGCACAGTCAGCGTATTAACGAATCCGGTATCGATATCGAGCAGTTAAGTCTCGATAACTTATCGCAATTACCGCTCAGCACCCGCGTCGATGTCCAGCAAAACGGCGAGCAAATGACCTGGCGGGGCGTGCCCGGTGGGGTTTTCCGTTACACGACCGGCGGTTCAAGCGGCCAGCCGCTGATTTTTAATTTTGGCCGAACCCGTCAGGCTCAAGACGCCGCCAGCCGTATTCGCGCCCGGCGCTGGTGGGGTGTCGATGTCGGCGAACCTGAAGTTTATTTATGGGGGGCGCCGGTTGAGCTCAATAAAACCGACCGGATAAAAACTATCCGCGACCGCCTGCTCAATCAATTATTGCTCAATGCCTTTCAGATGTCAGCCGAAAAAATGGCCGATTATCTGAAAGCCATCGAACAATTCAAGCCCCGCTGCATTTATGGTTATGCCAGCAGTGTCGCCTTGTTGGCAAAATACGCGCAAGAAACTCAAACGTGCCTGTCGCTGCCTGATCTTAAAGTAGTCTGCACCACGGGCGAGCCGCTTTTTCCTGAACAGCGACACTTGATTTCACAAGTTTTCGGGGTTCCTGTGGCTAATGAGTTCGGCAGCCGGGATAGCGGTTTGACCGCGCATGAAAACAAGCACCATCAATTGTTGCAAATGAGTGAAAGCATGATTGTGGAAGTGTTGGATCAACAAGGTCGGGCGGTCAAACCCGGCGCAATGGGGGAGGCCGTCATTACCGGATTGTGCTCCGAAGCCCAGCCTTTTATACGCTATCGTACCGGCGACATGCTCAAACTTTCCGATACCGCAGACAAGGATGGCCGTGGCCTGCATGTTCTGGATGCAGTGATCGGTCGCAGTACCGATTTTCTGGTGCATCAGGACGGTTCCATTGTCCACGCGCTGGCGGCGATTTATACTTTGCGTGAAACTCCCGGCGTCGAGCAATTTAAAATCATTCAGCAACGTATCAATGAGTTCGAGATTCTGATTGTCACCAATGCTTTTTGGAAACCGGCCTCACTGGGCAGCATCGAGCAAAAATTCAAGGCGCGCTTCGGCCCGCAATGCCGGACGCATATCCGTCTGGTAGACAGTATTGCGCCGGAAGCGTCCGGGAAAATCCGCCAAGTCGTGTCTAAAGTTGAGCCTGTTTTTTAATCGATTACCCCTGATTGCTAAACAGCCAATGCTTCAAGCTCTAACTTTGCTGGATTGACTCAATAACCCAATAGAGATTCTTTAGTATGAATATTTTAAAATTATGTGTATTGATATTACTAATGATTGGCGGACCCACCGCTTTTGCCGCCTATCCCAAAAACGATCAGGATTTTAGGTTATTGCCGCCGTATTGCAAGGCACGTTCTTCCGATAGCAAAAGCCCCGAATATCAACTTTGGCAAAAACGCTTAGGCAGCGGTTTTTTACACATTCATCACTATTGCGCGGGACTTTTTACACGCGATATAGCCAACAGAACCACTAATCGGAATGACAAAAAATCGGCTTTAAAAGTCGCTGTCGGTGAAATGCAATATGTTTTTGATCATGCTTCGCCAAGTTTTGTTTTATTGCCCAAAATATCTTATGACCAGGGGCAGATATTCGAGCAACTGGGCGATATTCCCAAAGCTTTTCAGGCTTATCAGCGTAGTATTAAACTTAACCCTAAATTAGCCCCTCCCTATGCCGCATTGAGCGACCTTTATATCAAGCAAAACAACACCCAGGACGCCATCAAAGTATTGGAGCAGGGGCTGCACTATAAGCCCAATTCCAAAGCATTGCTTAAACGCATGGCTAAACTCAGAAAAACCAAATAAACACAAAAACACTTGCCGACTGAAAGTGATGGCCTTTATTTTGTAAAGTTTAGCGTTGGGCATGAATAGAGTCGGTATATCGTTTATAATTTACCGTTTCCTTCAAAATTTTCCGCTGTGGGAGTAATCCCGCAATCAGGCAGCGACTGTTCATGGTAAAAACCACTCATGCAAGAAATAAATCCGATTAAAAATAAAATAGTCGATCTTAAAAGCCGCGAAGACGCGCTTAGGAGGTATCTTTGACTTCGATACTAAAAATGAGCGTTTAATCGAAGTATTAATGGAACTGGAAAATCCCAAAATCTGGGATAATCCTGAGCAGGCTCAAGCGCTGGGTAAAGAGCGCGGACAATTGGAAGCCGTTGTCGAGACTATCAATGATTTGACGCAAGGCCTTAACGATGCTGAAGAATTACTGGCCATGGCGGTTGAGGAAGGCGACGAAGACACTGTCGATACGCTGGTCAACGATCTTGAGCGGTTCGAGAAAAAAGTGTCTGTTTTGGAATTCAGACGCATGTTTGCCGGGGAAATGGATGCCAATAATGCTTTCCTCGACATTCAATCCGGCTCCGGCGGCACCGAAGCCCAGGACTGGGCTTCGATGATCGAGCGCATGTATTTGCGTTGGGGTGAGGCCAAAGGCTTCAAAACCGAATTGATCGAAGAATCCCCGGGCGATGTCGCCGGCATCAAAAGCGCCACGATCAAATTTGAAGGCGACTACGCATTCGGTTGGTTGCGGACTGAAACCGGGGTGCACCGTCTGGTCAGAAAGTCGCCGTTCGACTCCGGCAATCGTCGGCATACGTCGTTCGCATCGGTGTTCGTATCGCCGGAAATCAACGAAGACATCGATATCGACATCAACCCGGCTGATTTGCGTGTCGATGTGTACCGAGCCAGCGGCGCCGGTGGCCAGCATATCAACAAAACCGAATCGGCAGTGCGTATCACCCATGCACCCAGCGGCATTGTCGTACAATGTCAAAGCGACCGTTCGCAGCATAAAAACCGCGATACCGCGATGAAACAGTTGAAAGCCAAACTGTACGAAATGGAAATGATGAAACGCAGCGAAAAGCAGCAGGCTCTGGAAGATTCCAAATCGGACATCGGCTGGGGCAGCCAGATACGGTCTTATGTGCTGGATCAATCGCGCATCAAGGATTTACGCACCGGTGTCGAAACCGGCAATACCCAGGCCGTGCTCGACGGCGAACTGGATCAGTTCATCGAAGCCAGCTTGAAGAGCGGGTTGTAAAGCTCGAAGCAAAAGCTATTTTAAAAATTTGATAAAAAATACTCGCATGTCAGAAATCCAACAAGACGAACAAGAACAAATCAAACAGCGCCGTGACAAACTCAACGCATTGCGGGAAAACGGTATTGCTTTCCCCACCGATTTTCGCCGCAATGTCGTGGCTTCTGAGTTGCTGGCCGAATATGGCGAAAAATCGAAAGAAGAGCTCGAAGCCCAGCCCATTCGCGTGAAAGTGGCCGGTCGCATGATGACTCGCCGCATCATGGGCAAGGCCAGTTTCTGCCACATACAGGATATGTCCGGCAAAATGCAGCTTTATGTCGCTCGCGACAGTCTGCCCGAAGGTTTTTACAACGAGCGGTTCAAGAAATGGGATATCGGCGATATTATCGGCGCTGAAGGCGTGTTGTTCAAAACCCAGGTCGGTGAATTGAGCGTCAAGGTTGATGACCTGCGTCTTTTGACCAAAGCATTGAGGCCGTTGCCCGAAAAATTTCACGGTCTGACCGATCAGGAAGTCAAATACCGGCAGCGCTATCTGGATCTGATTATGAGCGAGCAATCGCGCGGCACTTTTTTAATGCGCTCCAGAATTATCAGCTATATCCGCGATTTTTTGCTGCAACGTCAATTTCTCGAAGTTGAAACGCCGATGATGCAGACAATTCCCGGCGGCGCCACCGCGCGCCCGTTTACGACGCACCATAATGCGCTGGATATGGGGCTTTACCTGCGCATTGCGCCGGAATTGTATTTAAAACGTCTGGTGGTTGGCGGCTTCGAGCGGGTTTTTGAGATTAACCGCAATTTTCGCAACGAAGGTCTATCGACCCGGCATAACCCCGAATTTACCATGCTGGAATTTTATCAGGCCTATGCCGAATACGGCGACCTGATGGATTTGACCGAAGCTCTGCTGCGCGGCATAGCCGAAGATGTGGTGGGACAAGCGGTAATAACCTATCAAGGCGAGAACTATGATTTCAGCCAGCCGTTCGAGCGGATGACGGTAGTGGAATCGATTCTGCACTTTAATCCCACATTAAAGATCAGCGATATCGACACCCGCGAGGCGGCTGCGAAAGTGGCCGCAGGTCTTGGTTTGCCGGTCAAGGACAGCTACGGTTTAGGTAAAATTCAAATTGAAATATTTGAAAAAACCGTCGAACAGCGCTTGATGAATCCGACTTTCATCACGGCGTACCCGGTCGAAGTTTCGCCTCTGGCGCGGCGCAATGATAATAATCCGCATGTTACCGATCGCTTTGAATTCTTTGTCGGCGGACGTGAAATCGCCAACGGTTTTACCGAACTCAACGATGCCGAGGATCAGGCCGAACGGTTTAGAAAACAGGTGGCGGAAAAAGAAGCCGGTGATGACGAAGCCATGCACTTCGATGCCGATTATATCGTGGCGCTGGAACACGGAATGCCGCCGGCGGCGGGCGAGGGCATAGGCATCGACCGTCTGGTCATGCTGTTTACCGATGCGCCCTCCATTCGTGATGTCCTGTTGTTCCCGCATATGCGGCCTAAAAACCAATAACAAATTAACGACTTTTGAGAGTGGCCGCTTTTATTGCGGCTACTCTTTTCCCGCGCCGTCTGCCGCACCTTGCAGTAAGGTTCATGGACAGTGCCCGACTTAACGCTATATTATTAAGGCTCTACACCACACTAAAGTAACGACCGCTCTTTCGCTTTACCCTTTTTTCAAACGTAAAAAAGAAGGCCGATATGAAGCAAAACACCTATCCGGAGGACTGGCCCGATATTGACACCGCCCTCTACAACCGCTCCGTCAAACTGTTCAGAGCCGTCAAAAATCTGCTCAGCGTCAAGTTTGAACTGTACGCTGATACGCAGGTGCTGCAAGGCGATATTTTCCTGTTCAATCATTTTTCCCGCTTCGAAACGTTTATTCCGCAGTTCCTGATTTTCGAAAAAACCGGCGCCTACAGTTGCGCCATTGCGGCTGGTGAATTTTTCAATGAAGACAATGTGCTGTCGAACTATCTCAAAAATGTAGGTGTTTTTCCACACGATCATCCGCGTCTGTTTGCGATGCTGGCGGGACAAATACTGCGGGGACGCAAAGTCATTATTTTTCCGGAAGGCGGCATGGTCAAGGATCGCCGCGTCATCGACAAAAAAGGGGAATACAGCATTTTTTCCCGCATGACCGGCAACCGCCGCAAACACCATACCGGCTCTGCGGTTTTGGGGCAGGGCGTGGAAGCCTTGAAAGCGGCGATTCGTTATGCTTTTAAAAAAAATGACCTCGAACGGCTGCAACACTGGAAAGAACTGCTGCAATTCAACAGTCTGGACGAGCTGATGGCGACAGCGCTGAAGCCGACCTTGATCGTACCGGCCAATATCACTTTTTATCCCATCCGCGCTTCGGAAAATATGTTGTTCAAAGGCGTCGAGTTGTTTTCGGACAAACTGAGCCTGCGCCAGTCCGAGGAACTTCTGATCGAAGGCAATATCATGCTCAAGGATACCGATATGGATATTCGCATGGGTTGCCCGGTCAACCCTTGCTGTGTCTGGGACTGGCGTACTCACTGGCTCATGGATAAGGTCGCGCCGGGCTTGCAGGAGCTGGACGATGTGTTCAAACTGAAAACACGGCCCAGAAACTGGCAAGAACGTTTACTGGGTCATTATTTTATCAAAAATGCGCAATGCTCGCGCAATCAGTACATGGAAGCAATCTACGCCAATGTCACGATCAATCTCAGTCATCTGGCTTCCACACTGATCATGACCTTGATCGGCGAGGGACGGCAGCATATCGAAAAAAGCCGGTTTTACACTGTGCTGTACATCGCTATTAAAAACCTGCAAAAAAACACTGAGATTCATTTACATCGCAGTCTTTTGAATCCTGCCGATTACGGCGATTTGATTCAGGGCGTCAGCGTCCGCTTCGATCAGTTTATCTGTGTCGCCAAGGAAGCGGGCCTGATTACCGAGCAGGACGAATGCTATTATTTTTTAGCCAAGCTTTGTGAAGACCACGATTTCGACCGCATCCGTCTGGAAAATCCAATCGCCGTCTATCACAATGAAGCCGCGCCTTTGCGAACCGTGCGCGACGCCTTGCTGGCGGCGAACCGGGATTATCGGAAAATGAATCCTTATCAACTCGCCGCCTGGCATTTTGAAGATGAACAATTGAACCTGGCTTTTGAGCAACAAAGCTACAGCACACAGCGAAACGGCGACATCCAGCAGCAAGAAACCGCCATCGCCGCCCCCTCGCCTTTTTTTATCAAACCCAAAAAAGCCAATGGCTTTGGCATTTTACTGGTGCACGGGCTGCTCGCCAGCCCAGCCGAAGTGCGCGCTTATGGCCATTATTTGGCGAGCCAGGGTTATACCGTGCTGGGCATACGATTAAAAGGTCACGGGACTTCGCCTTATGCGCTGCGCGATGTGACTTATGAGCAATGGGGCGAGTGCGTCAAACGCGGACTCAACATTCTCAAGCTGCATTGTCAGAAACTGTTTGTCATCGGTTTTTCCACCGGCGGTGCGCTGGCGCTCAATCTGGCTGCGGAACAACATCCCGAAATTATCGGTCTGATTGCCGTGTCGGTACCGATAAAATTCGTCAACTCCGCTTTCATGCTGGTGCCTTTGCTGCATAACGCCAATGCCCTGGTACACTGGATATCGAGTCTTGAAGGCGTCAAACCTTTTCTTGAAAATACGCCCGAGCATCCCGACATCAACTATTGCAATATTCCGGTGCGGGCTTTGTACGAATTGCGGCGGTTGATTCAGCATATGGAAGCCTCGCTCCCCGATGTGGAAACGCCCACTTTGCTGCTGTACGCCGACCAGGATCCGGTGGTATTGCCGCAAAGTTCCGAAATCGTTTTTGCAAAACTCGGCTCAGGACTAAAACAATTGCATCCCATAAAATCCGAGCGCCACGGCATATTGATGGAAAACATCGGCGGAACCTGGTCGGTTATCGATGAGTTTTTAAATTTTCATCGGCAAAATCCGGGTTTAGCGCCGCAAATGTCGGAGCCTTTGCCCCTACAGGAGACAGTATCATGAAAAATGTCGTTATCGCAGCTTACGCACGCTCACCGTTTACTCCGGCCTACAAGGGCGCACTGATCGGTGTTAGGCCGGATGATCTGGTCGCGCAGGTGGTCAAGGTGCTGGTTCATAAATCCGGCATCGATCCGAATGATATAGAAGACCTGATTCTCGGCTGTGCTTTCCCCGAAGGCGAGCAAGGTCTCAATCTGGCGCGTTTGGTGGTGCATTTGGCCGGACTCCCTGTCAGCATTGCCGGCGTCACCGTCAACCGTTTTTGCGGCTCATCCATGCAAGCCGTTCATATTGCCGCAGGCGCCATTCAAATGAACGCCGGTGAAGCGTTCATCTGCGCCGGTGTGGAATCGATGAGCCGGATACCGATGGGCGGTTTCAATACCTTGCCCAATCCCGGACTTTATCAGGATTACCCGCAGGCTTATATCGGTATGGGTGAAACAGCGGAAAATCTGGCATTGAAATACCATATCGACCGCGCGGCCCAGGAAGCCTTTGCCTTGAGCAGTCAGCAAAAAACCTATGCCGCGCAGCAGCAAGGACACTTTGCCGATGAAATCGTAGTCATCAAACCGGCGCAGGGCGAAGACATTACGCTGGACGGTTGCTTACGGCCCGGTTCCACAGCCGAAGATCTGGCCGGACTGAAGCCTGCGTTTCTGGAAAACGGCAGCGTCACCGCCGCCACTTCCTCGCCTTTAACCGACGGGGCCGCCGCCGTGCTGGTTTGCAGCGAGGCTTATGCCGACCGACACGGCCTCGATAAACTGGCGCGCATCAAGGCCGTGGCGGTATCGGCCTGTTTACCTGAAATCATGGGTATAGGGCCTGTCGCCGCCACTCAAAAAGCCTTGCAGCGCGCCGGATTGACATTGGCCGACATCGATATTGTCGAACTCAATGAAGCTTTTGCCGCGCAATCTCTTGCCGTATTAAAGGATTTACCCATCAGTGCGGAAAGGCTCAATCTGGACGGCGGCGCTATTGCCCTGGGTCATCCTTTAGGCGCAACCGGTGCCAGAATTACCGGCAAGGCCGCCAGCCTGCTGCGACGTGAAAACAAACAATTTGCCTTGGCCACGCAATGTATTGGTGGTGGTCAGGGTATCGCGACTATTCTGGAGGCTGTGTCATGAGTATCGAAAAAGTCGCCGTGATCGGCGCCGGGGTCATGGGCGCGGGTATTGCCGCACATGTCGCCAATGCCGGTATTGCGGTCGATCTCTTGGACATCGTGCCCAAAGACGGCAACCATCGGAATGCCATAGCCGAAAACGCTATTGCCAAACTGCTGAAAACCGAACCGGCTGCTTTCATGCACCTCAAAAATGCACGTCTGCTCAATCCCGGTAATATCGAGGATCACCTCGATCGTCTGGCGCAAGCCGATTGGGTGATTGAAGCGGTTATCGAAAATCCCGGCATTAAACAGGCGCTGTACCAAAAACTTGAGACTGTCTGCCGCCCGGATACATTGATTTCATCCAATACCTCGACCTTACCGTTGAGCCTCTTGACGCGTGATTTGCCGGATAGCTTCAAGCGCCGCTTCATGATCACTCATTTTTTCAATCCACCCCGTTACATGCGGCTTTTAGAGTTGGTCGCGGCACCCGAACTGGACGTCAACCTGTTTAACACCGTCAACGCTTTCGCCGACCACAAGCTCGGCAAAGGCTGCGTGGTCTGTAACGACACACCGGGATTTATCGCCAATCGCATCGGCACATTCTGGATACAAACCGCCTTGATCGAAGCTATCGCGATGAATTTGACCGTGGAGCAGTGCGATGCTGCCATGGCTTTGGTCGGTATCCCAAAAACCGGCGTATTCGGCTTAATGGATTTGGTCGGACTGGATCTCATGCCGCATATTTTAGAAACTTTTAGGCACAGCCTGTCGGCCAACGACCGCTTACGCGCTATCGCCGCCGTGCCGCCGCTATTGCAGGGCATGATTGCCAAAGGTTTGACCGGCCGCAAAGGCGAGGGCGGCTTTTATCGGCTGCAACCGGGCGCCAAGCATAAAATCAAGGAGTCCATTGATTTACAAAGCGGCGAATACCGCGTGAGTGAGAAATTTCAGATCAAAGGCGTATCCCACAAAGCTGAAGATTTGCGGACTTTTCTGAGCGCTGACGAGGCGCTCAACCGTTATACCTGGCGCGTCCTGTCGGAAACACTCAGCTATAGCGCAAGCTTGATTCCGGAAATCGCCGACAACATTGTCGCGGTCGATACTGCCATGCGTCTGGGTTATAACTGGCGTTACGGCCCGTTCGAATGGCTTGACCGCCTCGGTGTTGACTGGTTTATCGATAAATTGCTGGCGCAAAATCAAGCTGTTCCTTATCTGTTGGCGGACCGGCAAAGTCTGTATCGGAGTTACAACGGACAGTTACAATTCAAGGACACGGAAAACCATTATCAACCCTTACAGCGCCCCGAAGGGGTTTTGCTGCTGAGCGACATCAAACGCCGAAGCTCCGCGCTCTTGAGTAATGCCTCGGCCAGTCTGTGGGATCTCGGTGACGCGATAGCCTGTTTTGAATTTCACAGCAAAATGAATACTCTGGATCCGGATATTTTAAATCTTTTGCAACAAAGTCTCGCTTTGCTTGCACAAGACTTTAAGGGACTGGTGATTCATAACGAAGCGGAAAACTTTTCGGCCGGAGCCAATTTGACGTTACTGATGCCCGCCATCGTCAATCAGGACTGGGCGACTGTCAAAGCCATCATCCGTCTTGGCCAGCAAACGTATCAAGCCCTGAAATACGCGCCTTTTCCCGTGGTGGGCGCGCCTTCAGGACTGGCCTTGGGCGGCGGCTGCGAAATATTATTGCACTGTGACGCCCTTGTTGCCCATGCCGAACTTTACACAGGACTCGTGGAAGTGGGCGTCGGTCTGGTGCCGGGCTGGGGCGGCTGCAAGGAACTTCTGCGCCGCTGGCTGGCATTCCCCAAACGTCCCGGTGGCCCCTTGCCGCCCATTGCGCAAACTTTTGAAACCATTGGCCTCGCCAAGGTTTCAAAATCCGCGCAAGAGGCTCGGGATCTGTTGTTTTTATCCAAAACCGACAGCATCACGATGAACAAAGACCGTTTATTAGCGGACGCCAAACACCGCGCAGTGGCTTTGGCGGAAAATTACCGGCCGCCCGAACTTTTCGTGTACAGCTTGCCGGGAAAAAGCGGCTGGTCCGCGCTGGATATTGCCGTGCACAACTTACATCTGGCGGGTAAAGCCAGTGCTTATGATGTTGAAATTTCACGGCAATTGGCTGTCGTTTTAAGTGGTGGCGACACCGGCATCACCCGGCCTTTGACTGAACAGGATTTACTGGATCTGGAGTTGGAAGCTTTTTTGACCCTGGTCAAACAACCTTCTACGTTGGCAAGACTGGAACATATGCTCAAAACCGGCAAACCTTTAAGAAACTGAAGGTTCTGGTGTTTCCAGGTAAACCTGGAGTCAGCGCGTCGTCACTATAAAAATAATCTTACCGGAGCGTCTCATGTCAAAACTTGTTCTACTCGTCATGATAATCGGCCTTGCCGGTTTATTGGGTTTACCGCCACTCCGGCGCAGGTTTCTGAGCCGTCCGCTGTTCACAAAAATGCGTAAAAGCCTGCCGCCGATGTCGCAAACCGAACGCGAAGCGCTGGAAGCGGGCAATACCTGGTGGGACGCCGAACTGTTCACCGGCAAGCCCGACTGGCACAAACTCAAAGAACTTCCAGCCGCCCGTTTAAGCGAGGAAGAACAGGCCTACCTCGATGGTCCGGTGGAAACTTTGTGCGCCCTATTGAACGACTGGGACATCACCCATACGCGCCGCGATTTGCCGCCGGAAGTGTGGGATTACATCAAACAGCACAAGTTTTGCGGCATCATCATTCCCAAACACTACGGGGGCCTTGAGTTTTCAGAATTCGCCCATTCCCAAATCGTCATGAAAATCGCCAGCCGCAGCACCAGTGCAGCGGTCACCGTGATGGTGCCCAATTCTTTAGGACCTGCCAAATTGTTGCTGGCTTATGGAACCGAAAAGCAAAAAGATCACTATCTGCCGCGTCTGGCGACAGGTGAGGAAATTCCCGCATTCGCGCTGACAGGCCCGCAAGCCGGCAGTGACGCAGGCGCCATGCCCGATACCGGCATCGTGTGTCACGGCGCTTTTGAAGGCAAGGAGCGGGTGCTGGGGATACGACTGAACTGGGAAAAACGCTACATCACACTGGGACCTGTGGCCACTGTCTTGGGGCTGGCGTTCAAATTATACGATCCCGAACATTTACTGGGTGAGGACGACGACATCGGCATCACTGTGGCGCTGATTCCAACCAATACACCCGGTATTGCTATCGGCAAACGCCATTTTCCGCTGGATTCGGCTTTTCAGAATGGGCCGAACTGGGGCAAGGATGTGTTTATTCCGCTGGACTGGATTATCGGTGGTAAAGCGCAAGTCGGCCAGGGCTGGAAAATGCTGATGCAATCGCTGGCGACCGGCCGCGCCATTTCCTTACCCGCGCTCAGTGTCGGCGCGGCCAAGTTCATCTGCCGCAACACCGGCGCTTATGCGCGTATCCGTACCCAATTCAATCTGCCTATCGGCGCTTTTGAAGGCATCGAAGAAGTGCTGGCGCGTATGGCGGGCACGGCGTATCTGATGGACGCAGCGCGCCAGGTCACCTGCGCCGCACTGGATGAAGGCCAGAAACCGGCGGTGATTTCGGCGATTCTCAAATACCAGTTGACCGAAGGCATGCGCCGCATCATTAACGACGGCATGGACATTCAGGGCGGTTCCGGGATTTGCCTGGGGCCGAGCAATTTTATCGGCCGTCTGTATCAGGTCATTCCGGTTGGTATTACCGTGGAAGGCGCGAACATCCTCACCCGCACCATGATGATTTTTGGCCAGGGTTCGGTGCGTTGCCACCCTTTCATTCAAAGTGAAATGAATGCTTTGAATGACCCCGACCCGACCGCCGCCTTGCACGCATTCGACGCCGTGTTATGGCGCCATATCGGCTTTTTTCTGAACAATCTCGGACGGGGCTTCTGGTTTGGCCTGGGTGGGGTAAAACTGGCCTCCACGCCCGGCGACAAAAATACCCGGCGTTATTACCGGCAACTGACCCGCCTCAGCACAGGCTTTGCGCTGGCCGCCGATTTTGCGCTGCTCACGTTGGGCGGGCAACTGAAACGCAAAGAAAGACTTTCCGGCCGCTTTGCCGATGTCTTGAGTTTTTTGTATCTGTGCTCTTGCGCGCTGAAACACTTTGAAAATCAGGGTTCACACCCCGATGATCTGCCGCTGTTGCACTGGGCTTGCCGGTACAGCCTGTATCGCGCCCAGCAATCCCTGCTGGCGGTGTTTCACATGCTGCCCGCACGCATTCCGGCATTGCTGCTGCGTGCGTTATTGTTTCCGTTGGGACGCCCCTGCGCGCCGCCACCGGATAAACAAGTGGGGCCTCTGGCGCAGTTGCTTCTTGAGGATAGTCCGGTTCGCGACCGCTTGACGGCAGGAATTTATAGCAACGAAAATCCGCTTGACGCTACCGGCAGAATAGAAACTGCGTTCAAGGCCGTATTGCAGGCCGCACCCATCGAGACAAAACTGCACAATGCCCAAAAGCAAGGCCTGTTGCGCAAAGGCGTTTTACCGGGCTTGCTACAGGAAGCGTTGCAGGCAGACATTATCACTGAAGCCGAAGCCGATTTAATCAACCAGGCCGAACAAGCGCGTCTGCTGGCGATAAGTGTCGATGATTTTTTGCCCGAACAGTTGACCGGCACAAAAAGCGGCATTAACGTTTAACCGTTCATGCTCTCAGTGGACGGGATAAGCCCAGAACGGTAGATTGCGATTTTGCCGGGGCGATTGCCAGGCTTTCATGAACGTTAGGGTGAGCGTTGCACCCATTGCCCCAAGTGTCCCGAACAACGGCTATCTTTTGGACTATTGCATCGTATCGGCTCCGCTGGGTATTTTACTGCGTAGGAGTATGGCAGACTCGCAACGGACAATAACAAACGATTTTTTGTAAAAGATAAGCACTTTCAGACGCACACCCGCCAACAGTAAGGTATTATTAGGCCAAACGACTCATCAAGCACTAACTTCCGGATGAACGATTTATGACTGAGCGTCATTTGCCGAGTGCCGACCCGACTTTACCGACACTGGCCGAAGTGCCGGACGGCAGACTGATTGAACTGAAAGGTCACTGGACGCTGCGGACATTGACGGCCTTGCCTCAGTTACGGCAACGGCTCAAAAAACTCGACAAGACTAAACAGTGGGATATCAGCGCTATCGAGCGGCTGGACAGTGCGGCTGCTTTTTTGCTTTGGCAGGCCTGGGGCGAAAAATTACCGGAAGATTTGATCATGCGCCCGGAACAGCGCCGTTTATTCGATTATTGGCATGATCGGGAAATTCCTCCGCCGCAGCCCATGCGGCCCGATCTTACCGAAGTTTGGCGTTATTGGTTGCTGCTATTGCAAGGCTTCTTCGGGCACATTCGCGCCTGGTTGACTTTATTCGGGCGTTTACAGCTTGATTTTATTTATTTGTTACGCCATCCCGGCGCCGCACCCTTTAAAGAAATATCGGCAACCATCTACAAGGCCGGTGTCAGTGCTTTAGGCATTACCGCACTGGTTGGTTTTTTGGTGGGCGTGTCGATGAGTTATTTGTCGGCCTTGCAACTGCAACGCTTCGGCGCGGAAATTTATATCATCGACTTGCTCGGACTGAGCATTATCCGCGAACTGGGGCCGATGCTGACGGCGATTTTGATCGCCGGCCGTTCCGGTTCTTCAATGACCGCCGAAATTGGCATCATGCGTGTTACCCAGGAATTGGACGCGCTGTCGGCATTGGGCATTTCCCATACCTTGCGTCTGGTATTGCCAAAAGTGATTGCCCTGTCCCTGGTATTGCCGCTATTGATCGTCTGGACCGACAGTATTGCCCTGATAGGCGGCATGATGTCGGCGCAACTGGCTCTGGATATTGGCTATCAGCAATTTCTCGATCATTTGCCGAAGGCAGTGCCGATTGTCAATTTTTATATGGGGCTGGCCAAGGGCGTTGCTTTCGGCATGATGATCGCCATGGTTGCCTGCCATTTCGGGTTTTTGATCAAACCCAATACCGAAAGCCTTGGCAGCGAGACGACCCGTGCCGTGGTGGCGGCAATTACCGTGGTAATCGTGGTCAATACGGTGTTCGCCATCGTGTTCAGAAATGTGGGGTTTCCATGAGTGCATCCCCTATGGTGACGCTGGAAAATATCTGGACGTATTTTGGCGACCAGCTCATTCATCAGGATATCAGCTTATGTCTTGAGCGGGGGGAAATACTGGGGTTGGTCGGCGCATCCGGCAGCGGCAAAACCACTTTGCTGCGCGAGATAATTGGCCTGGAAATACCCAGCCGGGGCAAATTGTCGGTGCTGGGCGAGGATGTGGCGCAAATCTGCGCTATCGATTGCCTGCAACGGCGCAATCATACCGGCGTGCTGTTTCAGGGCGGCGCGTTGTTCAGCGCCTTGAATGTATTTGACAATATTGCTTTTCCGTTGCGGGAACTGGTGGTCGATGACGAAGCTCTGGTCGGGCAAATGGTCTGCATGAAACTGGCCATGGTAGGCTTGAACGCGCATGATGCGATGCTGATGCCTGCGGAGTTGTCGGGCGGCATGATCAAGCGGGCGGCACTGGCGCGGGCATTGATTCTGGAGCCGGAACTGTTGTTGCTGGATGAGCCGACTTCGGGTCTCGACCCCATTGCCAGCGAGGATTTTGTTACGCTGTTGCGGCAATTACATCGGCAACTCAATTTTACCGTGATGATGATCACGCACGATTTACATATTTTGAAAGATCTGTGCACCAAAGTTGCGGTATTGGCCGATCATCGGCTGATTGCCTTCGATACGCTGGACAAGGTATTGACTACCGAGCATCCGTTTATTCGGGAGTTTTTTCATAATCATCGCGCGCAAAGGATTTTCAACACCTTGGAGACCGCTCATGGGTAAAGACAGCTATGCGTTAGTGACCGGTTTGTTTATGGCCGCTTTGATAGCCGCTATTGTCGTTATTGCTATCTGGTTGGGCGATGTTCAGCACCAAACGCGGACTTATGTCGCCGAAACCCGTGCTTCGGTGACCGGTCTCAAGGCCGGTTCCACCGTGTATTATCGCGGCATAGCAGTAGGTAAAGTCAGCGCCGTGTATTTTGAAGCCGATAATCCGGGCGTGATTGTTGTGCCGATGGAATTGGATGACGACGTACGTCTCAGCCAGGGCGTCTATGCGACGCTGGAGTTTCAGGGCGTGACCGGTTTGACCAAAATAGCGCTCAACGATAACGGCGATTATTCAAAACTATTGCCAAAGCACGCGCGCATTCCTATCAAACCTTCGTTGATCGATCGCTTGTCGGCGTCCGGCGAAGATACGGTAGTCGAGGTTCATGAGCTGGTGAAACGGCTGAACGGTTTACTGGATGAAAACAATGTGCATCATATCACGCAAATACTGGCAAATGTCGAAGCCGCCACCGCGCGTTTCAACGGTTTGCAGGATCAAGTCGGCAAAACTTTGGCCTTGATGCCCGCTTTAAGCGCCGATGCGCGCCGCACCATGACCGAAGTTAACGGTTTAACCCAAGAGTTCACCCAATTAAGCCGGCAAATGCGCCAGGAGATGACAATACTTTCCAAACAATCAGGCCAATTAATGCAGACCGGCACTTCGGTCGGCCAGCAATTATTGCAAACGACCTTGCCCCGGGCCAATACCCTGATGACTCAAATGCAAGCCACAACCCGCCGTTTTGCCCGTCTCGCGTCAACACTGGAAACCCAGCCGCAGGCCTTTCTGCTCGGAGCCGATGCGCTGGAACCTGAGCCCGGTGAAGCGGATTTTAAGGAGTCACCATGAAAACATTGGCCCGTAACTGGCTGGCATTACTTTTCAGCTTAAACCTTTCCGCTTGCAGCGTTATTTCCGCCAAACCGGGTTTACCAGTCAGCCATGACCTAGGGCCAGGTGGGGTGCTGATTGCGGACAGCGTCAATGTCACTTTGACCGCCCCGGTATGGCTGTGGGATGAACGTATACGCTATCGTCTGCTTTATAAAGACGCCACTGTCGTCCGCTATTATCAGCGGCACCGCTGGGAAGCGCCGTTGCCCGCTTTATTGGAGCGCCGACTCAAGATAGCCGGGGCGTCGTCCTTGACCTTGCAAATACAGTTGACGCAATTTGAGCAGCAATTTTCAACAGCCGACAATGCCCGCGTGTTGATGGCTCTGACCGTTAATGCAATCGCAGAGGACGGTTTCAATTCGCTGGGTAAACGCAGCTTCAGTTTCTCGCAACACACCGTTTCAGCGGATGCGGTCGGTGCCATTGCAGGTTTTATCGCTTTGACGGAAGAGGCGCGGAATGCGATCGGAATCTGGCTCAAGACGTTGGCCGAAGCGCCTTGATTTTTCCAGGTGGTGATGTTTTAGTCCTGATTCATGGGGTGTTGATCAAACTGAAAACGGCAACATCCAAGGTCGAGAACCTGGCTCTTGACGCGGTTGCGGATGGGTTCGGCGATTGTGGAGATGACTAGACGACCGTCGCGCCGGGATTCGATGACGCCCGCCTGACGCAAGATGCGCAAATGTTTTGACGTATTGTAATGGGTCAATTTCAGGCGGGAGGCCAAATCCTCGACGCAACAGGCTGTTTTTAAAAGTTCCGCGACGAGTCGCAGGCGCGTCGGGTCGGAAAGCGCCTTGAGCAATTTTGGCCAATCCTGAAGAGGCGGCTTGTGTATCGGTGGTAAACCGTGATGTTCAAAACCTTGAACGTATTGTCCCAATTGCGTCACGACACGCATAAACGTTTGCAATTGGGGCGGCTCAAGCCTACCTTCGAAAGCGACTATCAATTGCTGATCGGAAATGGCATAACGAATTCCCTGCGGCATGTCGCACTGGTTACCGAGGCAAAATAACAATTGTTCGTGACCCAGCCGGTCGATAGCGGTGACGACCGATTGTATTGAAAATAGCCCGTCCCGCGCCAACTGCCGACAACTATAAAAGACCCCCTGGTAACCAAAATGCCAATTATTTGTCCGGCGGATAGCGCGGACATCCAGGGTGCGGATCCAAGCCGCCAAGTTGGGTTTATTCATAAGCTAAGCAGCTATCTAAAAGAGTTATAAAGCAGTATTTTAAACGCCCTGGCAACTGCTGTCAGGGCAATTTTTCTGCCAAAGCCTTGTTCGCCATAAGATCAGCGATAACCGCCCCGACCATAATAGCCATAACCATTGTAATATGGCCGATAATATCCGTAGCCATTGTAATACGGCCGATAATATCCGTAGCCATTGTAATATGGCCGATAATATCCGTAGCCATAAGTGGAATAATTATAATGGTGTCCATTGTGGTGACCGCCGAAATGACCACCGCCATGGCCGCCACCGAAATGGCCACCGCCATGGCCGCCACCGAAATGACCACCGCCATGGCCGCCACCATGACCACCGCCTCTTGCGTAAACCGTCTGAATGCTCGCCAGCAAGAATATGACAAGAAATAACTGTATGATGATTTGTTTGAATGTTTTCATGACAACCTCCTTGGAGTTTCAGGTGCATGATAATACGGCCTTGTTATACCTGAACTGAACGGTCAGTAATGATAGCCTCCGAACGATGAGCCGCCATAGCCATGGTAGCGATAATTACCGTAAAAAGGCGAGTAGCCGCAATAACCGCTTCCGTAATATTCGTTACGGTTTTGTGGCCACAGATATAGCTGTTGTGATTCAAGAACAGGCAGCTTGATAACTTTTCGACTCAAATAACGTTCGCTTTGTTCAACAAGCCGTCCGAAGACAGTGACTTCGCTGCCTCTTGTATAGTGAGCAGCATCAACGAATCCGCCCACTTTAACCCTGAAACGGCCTTGCGCGAGCAGGGTCACATCGGGGCGGCCCGAACCGTCCAGCGGATAAGCCAAAATTTCCAGCGTCGATTCAGTTTCTTTATTCTCTACTTCAAGCAGAGCGCCGCCCCAACGGACTGAATGATTCTGATAGGCGGGAAAATCCAGTTGCACAGCTTGTAACTGAATATCCGGTTTTGGCGGCTCGCGAATGGTCTCAGGAGCCTTTGCGCAGCCGCCCAACAAGACAACCAAGGTGATTAAGATGAGTCTGAACATAAATGCCTCCCGAAATTTTATCGGCTCAAAAGCATTCGGAGCTTTGTTCGATAAATTATGTGCAAAAATCAAGGCCTTCTTAACTTGAGTCGGTAGCAAGGCAGCGTGCTTACAGGAGCCTGTCATCGGTTTGTAATAGTATTTTTTAATGAAAAAACATAGAATCCCCCAATTAAATTCTTCAAAACCATTTCATGAACACAAATATAACCAGGTTTGTGGTTTCCTATCCGCAAACCAATTGGGATTATGCCAAATTCAGATTGAACCGCATTATTCGCGGCAAAGATAAATCCAACGATGTTTTTCAGGGTTTGCCCGGTGGCAAAATCGAATTATTCGAACATAACGGCGAATTGGGAGGTATCCGGTCCTTAGGTGAAATTCATCCCGTTAAACCTTTCGGAATGCACTATGTCGCCGGAGAAGGTTTGTATTTCATTACCGGCCTGGCCTGTAGCCGGGAGGGCGTCAGCGGCAATGAACATATTGCGCGCCTCAATGATGACGGCTTGATTGACCTGGAAATTCACAGTCCTTTATTAAGCCAGGTACGTTCTTTACGGCGAACCGAAAAAGGCTTGCTGGTTACGGCCAGCGGGGTCGATGCCTTGCTGGAATTTGATTTGCAAGGCCGGCTTGTCTGGTCGTGGTGGGCGACGGAGCAAGGCTATGATCAAGCTTATGGCGGCGGCTTGCGGATACTGGATAAAACCCTGGATCATCGTCTGAAAAACTATCCCGGACGCCTGCAAACCACGCACTTGAATTCAGCCACAGTAGACCCCTACGATGACAACTTTGTGCTGACCATCCTGTTTTATCAAGGCAAAGTCGCGCGTATCAACAAAACCACCCTGACACATGAAATTGTCATTTCCGGTTTAAGCGGCGCGCACCATATACGTCCGCATTCGCAAGGTTATATGCTGTCCAATTCGCGTAAAGGCGAAGTGCTGTTATTTGATAAAAACTTCAATTTGACCCGACGCATTCCCGGTACGGGCCGGTATTTTCCGGTGAAATGGGTGCAAGATGCTCTGGAAACGCCCCGGCACACTTACTTGATCGCCGATTGCAACACCTTTAAATTGCGTGAGCGCACATTCAGCGGTGCTCAAAAAAGTATCAGTACGCATATGCCCAACAGAATCTTTCAAATTGAACCGGTACCTGCGACTTTTTCTTTACCCGCTGATTTTAACCCATAAAAACAGGTTTTTCCCTGAGCGGGGCGGCATCGAAACAACCGCCAATAAAAATATCAACCAACCACAGCCAGAATCACCGCGCCGGCCTTGAATACCGCCGTGGCGGGTTGACCTTTGCGCAAATCCAATGTTGCGATACTGCCTTCGGTCACGGTGGCGGCAACCTCGCCGCCGCCTTTCAGTTCAATAGCGACTTCGGCGTTGACGGCTCCCGGTTTGACCTGGCTTACCGTGCCCGGAAACTGATTGCGCGCCGACAGCCGGTAGCCGCCGAAATCGGTGACGATGATGATTTGCGGCGCTTTAACCAGCGCTATCACAGCTATGCCGGTTTTGATGCCCAACGTTTCAACGGATTCTTTGGTAATCGAGGCGACGATGGTTTCACCGCCGTTCAGGCCGACATGAACTTCGGCATTGACGACGCCGATAGCCACTTTGCTGACGATACCGCTAAACTGATTGCGCGCACTTGCTTTCATGATGAATCTCCTGGGTGTTGGTTAATTTAATATCGAAGTACACTTAATTTGCACATAAACCGCCATGCCGACCTGTAAGTCCAGCAGTCGCGCCGATTTGCGGGTGATGTGCGCCAGTAGCGCCTGGCTGCCGACAACGAGACGTATCACGCTTTGGCCGGCCTGACCATCGGCGCTGCCGGTGACGGTCGCGGGCAGCACATTGAGTATGCTGGTGGCGGCCGGTGCTTCAAGGACGATACTGACATCGCGGGCGTAAATCCGTACCCGTAATGATGCGCCGATTTCGGCATCGACCCTGGGCAGGCTGAGCGAGCCGCCGGAAAATTCGACACGGGTCAGATGATAGTCGGCTTCATGTTCGCTGATTATCACCTGCCAAACCGTGGCGGCCTCGCGGTCTTGCGCCAGCGCGACGTCGAGACGGCTTTGTATATCGGGCAACGGCCCTAAAGCTTGTACCCGGCCGTCTTCCATAATCACCAAGGTGTCGGCCAGTTGCGCGACTTCCTGTTGGGAGTGGGTGACGTACAACAGCGGAATAGCCAGTTGCTGATGCAGACGGCTTAAAAACGGCAGGATTTCCTGTTTGCGTTTAAAATCCAGTGAGGCCAGTGGCTCATCCATCAGCAGGATTTCGGGATTGAGTGCTAAGGCGCGGGTGATGGCGACCCGCTGCCGTTCGCCGCCGGACAATTGTCCGGGCCTACGCTCCAATAAATGGCCGATGCCCAGTAAATCAACGGCATGATCGAGTCTGACGGTGCCTGAGTTGTGTTTGATCCGTTTCAGGCCGTAGCGCAGGTTATCCCGCACCGTTAAATGGGCAAACAAATTGGCTTCCTGAAACACATAGCCCAAAGGGCGCTTGTGGGTGGGCAGGAACACGCCGCGCTCGCTGTCCTGCCAAACACTGCCGTTGACTTCAAGAAATCCTTGCGGCGCACGCTGCAACCCGGCAATGCAGCGCAGCAAAGTGGTTTTGCCGGAACCGGAGTGGCCAAACAGCACAGTGATGCCGTTACCGGGCAGCTTTAAATCGACGGCAAGCTTAAAGTCGCCGTAATCGAGCTGGAAGCGAGCCTTAATAGTTGTCATGCAAGTAACCTTGAAAGATACGTCATCCCGAAATGACCGCGATTGGCCTGTACGAATGCTATGGCTGTCATTTGAGCGAATGGGCCACAGGCTGTGTTCTCAGCGCGGTATACAATATCAGCAGCACGCTGAACGAAAACACCAGCAGACTGCCCGCCAGCCAGTGCGCCTCGGCGTATTCCAGAGCTTCGACATGGTTGTAGATTTGTACCGACACCACGCGGGTCTTGCCGGGAATATTGCCGCCGACCATCAGCACCACGCCGAACTCACCGACAGTGTGGGCAAAACCCAAAATGGCGGCGGTCAGAAAGCCCGGTTTCGACAGCGGTACAACGACGCTGAAAAACCGGTCCAAAGACCCTGCGCGTAAGGTTGCCGCCGCCTCCAAAGCGTGCCCGCCGATGGCGCTGAAGGTGGCTTGCAAGGGCTGTACGACAAACGGCAGGGAATACAGCACCGAAGCAACCATCAAACCGGGTAAAGTAAACGGCAAAGTGCCCAAACCCAGCCAGGTGGTGAATTGACCGACCACCCCGGCAGGCCCCATCAACACCAGCAGATAAAAGCCCAACACCGTCGGTGGCAGCACCAGAGGCAATGCCACGAGCGCATTGATGATGCTTTTCCATTTGGAGTGTGTCCGCGCTAGCCACCAGGCCAGCGGAGTACCGAGCAACAACAACAGCAAGGTGGTGATGCTGGCGACTTTGAATGTCAACAGCAAGGTCTCAAGATCATCTGCCGTTAGCATGGGTGCCTCCTTTTATTCAGGCAAACCAAAGCCGTATTTTTCGATAATCGACCGTGCTGTCGGCGATTTAAGAAAATCCACCAGAGCAAGGGCGGCTGGATTTTTGGCGCCGGTTTTCAGCAACACGGCCATTTGACGGAATGGACCATGCAGATTATCCGGTATGATCCAGCCCGAACCGCTGCCGAGTTTCCCATTGTTAATATCGATGACTTGCGCCAATCCGACAAAACCCAGATCGGCATTGCCGGTGTTGACAAACTGAAACGTTTGCGCGATGTTTTCGCCCATGACGAACAAGGGGCGCAGTTTGTCCAATACGCCCAGATTTTTCATTACCTCCTCGGCCACGACACCGTAAGGTGCATGACTGGAATCGGCCAAGGCAATGTGTTTAAAACCGCCGGTGGTCAGAATTTTTCCTTCATTGTCAACATAGCCAGGAATAGCCGACCACAAAACCAGTTTGCCGATGGCGTAAATAAAATGACTGTCGGCAATTGCAAAACCGGATTTTTCCAGTTCCAGCGGGTATTTTTCACTGGCCGACAAATACACCTCGAATGGTGCGCCACTTTTAATTTGCGCGAAAGCTTTGCCGGAAGAACCAAACGCCAGTTTGGCGGTGTGATGGGTGATTTTTTCAAAAGTGGCGGCAATTTCTGTCATCGGTCTGGTGAAATCCGAAGCCACGGCGACCAGGACGGTTTCGGCCCTCAGTGAAGGTGTTATTAAAAGTAACCCTACGGCGAGGATAGGGTGTAAAAAGCGGCTAGCTAACATAATGTTCTCCATGTACAGATTAAATGATGAATGTTCTTGTTTTTCACGCAAGGCAGGATATCGATACGGCAATGAAAAGCGAGTTTAGTTTAATCGCTATGTACTATATTACATAGCGTAATTTTTAAAAGCATTAGCGTGCCAAAATTTATTATCATGAATAGGTTATTGAATTATATTGCTTGCCGCTGTCGAGCCAGGGCTGTTGAAGATCGCCTTTCAAACATTTTGTGCTGTTTTGTCGCTTTTCTGACAACACGGTTATTCAATAACTCGCTATGTCCCTGAAAACCCGCTTGCTTGCTGACGGGAAATAATGGTTAACTCAGGTACTTTACGGCAACATAAGACACTTATGACAGCTCATTCAAACGACAATAACAGTCCGGTGTGCTGGGTCGATGGCGAATTGCGTCTGGTTGGTTTGGATAAACGCATGGCGGGTTTGCTCAAAGCGATCGATCAATCAGGCTCCATCAATCAGGCCGCCAGACAGGTGGGTTTGAGCTATAAAGGCGCCTGGCAAATCATTGAAAAGGCCAACAATGGCGCACCGAAAACATTGGTCTGCACCAGTATTGGCGGTAGCAAAGGCGGGGGAACCTGTTTGACCGAAGCGGGACGTTCATTGCTGGCGCTGTTCACCCGGCTGGAACAGCAGCACCGGCAGTTTCTCGATCAGCTCAACCGTAGTCTTACCCGTGATCCCGATACGGTTTTACTATTGCAGCGCCTGGTGGTCAAAACCAGTGCCTGCAACCAGCTTTTTGGAAATATTACCGCGATTCAAGGCGGCGCGGTGAATGCCGAGGTCAGGGTAAGATTGAAAGCGGGCGAGACGATCATGACGTGTATGGCTCAGGCATCGCTCAGCGAGCTTGAGTTGAAGATTGGCGCCGATGCGGTTTTGTTGATCAACAGCGATGACATCATGGTGGTGACCGATTCCGGGTCGGATCGGTTTTCGGCACGCAACCGCTTGTCCGGTCAGGTGCTTCGCATGCAACAGGATGAAGTCAATGCACAGGTGATTATTTTGTTAGCCGGAGGCGAAACCTTGACGGCCTCGATCACCCGGCAAAGCGCACAAGCGATGGAATTCATACCCGGCATGACGGTATCGGCGATATTTAAAGCCAGCACACCGATTCTCGGAGTTCTGAGTGCTTGAATACGGGAAAAAATACTGTGCCGGCAGGCCGGGTTATTTCATGCCCATTCCCGGGCTATTTCTATCGAGTGCTTTAAAGCCGATGTCGGTGCGGTAATAGACCTTATCCCAATGTATTTGATGGGCCAGTTCGTAAGCTTTGGTCTGTGCATCCTCGATGCTATGGCCTAAAGCACATGCGCATAAAACCCTGCCGCCGGCGGTGACGACAGCATCGCCCTGCTTAACTGTACCGGCATGAAAGACTTTTCTGTCGGAGGTATCGACAGCGGGCAGGCCGGAAATAACAGCGCCGGTTTGATAAGCGCCGGGATAACCGCCTGCGGCCAGAACCACGCCGAGAGCCGGGCGCTCATCCCATTGGCTATTCATGCCTGCAAGTGTTCCTGCCAGCGCCGCCTCGCACAAATCCACCAGGTCGCTTGTAAGGCGCATCATGATGGGCTGGGTTTCGGGGTCGCCGAAGCGACAGTTGTATTCCAGTAATTTGATCTCGCCGTCCTGACCAATCATCAAACCGGCATAGAGAAATCCGGTGTAGGCATGGCCGTCTTCGGCCATGCCTTTCAAGGTGGGTTCGATGATCTCGCGCATTACCCGCTGATGAATTTCAGGCGTGACGACCGGTGCTGGCGAATAGGCGCCCATGCCGCCGGTATTGGGGCCTTTGTCATTATTGTCGCGGGCTTTGTGATCCTGTGAAGTGGCCATCGGCAATGCGTGTTTACCGTCGGCGATAACAATGAAACTGGCTTCTTCACCGGCTAGGAATTCCTCAATGACCACACGGCTGCCCGCGCTGCCGAAAACATTGTCGGCGAGCATGTCTTTAACGGCGGCCATGGCTTCGGTCTCGGTCTGTGCGACGATGACGCCTTTGCCCGCAGCCAGGCCGTCGGCTTTGACGACGATGGGTGCGCCTTGGGCTTTGATATAAGCTATCGCCTGTTCACAATCGGTAAAAGTCCGGTATCTGGCCGTTGGAATTTTATGGCGCGCCATAAAATCCTTGCAAAAAGCCTTGGAGCCTTCCAGTTGAGCGGCCTTGGCGCTTGGGCCGAAACATTTTAAACCCGCCTGCTGAAAACGATCGACGATACCGAGCACTAAAGGCACTTCGGGACCTATGATCGTCAGATCGATGTTGTGCGTTTTGGCAAAAGCCAGCAGGCCGGAAATATCATCAACCGCGAGATCGACATTTTCGACCGAGGCTTCCTGCGCGGTACCGGCATTGCCGGGCGCGACAAAAACTTTATCAACGCGGGCTGATTGTTTGACTTTCCAGGCCAGGGCGTGTTCACGGCCGCCGCTGCCGACGATAAGGACTTTCATGATTGAGGTTCAGGGTTGTTGGTCAATGTCTGAAATGGCGCATATCGGTGAATACCATCGCCATATTATGTTCATCGGCGGCGGCGATGACTTCCGCATCTCGCATCGAACCACCGGGTTGGATAACGGCAGTAATACCCGCTTCGGCGGCGGAGTCGATACCGTCACGGAACGGGAAAAAAGCATCGGAAGCCATGACCGCCCCGCGCACTTCAAGGCCTTCATCGGCAGCTTTGATGGCGGCGATTCTGGCCGAATAGACGCGGCTCATTTGGCCCGCGCCGATGCCGATGGTTTGATTGTCCTTGCCATAGACAATCGCATTGGATTTAACGAATTTAGCGACTTTCCAGACAAACAGTAAATCCGCAAGCTCTTGTTCACTGGGCGCGCGTTGACTGACGATTTTAAGTTCGGCAGCGGCAATGGCGCCAAAATCCTTGTCTTGCACCAACAAGCCGCCCGCCACTTTTTTGTAATCGAAAGCCGGGCTGTTGCCGCTGCCCCAAATACCGGATTCCAGTACCCGCACATTTTGTTTGACGGCCAATAAATCGAGTGCCGCAGGCGCCACGGTCGGGGCAATAATGACTTCGACAAACTGACGTTTTATGATTTCGGCGGCGGTGGCGGCATCGAGTTCGCGGTTGAAGGCAATAATGCCGCCGAATGCGGACGTCGGGTCGGTGGCATAGGCCCGCTCATAAGCGCCCAGAATATCTTTGGCTACCGCCACGCCGCAGGGATTGGCGTGTTTTACGATAACGCAGGCGGGATTGTCTTCAAAAGACTTGACGCATTCCAGCGCGGCATCGGTATCGGCTATATTGTTATAAGACAAGGCCTTGCCTTGTAATTGCACAGCGGCGGCAATGCTGCCAGGACCTGGCTGTGCTTCGCGATAAAAAGCGGCTTGCTGGTGCGGATTTTCGCCGTAGCGCAGGCTTTGTCGGCGCTGAAACTGAAGGTTGAGTGTTTCGGGAAATTTCTGCTGATTGACCTGGCCAAGATACATCGAGATAGCGCTATCGTAACGGGCAGTATGGGCAAAACATTTTACCGCCAGATCAAAACGGGTTTGCTGTGACAGCGTGGTATCTTGCTTGCTCAGTTCGGATAAAATAGCTTGGTAATCGTCGGGGCAGACCACGACGGCGACATCGGCATGATTTTTGGCGGCTGCGCGAATCATAGTCGGGCCACCGATGTCGATATTTTCAATCGCGCTTGCAAAATCGCAACCGGGCCTGGCGATGGCCTCTTCAAAAGGATAAAGGTTGACCACGACCATATCGATAGGCGCGATGGCGTTAGCGGCCATAACCGCATCGTCAAGCCCACGGCGCGCCAATATCCCGCCGTGAATTTTAGGGTGCAAGGTTTTGACCCGGCCGTCCATCATTTCCGGGAAACCGGTGTAATCGCTCACCTCTATCACCGGGATATTGTTTGTCTGCAAAACTTTAGCTGTGCCGCCGGTGGACAAAATTTCAACGCCGTGAGCGTTCAGTTCACGGCAAAAATCGACAATGCCGGTTTTATCCGAAACACTGACTAGCGCTCGGGCTATTTTTTTATTCATGCAAGACCTCAAGGGTATTAAGCGGAGTGTTGTTATTTCAGGAGATGCCGTAAAAATCCAGTTTTTTGCGCAGCGTGCTGCGGCTTAAGCCCAATGTTTTAGCGGCTTTGGTTTGATTGTAGCTTGAATGTTTCAGCGTGGCTTCCAGTAAAGGCTTCTCGACTTCGCTGATTACCAGGGCATGAAGCCCTGAAGCGTCGTGGCCGTTCAACTGGGTAAAATACAAGTCTACAGCCTCTCTGACTTGTTCGGACAACGGTATCGGTACCGATATTTTGCTGTCAATAGCGATCACTTGGGCGGTTTGTTGCATTGCGTTCATAGTTATGTTGCAGGATTATCGATCAAGTAAGTGAAGGCGGACTTAACAGAATTTAACTGTTCAACTGGAGTCTGGCTCTGATTGATGGGCTGTCTGATAACGGTCGGCAAGGCGCCCAGATGATCAAGATACCAGGCGATATGTTTTCGAGCCATTTTAACACCGCTTGCCGCGCCATAGAAACTGTAGAGTGCGTTAAGATGGCTGAAAACAACCTCTTGAATGCTCTCAATATTCTGTTTTTCAATGTTTTTTTTGTCGTTTAAATAATGAGCGACAGCCCTGAACAGCCAGGGGGCGCCTTGAGCGCCACGCCCGATCATGATGGCGTCGGCACCGGTAATTTGCAGCACGTCCAGGGCTTTTTCAGGGGTTTTAATGTCGCCGTTCGCGATGACCGGTATGCGGATGGCCTGTTTGACTTGTCTGATGGTGTCATATTCGGCATGCCCCTCAAATTTACAAGCGCGTGTGCGTCCGTGTACGGTCAAAGCGGCGATACCGGCTTGTTCGGCTATTTTTGCGATATTCACGGCATTGCGGTTTTGCAAATCCCAGCCGGTACGGATTTTAAGAGTCACCGGCACACTGACCGCATTGACGACGGCCTCCAGAATGCGCTTAACCCGGTCTTCGTCTTTCATTAACGCCGAACCTGCCGCCACCGAGCAGACTTTTTTCGCCGGACAACCCATATTGATGTCGATAATCTGGGCGCCGCGCTGCACATTGAGTCGCGCAGCGTCCGCCATTTCCACAGGGTCGGTGCCGAGTATCTGTACCGCACGGATACCGGGTTCGCCGCTTTGGTCGGTTTTCAGCAAAGTCCGCCGGTGCTTTTGCAGTGACGGTTTGGAGGCAACCATTTCCGACCAGGCCAGACCCGCGCCGAAGTGTTTGCACAGGGTCCTGAAAGGCCGGTCGGTAATACCGGTCATCGGCGCCAGAATCAAATTATTGGTCAGTGTAAAGGGACCTATTTGCATGGACGTTAGAGCAAATTGGAAAAGGCACAATAGCATAACTTAAAAAAGATTTTATCGCTGTTGTTTGTCTGCAAAAAAAATCTTTTTGCGGGCGCACATCCCATTCCCGTTCATCGACATGCTGCCATGGCCAGTTTTTTTATCGGTCAATACCGCATCGCGCACCGCAGCTTGCCCGTCCTTATGCTCGGTCAACACAATCGGTAGCTTGATCATATTTTCGGCTTTTAATTCCGAAGCCGAGCAGCGATAAAGGATGTTTGAGGCGGATGTAAGGCTGTTCGGAATCGATAGCCTGATTTGAATCGGAACTGGTTGCTGGAATACGCAAAATAGGTTTATTCAGTGTGACAAAATTTTCTGGAGTTCCGACTTACAACCCCAACAGGAAAACACTCGATTGGGTGTAGGAACCCGGTAGACCAAAGCGATTTTCTTTGCCCATTTCTAACCTGTATAAACAATATCGAAGGCGGCAATCAAGGCGGCAATATCTTTTCTATGATATTCCTGCACCGGCAAACATAAATCCCGGCGCTTTAAACCCCGTTCTTGCAGCGACTCGATTTCTGCATAAATCGATTTGACATCGTAAATTTCCAGGGCTTTAAAAATTGAGGCCGTGTCTTTCATGCCAAAGGCTTCGGGCTGCTGGCCTTTTTTAAGTTGGAACACGCCGTCGTCCAGCAATAACAGGCTCACACTTTGATCAAAAGCCGCCAGCGTCAGGACAATGTCCAGCGTTTCTTGAGTCCGGACGCCGTCATGCGGGGGCCTTCGCAGTACAAATAAATATTTTTTCATAGGTCAGTCAAAGACGATAAAGCGGTCGGCCAGTAACGTCGCCTCGGCTAATTGCCCCAAGCCCGAAATTCGGAAACCCTCGGCCAGGTCGTCGTCCTGCTTGTTCTGTCTTTTGGCTTCATCGCTGCCAAGAATGCCGCGTCTTTGCGCGGCCGAAATACAAACCACCAAATCAATGGCGTGTTGCCGGGCTAATCGGCTCCAGAGCCGGATCATGTGCAATTCGTCATCCGGTGGTGTCGCGTATCCGGCGGCGTGATAAATGCCGTCGTGATAAAAAAACACACGCACAATTTCATGTCCTGCCGCCAGCGCCGCAGTTATGAATTGGTAAGCGGCATAGCCACTCGTCGAGTGTGTCGGGCTGCTGTTGACCTGGATGGCGAATTTCATCGGTTGGTCGGGCGTTGTTGGAACACCATCAGTGTCACATCGTCATTAAACGATTCGGTTTGGTAGAACTGTTTTAAATGACGGATTATTTCCTCGATGATGACCTGGGGCTTTTGTTCGGCAACTTGAGAAAAAACGTTTATCAATCGTTCCGTCCCGAAAAACTCACCCCGGGGATTTTCAGCTTCGGTCAAACCGTCAGTATACATCAGCAAACAGTCGCCCGGAGCCAGTTCGACATTTTTCTCTTCGAAGCGGATGTTTTTCCGAATTCCGATAATCAGACCGTCGGCGTCCAGTTGGCGGCATTTGTTATCTGCCCGACTATATAACAGCGGCATCGGATGCCCGGCATTGGCATAACTCAGGGTCTGCCGCGCCATATCGTATTGCAGATAAAACAAAGTGATGAAATGATTGGCGTTATTCAGATCGTCATAAAGGAAATTATTGAGCACATCAAGGGTTTGTGCCGGAGTGCCTTGCTGGTTGGCCTGGGTTCTGATGGCGCTGCGTGCCGAAACCATGAGCAGGGCAGGCCCTACGGCATGGCCCGAGACATCGGCTATGACCATGTCCAGATGCTGCGGATCACGGTAAAAATAGTCGAAATAATCGCCGCCCACCCGGGTGCTGGGCAAACAATGGCCGCTGACTTCAAACTTTGCCGAGACTATGGCTTGGGCGGGAAACAATGAAGCCTGAATTTGCTGGGCAATTTTCATTTCGTTTTCCGCGATGGCCAGATTGACTTGCGCCTGACGGATTTGCTCTTCCGCCGCTTTGCGTCCGCTGATGTCATGGACAAAGCCGCTGAATTCATAGGCATTACCTATTTTCAAGGGGGCCACGCTGAATTCGACCGGAAATTCGGTGCCATCTTTTTTCAGCGCGATTTGTTCGGTCAGCTTGTTCATTATATTGTTTTTACCGCCGTGCAAAAAATTTTGCAGTCCCTCGTTATGGGCTTGACGGAACCGTTCGGGTATTATCAATCCGGCCAGGTTCCGGCCTATGGCTTCATCGCGGCTCCAGCCGAACATGCGCTCGGCTTTGGAGTTCCAGTCGATGATGATGCCGTAGTGATCCATTATGATGATGGCGTTGAGCGCCGTTTCGATAATCAGCCGTTTGCGTTTTTCGCTTTCAATCAGCGCGTCTTCATAATGTTTGCGCGCAGTGATGTCGCGGTCGACGCCACGCCATTTAAGCAAATGGCCTCGGCTGTCGGTAATCGGCAAACCGGTCGATTCGGCAATGACCGGGTGGCCGTCCTTGTGCCGGTAGTGGTTGGTCAGCCCGTAAAAACCGTGTTGTATGTTGGCGTAGGTTTGAACGTCCACTTTGTCTTGCGGCGTCAATAGTTCCGTATAATGTTTGCCGATGACTTCCTTGGGATCGTAGCCGATTATGGCCTTGACCGCATTGCTGCTGTAGATGTAAAAGCCATCCGGGTCTTGCTCCCAGAGCCATTCGCCGGTCATTTCGGCCATTTGCCGGAAACGTTCCTCACTTTCTTTTAACGCGCTTTCAAACTGTTTGCGTTGGGTGATGTCTTCTTCCACGGCCAGCAGATGCGTTATTTTTCCCTGCTTGTTTTTTATCGCGCTGATACTTTCAAAAGCCCAGTAATCTTCACCGCTTTTTTTCTGGTTTTTAATTTCGCCCCGCCATTCACCCTGTTCCAGCAGATTTTGCCACATGAACTGGTATTGCTCGATAGAGGTGTCTCCGGATTGCAATATTTTGGGGCTGTAGCCTAATAATTCTTCCTTGCTGAAACCGGTCATCGAACAGAATTTGGGATTGACATATTCAATGCGGCCTTGAGGGTTGGTAATGATCACCGCGCTCGCGCTTTGTTCGACCGCCATATGCATCAGAAACAAATTGTTTTCCTGCGCTTTATTGGCGCTGATGTCCTGGATAAAAAGGGCAATGGCGGGGAAGGGCGAGGCGGATGTTTCGGTCAGCCGGCACAGTGAGATGAGCGCGGGAAAGCAGTGTCTGGAAGCATTGATCAACTCAGCCTGCATACTGAAAGCGGGTAAGCTTTTATCGGTATTGAGGCCGAGCCCTTCCAGTGCGGTTTGCCAAAAATCCGGTGGCCGGCCCTGCGCCAGAATGCTGTCGAGCGGCTGGTTGATCAGACTCTGAGCGGGGTAACCGAAGAGTTTGGCGGCATTGGCATTGAGTTCCCGGATTTTCAGGATTAAAGGTTCTGTTTGCTGTATCTGAGCAATCACGATACAAAAACTTAAACTTTCGATAAACCCTGGCATGGTGGGGAAGAGCGGTTATAAAAGCGGCTTCAGATTCATGATATGCGGCTATTGATGAGCAAATCAGAACGGTAGCGGGTTGTCAGCGACAAAATTATGTACTTTGGCTTTAGGCTTGAAGGCAGGCGGCGTCCAGGGCTGCTGCTCCGAACCGTCGGCAAGGTAGGCCGCCAGCCACTGCGCCTGACTGCGGATGGGCAAGATAAAGGCATAAAGTTTGCCGTCGGGCAATTCGGCTACGTCGCCCAAGGCAAAAATATCAGGGTCGCTGGTTTGCAGAAAAGGCGTGACTTTGATGCCACGGTTGATCGATAAACCGGCTGCCGCCGCCAATTCAGTGTGCGGCTTAAAGCCGCAAGCGACAATGACTGCATCGAATCCGGCAGGCTTGGCGCTGTTTATCACGATTTTGTCATTTTGTTTTTGAAAGCCGGTGACGGCTTGCTCAAGCAGGACTTCGATGCCGTCAGCTTGCAAAACGCTTTGCAGTTTGGCCGAATCCTCGATGACCAGTTGACGCTCCATGAGCCGGTCCATGGCATGATATAAAGTCACTTTGTCACCGGCCAAAGCCAGATCCGAAGCCACTTCGCAGCCGATCAGTCCGCCGCCGACAATGGCCCAATGAACCGGGTCCAGCCGTGTCGATAAGGCCGTGCGCAGCGCCCGCAGTTTTTTGAGATCGTTCAGGCTGTTGAGCAGATGAAAACATTCCTGATTGTCCCGAAACGGCGGTGGTACAAATGCCGCCGAGCCTTGTGCCAGGATCAGTTTGTCGTAAGCTGAAAGTGTTTCCTGTGAACTGGCGTCATCGATAAAGGTAAGCGTTTTATGTGTACGATCGATGCCGGTGACGGTGGCGCCGCTGAAAATTTCGATACCGTTTTGTGCCAGCGTCGGAAAAGGTTTGAGGATGATGGATTGCTCGATGCCGGGCTTGCTGAAGCCGTGCGAGAGCAGCGGCCTGGAATAATAGCCGTCCCGTTCACGCGTGATCAGGCAGATCGTGGCTTGTGGCGCCAGAGTGCGGAATTTTTCCGCGAAACTGATGGCCCCAAAACCGGAACCCACGATAACGATTTTCATGCTGCGTCCGTGTGAATATCAAGGCATTAATTCGAAAGCGCTTTTTTCAGCGCCGCATTCAGGGCAAAGCCAGTCATCGGGAATATCGTCCCAGCGGGTGCCTGGATCGATACCCCCTTCAGGGTCGCCTATTTCTTCATCATAAATATGACCGCATTCTAAACATTGGTATTTTTTGAAATCCGACATGTGTGTACCTCGAGTTTGGGAGTGAAAAGAGTCGATGCCAATTAATCCGGGTTTAAGTTATAACGCATTAATCCCTGTCATGGCAATCCGGATATTGCTAACCTGCCAAGGCTTCCAGTTGTTTCCAGCGGTTGATGATCAGGCAAAAAAGTTCCGCTGTTTTTTCGGCGTCGTAAAGTGCGGCATGGGCGTTGTCATTGTTCCATTCAAGTCCTGCGGCTTCGGCAATCTTGGCCAGTACGGTCTGTCGATAAGCCAGGCCGCCCAAGGTGGCGGTGTCAAAAGTGCTGAAAGGGTGAAACGGACTGCGTTTGATCTGGGTGCGTTGAATGGCGGCGTTTAAAAAGCCGATGTCGAACGCCGGATTGTGTCCGACTAAAATGGCGCGTGTGCAGTTGTTTCGTTTTACCGCTTTTTTGATGGGTGTGAAAATTTTATCGAGCGCGTCTTTTTCCTCAATCGCCATTCGAAACGGATGATACGGATCGATGCCGTTGAATTTGAGCGCGGAGGCGTCCAGCTCAGAGTTTTTGAAAGGAAGGATATGAGTGGCGTGACGTTCGGTGATTTCAAGGTTACCCTGCTTGTTAAGCTCGACAATGACAGCGGCAATTTCCAGTAACGGGTTTTTTTTGGGATTGAAGCCGCCGGTTTCGATATCGACAACGACTGGCAAGTAACCCCTGAAGCGGTTTTCTAGCGGAATGGTGTTTATTTCCATTGATTGTTCTGAAGCGTATAGGGCATGGAGCTGGCATGCATTGGTTAGAGATGCCAATACTCGATAGAGTGTAAGGTTTGTGGTATGTTACGCGAAAAATGATAGATAAAAAAATTCTTGAAGTCTTGTGAGGCAAATAATGGATAAGCAACAATTGTTAAGGCGCTTAGCTGGTTTACTGGTAGCCGTTGCATTG
Organism: Gammaproteobacteria bacterium HGW-Gammaproteobacteria-3; assembly: GCA_002843155.1. GTDB lineage: Bacteria > Pseudomonadota > Gammaproteobacteria > Methylococcales > Methylomonadaceae > PGZD01. The sequence goes on from PGZD01000002.1 coordinate 55,107, forward strand.
AGTGGTTGTGCCGGTACATCGCAAACTGTTTATGACGCGCGTGATCCTTGGCAAGGCTGGAACCGGGATGTCCAGAGCTTTAATGACGGTTTGGATGACTATGTGATGAAGCCGGTGGCGAAAGGCTATCAATGGGTTACTCCCTCATTTGTCGATCGCGGCGTGACCAATTTTTTCAGTAATATCGATGATATTGGTGTTACCATTAACGACTTGTTGCAATTCAAGCTGGCGCAAACCGGCTCCGATGGCGCGCGTTTCCTTGTCAACACGACGGCAGGTGTTGCCGGTTTGTTTGATGTGGCGACGCTGATTGATTTGCCCAAGCACAATGAAGATTTTGACCAAACCCTGGGTGTTTGGGGCGTACCGATGGGGCCTTATCTGGTATTGCCTTTCTTCGGACCCAGTTCGCCTCGCGGCGTTGGCGGTCTGGTCGGTGACGTTGCCATGAATCCTATCACTTATATCAACAGTCTGGCGATTACCGGCGGCTTGTTCACGCTCAATGCCGCAGACGAGAGGGCCGATAATCTGACTACCGAAAAAATTGCCACAGAGGCGGCCGTCGATCGTTATGATTTTTTCAAAAATGCTTATTTGCAGCAAAGACGGTTTTTAGTGCTGGATGGCAATGTGCCTGAAGAAGAGGAAGAAATTGATCTTAATATGGATTTGGGTGACGAGAGCTTGAGGCCGGTCAACCCCTATTAGGCTTGGCATGTAACGGGTTGCCTGGGGCTAGGCCGCCCGTTATTGTCTTTCTCAGTCCCGGATTTTCCAGGCTAATGTTTCTCCTGCCTTTAGCGGTGTGATGGCGACAGCTTCGCTGCCATAGACATCAGGCACATTCCAGGTCGATTTAATCAGCGTGAGCGTGTCTGAGTTTCTGGGTAATTGATAAAAGTCAGGGCCGTAAAAACTGGCGAAAGCTTCCAGTTTATCCAATGCATTGGCTTGTTCGAAAGCTTCCGCATAGAGTTCGATAGCGGCATGGGCGCTGAAACAACCGGCGCAACCGCAGGCGTTTTCTTTTAAATGAGTCGGATGCGGCGCGCTATCGGTTCCTAAAAAAAACTTCGGATTACCGCTGGTTGCCGCCGTCACTAAAGCTTGCCGATGGTGTTCCCGTTTTAATATCGGCAGGCAATAAAAATGGGGTCGAATGCCTCCGGCCAGCAAGGCATTGCGGTTGTATAACAAATGTTGCGGCGTCAGGGTGGCGGCGACGCGGTCGGATGCAGCCAGCACAAAGTCTGCGGCTTCGCGGGTCGTGATGTGTTCGAGCACGATACGCAGGGCAGGGAAGGTAGCAACGATGGCCTGTAGCAATTGCTCTATAAAGGCCTGTTCGCGGTCGAAAATATCGCAGTCAGCCGCCGCCGTTTCGCCATGAATGAGCAAAGGAATGTCGTATTTTTCCAGCGCTTCAAATATCGGATAGACCGATTTTATATCGGCAACACCGGCTTCGGAATGGGTCGTGGCGCCCGCAGGATACAGTTTAAAAGCGTGAATATAAGGCGATTGCGCTGCTTTTTTGATTTCTTCAAGCGAAGTGGCGGCGGTCAGGTAAAGTGTCATCAAAGGCGTGAAATTCAGATGACTGGGGACGGCGGCCAGTATTTCTCGGCGATAAGCCAGCGCCTGATCGACAGTGGTGACCGGTGGTTTCAGGTTGGGCATGATAATGGCCCGTGCAAACCGGCGTGCTGTGTAGGGCAGGACGGTTTTTAAGATGTCGCCGTTTCTGACATGTAAATGCCAGTCATCGGGTCGGGTGAGCGTGAGTTTGTTCATGATAAAGTTAAGGTAGGGTGAAAAATCCAGAATTCTCTTCGGCAGGATTCATTATACGCATCGTAGATCAAAATTCGGCTCCTCACCTTACGCTAGGTGAGGAGCCGAATTTTGAAGTGCGAAAGGTATATTTTATTTAATGGGTCTTGAAAAACCAAAGCAAGACCTTATTAATCAGTTTATTTTTTGTTTTTGGAGTGGTCAATGCCTATATACGAATATCAATGCCAAGCTTGTGGTCATGAGCATGAAGCGTTGCAAAAAATGGATGCCGAACCTTTGCTTCATTGTCCGGCATGCAGCCGACCCGAATTAATGAAAAAAATTTCGGCGGCCGGGTTCAGATTGAAAGGCGGGGGCTGGTATGAAACCGATTTTAAAAGCGGCGCGAAGAAAAATATCGCCAATGAATCGTCTGCTCCAACGCCCGCAGCAACTGCGGGTTCCTGTGCCGGAGGCGGCTGCGCTGCGAAATAGTTCCCACTTGCATAAGCGGTTTGAAGCAAGTAATATCGGCAATTTTTTAGCTAGACACGAGAAACCTTATGCGTACACACAAGTGTGGCGAACTAACGACCCAACACCTAGGACAAGCGGTTGCATTATGCGGCTGGGTTCATCGTCGCCGTGATCACGGCGGCGTCATCTTCATTGATCTGCGCGACCGCGCAGGTCTCGTGCAGGTGGTGTTTGATCCTGATGCGCCCGGTAGCTTTGCTATCGCCGAAAGCGTGCGCAGTGAGTATGTCCTGCGTATTGAGGGCATTGTTCGCGAGCGCCCCGAAGGTACGCATAATGCCAATATGGTGACCGGTGCGGTCGAGGTATTGGCTAAAGGCATAGAAGTGTTGAACGAGTCCGAAACACCGCCGTTTCCGCTGGAAAGCGAGATTGAAGTCAACGAGGAAACCCGGCTTCGTTATCGCTATATCGACCTGCGCCGCAGTGTCATGATGCAAAACATGAAAGTACGCCGTGACGTGACGCGTCATTTGCGCCGGTATCTGGATGATCACGAGTTTTTCGAAATTGAAACGCCGTACCTGACCAAGGCCACGCCGGAAGGTGCGCGTGACTATATCGTGCCGAGCCGTACCCATCAGAATTCGTTTTTTGCCTTGCCGCAATCGCCGCAGTTGTACAAGCAATTACTGATGATCGCGGGCATGGACCGTTATTATCAAGTGGTGCGCTGTTTTCGCGACGAAGACTTGCGCGCCGACCGTCAGCCTGAATTTACCCAGCTCGATATCGAAACTTCATTTATGGACGAGCGGCAAATCATGGCTATTATGGAAGACATGATTCGTGGCCTGTTCGCCGATATTATCAATGTCGATCTCGGTTCGCCGTTTCCGGTGATAAGCTATGACGAAGCGCTGCGCCGCTACGGCTCCGACCGTCCCGACCTGCGCGTGCCGCTGGAGCTGGTCGATATTGCCGAGGAGATGAAAGATGTCGATTTTAAAGTCTTCTCGGGCCCCGCTTTCGACCCCAACGGCCGTGTGGCGGCGCTGCGGTTGCCTTCGGGGGCCGACTTGAGCCGCAAGGAAATCGATGATCTGGCCCGGTTCGTCGGTATCTACGGCGCCAAAGGCCTGGCTTACATCAAAGTCAACGATCTGGCCGCCGGCAGCGAAGGTTTGCAATCCCCTATCGTCAAATATGTTCCCGATGAGGTATGGACCAAAGTCATGGAAAAAGTCGCCGCGCAAAACGGAGACCTGATTTTCTTTGGCGCCGATAAAGCGGCCATTGTCAATGAAGCCATGGGCGCGTTGCGGGTCAAATTAGGCGTCGATCGTAATTTGCTGGTCGGCGACTGGAAGCCGGTGTGGGTGGTTGATTTCCCGATGTTCGCCTGGGATGACAAAGCCCAGCGCTACAGCGCCATTCATCATCCTTTTACCGCACCGAGTTGTTCCGTGGAAGCTCTGGTGGCCAATCCCGGTCAGGCATTGTCGCGCGCCTACGATCTGGTGTTGAACGGCACCGAAGTCGGTGGCGGCTCGATTCGTATCAACCGCACGGCGATGCAGAAAACCGTATTCGATATTCTCGGCATCGGTCATGAAGAAGCCCGCGAAAAATTCGGCTTTTTGCTGGATGCACTGAAATACGGCGCGCCTCCGCACGGCGGTATTGCTTTCGGACTGGATCGCCTGGTTATGCTGATGACCGGCGAAAGCTCGATTCGTGAGGTGATCGCTTTCCCGAAAACCCAGACAGCGGCTTGTCCGTTGTTCAATGCGCCGGCTCAGGTCAGCGAGGAGCAGTTGAAAGAACTGGGTATCAGGCTGCGCAAGCCTTCGGTCAAAGTGGACAAGGAAGACTGATCGTTTCAGGGGGAATAGGCCGCACGATCAGGAAACAAAAACGTGATTGCGCGGTCAAAATGAAAAACAAACAGGTTTTACTTATGACTACTGCCACTTTCCCCATTCAAGATTACGCCCTGCTCGATGATGACGAATGCGCCGCCCGTATCGTCGCCGCCAAGGAAAAACTCGGTGATCGCTGCGTGATTCTGGGGCATCATTATCAGCGGGATGAAGTTTTCAAACATGCCGATTATTACGGGGACTCGCTGAAATTGTCCCGCGATGCCGCCGCGTCCGATGCCGAGTACATTGTGTTCTGCGGTGTGCATTTTATGGCCGAAGTCGCCGATATTCTATCGCGACCCGAGCAAATCGCCATTTTGCCGGATATGGCGGCCGGATGCTCCATGGCCGACATGGCCAATTTAATCAAAGTCAATAAATGCTGGCAAGAGTTATCCCGGGTTTTGGATCCCGATGTAACGGTGACGCCGGTGACTTACATCAATTCCGCCGCCGATCTCAAAGCTTTTTGCGGGCGTCATGAAGGTATTGTCTGCACGTCATCGAATGCCCGTAAAATATTGGAATGGAGTTTCGACAGGCGCGGGAAAGTGTTGTTTTTCCCCGATCAACATCTAGGCCGCAATACCGGCTATGACATGGGGATTCCTCTGGCGGAAATGGTGGTTTGGGATTTCGATAAACCGCAGGGCGGCTTGACCGAGGCGCAAATACGCGACGCGAAAATTATTTTATGGAAAGGTTTTTGTTCCGTGCATCAGATGTTCAAGCCGGAACATATCGACCGGTTTTTAGAGCGCTACCCGGAAACCCAGGTCATTTCACATCCCGAGGCCAGTTTTGAGGTATGCAGGAAGTCCGATTATGTCGGTTCCACCGAGTACATCATAAAAGTAGTGAGGGAAGCACCAGCGGGTAGCCGCTGGCTGGTGGGCACCGAGTTGAACCTGGTCAACAGGCTTAATGAGCAGTGCAAGGAGCAGGATAAGCATATTCATTTCATGTCGCCTACCGTTTGCATGTGCTCAACCATGTTCAGAACCGATCCGCAGCATTTGGCCTGGGTGCTTGAAAATCTGGCGGCGGGCCATGTCGTCAACAGAATTGAAGTGCCGGAAAAAGAAGCCGCATCGGCTAAAAAAGCGCTGGATAGCATGTTGTCGATACATTAAACAGGCTTCTTTTTTAAGCATAAAAATAACAGCAGCCGTTGCATAACATTCATGCAACGGCTTTTTTATGGCTTGTCGATTGACGCCGGTTTGGGAAATGATGCGGTTACTGGCTGTTAACAATGGCTGGATTGACCTGCTCCGGCAGTGTGGGGACGGTGTCATAAACAGATGGCCAATCTTGAGAAATCGACTTTTTTGTGCTGTAATGGGACGCTTATGTCTTTTTTGTGCCTCATGATTTGCGGTTTTAAAATCAAGAGGGTTGTTCGCCACAATGTGTCTGGAGAGCAGGCTTATTCACTATGCAATTTACTATAACAAAAGGTTTGGACCTGCCTATTACGGGCGCGCCTGAACAGAAAATCGAGGACGGCAGACAGGTCAAGACCGTAGCTGTTCTGGGAATGGACTATGTCGGTATGAAACCTACGATGAGCGTCGGCGAAGGCGATACGGTCAAGTTGGGCCAGGTGCTTTTTTCCGATAAAAAAAATCCCGGTGTCAACTTTACTTCGCCTGGTGCCGGTGTGGTTAAAGCCATTAACCGTGGCGCCAAGCGTGTGTTGCAATCGGTTGTTATCGAGCTGAAAGGGGATCAGGAAGAAACTTTTACCCGCTATCCTGTAGCTGAATTAAACACTCTGAGTGCGGAGCAGGTACGGGTAAATTTGTTGGCTTCGGGCTTGTGGACATCATTCAGAGCTCGTCCCTACGGCAAAATACCTGCCGTGGAAAGCACGCCTTCTTCCATTTTTGTCACGGCAATCGATACCAGTCCCCTGGCAGCCGAGCCATCGGTAATTATCAAAGAACGCACTGCCGATTTTGAACATGGCCTGGCGGTCATTGCTCGATTGACTGAAGGCAAGGTTTATGTATGTAAAGCCTCCGGCGCGGATATTCCTGTAGGTGCGGCACCGGTTCAGGTCGCCGGGTTTTCGGGACCTCATCCTGCCGGTTTGCCCAGTACCCATATCCATTTCATCGATCCTGTCAACATTGAAAAATTTGTCTGGCATCTGGACTACCAATCGGTCATGGCGATCGGCGCATTATTCACTACCGGTAAATTAAATACTGAACGGGTCATTTCCCTGGCCGGCCCTTCCGTCAAAAATCCGAGACTGATCAGAACCCGTGTCGGTGCCTGCGCCGGCGAACTGGTGGCGGGGGAAGTCGAGGCAGGTGAAAACCGTGTCATTTCAGGGTCTGTGCTTTACGGGCACAAGGCGGCCGACTGGGCTGATTATCTGGGCTATTACAGCAATCAGTTATCGGTTTTACACGAAGGCCGTGATCGTGAATTGTTTGGCTGGATTGTACCCGGGAAAAACAAATATTCGGCTCTGAATGTTTATACTTCAAGCGGAGCGCGCGCCAGTGGCCGTAAATTTCCTTTGACAACCGATAAAAACGGCAGTAATCGTGCGATTGTGCCGATTGGTGTCTACGAATCGGTAATGCCGATGGATATTTTGTCTACGCCATTGCTGAAAGCTTTAGTGGTGGGTGATACCGACCAGTCTCAGTTATTGGGTAGCCTGGAGTTGATCGAAGAAGATATGTCTCTGTTTACCTTTGTTGATCCAGGCAAGCATGATTTCGCCCCCGTACTGAGAGCAAATTTAACTAAAATCGAGAAGGAAGGCTAATGTCGGCTAGAGAATTATTAGATAGCATAGAGCCGCATTTTACCAAAGGCGGCAAGTTGGAAAAGTATTACGGTCTCTACGAGATGGTGGATACTTTTATCTACACACCCTCTGAAGTAACGCGCGGCGCAACGCATGTCCGGGACGGAAACGATCTGAAACGGACCATGACCTTTGTCGTGATTGCAACATTTTTCTGTGTCCTGATGGCCATGTATAACACCGGTTATCAGGCCAATCTGGCAATGGCCGCGCTGGGGCGCGCGGAAGCTGACGGCTGGCGCAGCATTCCGATGCTGGTGTTCGGCTACAACTCCATGAACCCCTTGTCGAACCTTATTCATGGCGCGTTATATTTTCTGCCGATATATATTGTCACGCTGGCTGTCGGCGGTGTATGGGAAGTCCTGTTTGCGACCGTGCGCGGCCATGAAGTCAATGAAGGCTTTCTGGTTTCGTCGATGCTGTACACTTTGATCATGCCGCCTGATATGCCGCTGTGGCAAGTGGGGCTGGGCATTTCGTTCGGTATTGTGATCGGCAAGGAAGTTTTCGGGGGCACCGGTAAAAACTTTTTAAACCCTGCCTTGACGGGTCGGGCATTTTTGTATTTTGCCTATCCGGCTTCCATATCCGGTGATTCTGTCTGGGTTGCGGTTGACGGCTATACCGCCGCCACGCCTCTGGGGTTGGCGGCTACCGGTGGTCTGGATGCCGTGCATTCAGCCGGGTATGGCTGGTTTCAGGCATTCTTTGGTTTTATGCCCGGGTGTCTCGGCGAGACTTCGACTCTGGCGATTTTAATCGGCATGGCTTTTCTTCTATACACGAAAATAGCTTCTTATCGCATTGTCGCGGGTGTGTTTCTGGGTATGGTGCTGATGTCACTCGTCTTTAATGTCATCGGCAGTGACACCAATCCCATGTTCGCGTTTCCTTGGTATTGGCATCTGGCCGTCGGCGGATTCGCTTTTGGCATGGTGTACATGGCGACTGACCCGGTCAGCGCCGCGATGACCGATACCGGACGCTGGATTTTTGGCGGTTTAATAGGGGTGATGACGGTTTTGATTCGGGTTGTGAATCCGGCTTTCCCGGAAGGCATTATGTTGGCAATTCTGTTTTCAAACATGTTCGCGCCTATCATTGACTATTTTGTCGTTCAGGCAAATATCAGAAGAAGGGTGAAGCGTCATGCCTAACGAAAAAAAATTCGAACATTACGAAAAATTTAAAGTTTACGCCAACAAGATTCTGGCGTTAAAGAACGACAGTCTGGAAAAAACGCTGGCGATTGCCTTGTCCTTGTGTTTTGTCTGTGCGATTTTGGTTTCTTTCGCCGCCGTGGCGCTGAGGCCTTTGCAAGCCGACAATAAAGCTTTGGATATGAAGCGGAATATTCTCGATGTGGCCGGTCTGCTGCAAGAAGGCGTCGATGTCAACCAGGCTTTCAGTGAGCAAATCGAAGCCAAACTGGTGAATCTTGAAACCGGTGACTATGTCGAAGGCATGGATGTTGAAGCTTATGATCAGCGTCAGGCCACTAAAGATCCGGCCCAAAGCATCGCTATTCCGGCGGACAAGGATATTGCCAGTATCAAGCGCAAGGCTAAAATCGCTAAAGTGTATCTGGTCAAGCAAGGTGATAAAACCCAATCCATTATCCTGCCGGTCAGTGGTTACGGCTTATGGTCCACTTTATACGGTTTTTTGGCTCTGGAAGCGGATGGCCAGACAGTACAAAGCATCAACTTCTACGATCAGGCGGAAACACCCGGATTAGGCGGCGAAGTGGTCAATCCGAAGTGGCGCGCCTTATGGCAAGGTAAAAAAGTTTATAACGAAGCAGGTGATGTGGCTTTGGCCCTGATCAAAGGTACGGTCGATACCGGCAAACCGGGTTCCGAATACAAGGTGGACGGCTTAGCGGGTGCAACTTTAACCAGTGTCGGCGTTTCCAATCTGGTCAAGTATTGGCTGAGCGGCGAGGGCTTTGCATCTTATTTAGACAAAGTGAGAGCGGACGGATAGAGGTTCAATTATGAGTGCAATATTAAATAGCGAATCGAAGAAAGTATTGATCAAACCTTTGATTAATGAAAACCCGATTACCTTGCAGGTTCTCGGTATCTGTTCGGCGCTGGCGGTGACTTCGCAAATGTCCACGTCATTGATTATGGCTCTGGCCTTGACTTCGGTCACGGCGTGTTCGAGCGCCGCGATCAGTTCGATCAGGAATCACATTCCCGGCAGTATCCGCATTATCGTGCAGATGACGATTATTGCGTCACTGGTTATTGTGGTCGATCAGATATTGAAAGCTTTCGCCTATGAAATCAGCAAGCAGTTATCGGTGTTTGTGGGTTTGATTATCACCAATTGTATCGTAATGGGCCGGGCTGAAGCCTATGCGATGAAAAATCCGCCTTTGGAAAGTTTCATCGACGGCGTCGGCAATGGTCTGGGCTACAGTTTGATTCTTGTCATCGTGGCTTTTTTCAGGGAATTGTTAGGTTCCGGTAAACTGCTCGGCATCGAAGTCTTTCATTTAAGCAAAGATGGCGGCTGGTATGATCCCAATGGCTTGATGCTGCTGCCGCCGAGCGCTTTTTTCATCATCGGTTTGATCATCTGGGTATTTCGTCAAGCTAAGCCCGAGCAATGCGAACATGTCGATTTCAAGATTATGGACATTGCTCATGGTGAAGGAGGGCATCACTAATGGAAGCTTACATCAGTCTTTTTGTCAAAGCGGTTTTCATTGAAAACCTGGCGTTGTCGTTTTTCTTAGGGATGTGTACTTTTCTGGCCGTTTCCAAGAAAATTTCCACCGCCATGGGTTTAGGCGTCGCCGTGATGTTGGTGCAAACCATCACGGTACCTGCCAATAACCTTATTTATCACAGTTTATTAAAAGAAGACGCGCTGTCCTGGATGGGCATTACCGGCGTCGATCTGAGTTTTCTGGCTTTGTTGAGCAGTATCGGCATGATTGCGGCGCTGGTGCAGATTCTGGAAATGATACTGGATAAATTCTTTCCGGCGCTGCACTCTGCATTGGGTATTTTCCTGCCTTTGATTACCGTCAACTGCGCTATTTTGGGCGGCAGTTTATTCATGATAGAGCGTGATTATAACTTTGGAGAAAGTGTAACTTATGGGATTGGCAGTGGTTTTGGCTGGGCCTTGGCCATCACGGTTATGGCCGGGGTACGCGAAAAACTGAAATACAGCGATATACCTGCGGGTCTGCAAGGGCTCGGTATCACTTTTATTACTGCGGGTCTGATGTCACTCGGCTTCATGGCTTTTTCTGGAATTCAACTTTAAGAAGGTAGCGTAATGCTGGAAATTGCATTAGGGATCATTATTTTCACGGTAATCGTGATTGCGCTGGTATTTGTCATTATCGGTGCAAAAAGTAAACTGGTAGCCTCGGGTAATGTTGATATTCTGATCAATGACGAGAAGACCATTCATGTGCCTGTCGGCGTTAAATTATTAACCGCTTTGGCCGATAACGGCTTGTTTGTGCCTTCCGCCTGTGGCGGCGGCGGTACTTGTGCCCAATGCCGGGTCAAAGTGCATTCGGGCGGCGGCGAGATTCTGCCGACTGAGACTTCACATATCACCAAACGTGAAGCGGCGGAAGGTGAGCGGCTTTCATGCCAGGTGACGGTTAAACACAACATGAGCATCGAAGTCGAAGACGATGTTTTCGGCGTCAAAAAATGGGAATGCACCGTCAAGTCAAACCATAATGTTGCGACATTTATCAAAGAGCTGGTGCTCGACTTGCCCGAAGGCGAAGCCATTAATTACCGGGCCGGCGGTTACATTCAAATCGAATGCCCGCCTCATGTGGTCAAATACAGTGATTTTGACGTTGAGGAAAGATTCCGTGAAGATTGGGATAAATTCAATCTGTGGCGCTATGTCTCGGAAGTCAAAGAACCCGCTCTGCGAGCGTATTCGATGGCCTCATACCCGGAAGAAAAAGAAATCATGCTCAACGTGCGTATCGCCTCGCCGCCACCGGGCGCGCCCGATACCGTTCCACCGGGCATTATGTCGTCGTATATTTTCAGCCTGAAACCAGGGGATAAATGTATTGTTTCAGGACCTTACGGCGAATTTTTCGCGCAGGATACCGATAAGGAAATGGTGTTTGTCGGCGGCGGTGCCGGTATGGCGCCAATGCGTTCACATATTTTCGACCAGTTGCGCAGACTCAAGTCAAAACGGAAAATGACTTTCTGGTATGGCGCCCGTAGCAAGCGCGAAATGTTCTATGTCGAAGACTTCGATATGCTCGCCGCTGAAAATGATAATTTCGAATGGCATGTCGCCTTGTCCGATCCATTGCCGGACGATGACTGGAATGGCTACACCGGTTTCATTCATAATGTGCTTTATGAAAACTATATTAAGAACCATCCCGCACCGGAAGATTGCGAGTTTTACATGTGCGGACCTCCGATTATGAATTCATCGGTGATCAATATGCTTTTGGATAACGGCGTCGAGCCGGAAAGTATTTTCCTAGACGATTTTGGCGGTTAATTCAGGAAAGCTTTAACCCTTTTATTTTTAGGGTTAAACTTCAGGCTAAGGGCATTCCCCATATACTTCGCGCGGCCGAAGTTTGCGGATTTTATGACATAAGCTATTTTGTTCGACGCTTACACGGAAGTAAGCGGTAAACTGCGTCGGGAACAGGCAGTCGAGAGCAAGGCGCGAAAACAGGAGCATAGCCCGAGCTATGTAACTGTTTTCGCAAAGCGTCGCTCTTGGCTCACGCCCCTTACCTACATCCTTGTAGGCAACGCCGCTATCGGACAAAATAGCACGTTAGCTTAACAGCAAATGTGGCCGCGCGAAGTATAAAGAGGAGCTTGACTTTTCCGCTCCTCGTTTTCTTTTCTGCTTGCTAAGCGTTTGACGGGTTTTACCGCCGACAAGCGTGTAGCCTCTGGAGGTGACATCATGACTTATTTTTTAATAACATTTATCGTTATGCTGATTGTCATCGCAATCATGGCTGTTGGAGTCATTTTTGGCCGCAATGCGATAAAAGGCTCTTGCGGCGGCGCCGACAAGGGCGACTGTGTGTGCGTGAAAAAATGTGACAAACGAAAACGCCTGGAAGCGGAAGGTAAAGTATAAATACCGCTAAAACAATTAAAATAAGGAGCTATTAATATGTTGGCTAAAATTACCGTCGCCGATTACATGACTAAGAGGGTGGTTACGCTTAAAGACCAGGCTGATGTCATAGAATCAATTCAAATGATGCTGAATCATAAGATTACCTGTGCCCCGGTGGTCAATGATCAAGGCCGCCTGGTGGGTATGTTTTCCGAGCGAGACAGCATGAAAGTGGTGCTCGAAAATGCGTATAATCAAGGCGGTGCGGGAAAAGTAGAAGAGTTTATGACGCGTGAAATAAAATCCGTCGCTGTCGATGCCAGTATTTTGGATCTCGCCCAAAGATTCGAATCTTCAAATATCCGAAGTTTTCCGGTGTTTGATGATGACGCCCGGCTTGTCGGTATCGTCAGTCGTACCGATGTCTTAAAAGCGCTCACGGCCAAAAAGAAATAATTTCAAATTTAATCATGACCACCTCAACGCTGTACTGGCATGATTATGAAACTTTCGGCACCGACCCTGCGCGCGACAGGCCGGTGCAATTTGCAGGGGTACGCACCGACCTGGATTTGCGCACTGTCGGTGAGCCTTTAAATATATATTGCCGACCGGCACTGGACACTCTGCCGCAGCCCGAGGCTTGTCTTGTCACCGGAATCACGCCGCAACTCGCAGAGGCCAAGGGCGTGTGCGAGGCTGAATTCATCGGCATCATTCAGGAGCAGATGGCTCAGCCTAATACCTGCGTATTGGGCTATAACAGTTTGCGTTTCGATGATGAGGTGACACGCAATACATTATACCGAAACCTGCGCGACCCTTATCAACGGGAATGGCAAAACGGCAATTCGCGCTGGGATTTGCTCGATGTGCTCAGGGCGGCGTGGGCGCTGCGCCCTGAAGGGATTGAGTGGCCTCTGGATAATGAAGGTGTACCGGTGTTTCGCCTGGAGCTTTTGACCGAAGCGAACGCGCTGGAGCATGAGTCGGCGCATGACGCACTAGCGGATGTTTATGCCACTATCGCCATGGCCAGGCTGCTTAAAACCGCCCAGCCCAAACTTTACCGGTTTCTCTTTGAACACCGGACAAAAGCGGCAGCAGGTGATCTTTTACAACTGGGTAAAGGTGCGCCTGTCGTGCATATCTCCGGTAAATACCCGGCCCGAAAAAATTGTCTGGCTGTTGTGCTGCCTATTTGCCGGCATCCGACCAACAGCAATGGCATTATCGTCTATGATTTGTCCGTTGACCCGGAGGCACTGTTATCGTTGTCCGCAGAAGACATCAGGCAACGGATTTTTACGCCTTCTGCACAACTGCCGCAAGGAGTGGAGCGTGTTCCTTTGAAAACGGTGCATGTCAATAAATGCCCGGTTTTGGCGCCGATCAAAGTTATCCGCCCGCAGGATGCGGCACGCCTGCAACTCGATCTTGAAGCGTGCTGCCGACATATTGAAAGAATAATGGCTGTGCCGGAGTTGACGGCTAAAATAACCCAAGTATTTAACGCGGATTATTCCCGCCAGGAGACCGACCCGGATTTGATGATTTACAGTGGCGGTTTTTTTAATGACCGCGACAAACAGCTCATGGCCAAAATCCAGTGCACGACGCCGGAACGATTAGCCCATATGTCTTTTGATTTCAATGACGCACGTTTGCCTGAAATGTTGTTCCGGTACCGCGCCCGGAATTATCCCGAAACCTTGACTGCAGAAGAACAAATACGTTGGCGGGAAGATTGCCGACGCCGGTTGACACAGCCGGAGGCAGGATCGGCTCAGGTGTTGGGCGACTTTGTCGAAAAGTTGCATGCCTTGCGCGCCGATGCCTCTGCCGATCAGACTATTGTCAGCGCTTTACAGCAGTTTGCCGATGAAAAAATGCGGCAATTATCGATAAGCCTGTAAAGATCCGGTTCACCTGAAATTCATGAAAATCATCGATAATGCGGTCGGTACGAAGTATATACTTTGCGCGGCCACATTTGCGGTTTTTCTGACTTAAGCTATTTTGTTCGACGCTTACACGGAAGTAAGCGGTGGACTGTGTCGGGAACAGGCAGTCGAAAGCAAGGCGCATAATGAACTATGCAACTGTTTTCGCAAAGCGTCGCTCTTGGCTCACGCCCCTTACATCCCTGTAGGCAACGCCGCTATCGGACAAAATAGCACGTTAACTTAACAGCAAATGTGGCCGCGCAAAGTATAAATACTAGCCTCAAGAATTTTGCCTTATAATACGAAGTTCAGTTTTTTACGATTCCAGCATAGGAAGTTAATATGAAAAAAATCACCCTTTTTATTTCAGTTTTAGTGTTCTTTTTTTCAGCGGCCGCCAGCGCTCACGGCCCGGTTCGCCAAAAAGTTCAGGAAAAGATCAAAATTAACGCGCCCGCCGAGAAAGTGTGGGACATCATTAAAAATTATAACGACATGGCCTGGTTGCCGCCTGTCGCCAAAACCGAGGGTGATGGCGGCAATAAAAAAGGCGCGGTGCGCGTTTTGACGCTGAAAGACGGTGGCACTATCACGGAAGAGCTGAAAAAATATGATGACAAGAAAATGAAATATGACTATAAAATCACCGATATGAGCACGGCTAAAACCATCACGCATTCGGGTAAAGAAGAAAACGTACCGGTGTTGCCGGTCAGCAATTATGCGGCAAGTATCGAAGTGAAAGGAAAAGGCGGCAGCAGCGAGGTTATCTGGAAAGCAGGCTACTACCGCGCTTATATGAACAACAATCCACCGGCTGAAATGAACGAGGAAGCCGCCAACAGCGCTGTTAAAGGCGTCTTTAAAGCCGGTTTGGAAAATCTGAAAAAACTGGCCGAATAAAAAGTGCCGACAATAAACTTAAAAATTTTGGTACTCGGCGCATGTGCCTTTTCATGGGCGCAGACGCTTAACGCCGCACCTTTGGCTTATATTTCCAATCAATTGGCTGATAGCGTTTCTATTATTGATACCGGGTCGGGTCGAGTTGTCGATACGATCAAAGTCAGTGGAAAGCCGGCTGGCGTGGCCGTGTCTGCCGACGATAAGTTTATTTATGTCAGCACTCCGGAAGCCAAAGGCTTTACCGTGATAACGGCCAAAAATCCCCGGCAGGTCACACATGTGCCGGTCAGCGCCGGTGCCCTGGGTATAGCTACGGATAACAAGAACCAGCAGGTTTTTGTTGCCGACTGGTATGACAATACCGTCGCGGTTGTCGATGTCGGGCGCTTGACCGTAACCCAAACCATTCCGGTCGGACGCTCGCCTTCCGGTTTGGTGGTCAGCCCGGACAACCGCTGGCTGTACGTTGCCAACCGTCTGGATGATGCCGTTTCGCAAATTGATTTACAGCGTCTGGCTATCAGGAATACCACAAAAGTCGGCGAGCATCCTTTTGGTTTGGCTATCGATACAAAAGGCAAGCGTCTTTATACGGCCAATGTCGAGAGCGACGATGTCACGGTGCTCGATGCTGAAAACCTCAAACGCATCGCTACGGTTAAAGTCAACAGCAGGCCTTATGCCCTGGCTTTGGCATTGAATGACAGCTTGTTGTTCGTTACCAATCAGGATGACAATTCGGTTTCGGTTATCGATACGGCTATGCTCAAGACCGTGGCCTTGATCGATGTCGGCGATAAACCCGAAGGCATCAGCAGCCATCCCGATGGCCGCCTGGTGTATGTGGCCAATTGGTTTGATAGTACGGTCTCGGTTATCGATGCCAAAACCCTGAAAGTTGTAAAAACCATTGCAACGGGCGAGGGCAGCCGCGCTTTTGGCCGCTTTATAAGCCATCATTGAGAACGTACCGGGTTGAATTTGGGACACTAAACAGGAAAATGTATGGCTGAAACAGTAGATGAATTAACGGTTACTTATGAAGACGGCGGTATCGAGACAGTCAAGGAACTGGATAAAAAGGTATTGACCAAAGGCGCATGGGCGACCGTCATATACCGTTATCAGGACTGGAACCGCAGCAAGGAAGAATACGGGCCGGATAAATACACCATTCGCCGCTATCAAAAGCGCAACGGCGAATACCAGCAAAAATCAAAATTCAATATTTCCAGTAAAGAGCAGGCCAAAAGTATTATCGCAGCTTTGCAAGATTGGCTGGAAGATTAATACATCCGGTCATAGCCACTCGATGATATGATCTTCCAGGTCGTCCACATCCGATTCTTTAAGCGCATAGCTGGCGATGCTGACGCCGGCGTCTCCGACACTGTCGGCCGTTCCCGAAACCAGAGGGTGCCAGTCGGGTAAATCCTTGCCGTCGGTCAGCAGGCGGTAGGCGCAAGTGGCCGGTAACCAGTTAAATTCGGCAAAATCGTGTTGTTTCAAATCCAGACATTCGGGCACCAGTTTTGTGCGTTCGGCATAACGGCTACAGCGGCAAGTGTTCAGATCGATGAGATCGCAAGCGACAGAAGTCCAGCAGAGATCGCCGGTATCCTCATCTTCGAGTTTGTTCAAACAGCATTTACCACAGCCGTCGCACAGCGATTCCCATTCCCGGACGCTCATTTCAGACAGTTTTTTAGTTTTCCAGAAGCTCATTGCTGCACCCGCTCCATCAGATAGCACAAACAATCCTGTCGAATCACCCGCTCATCCAATGTCAACATGGAAGGCATGGTGTTACGGTTAATGAGTAATTCATCGTGCTGTATCGAAAAAAAATCGGTGCTGACATCCTGACCGGTTTCATCCAGCGCCAGCAGCGGTAGAGTTTGTGTGTTATTGACTTTGCCCCAAAATGTACCGGCAGGGATTTCGTTAAAATTCATGCGTTCTAGGTCTTTATCGAGCAACAGGTCGGCATGGGTTTGCTCAAAACTGAAGCTGATTGCGTCGGCAATTTTAACCTGCGCCACGGTATGGTAAAGATCAATGTCTTGATGACGCACGGGGTGCTTGGAAAATTCAGTTAAATGCAGGCAGGTGTCTATAAAATCCAGGGCGTGTTGTACGCCATTTTGCTGGCCGGGGCGTCCGCATTCGAGCGTTACTGCCGGACAAATTTTTGCGAAAGCGGCAGATTGGACGCCTTTGGGACGAATAAAATAAACAACCAGCCGGCCGAACAACGAGGCTAATTGCAAAAACCGGTCATCGAGCTTATTAATACAGGCGTAGTGGGGATTCAAGCCGGTATTGCTGTGAATATCGATGCTGGCAAAAACCTTGCGATAAGCCATGGTGTTGACAATTTGTTCCGCCATAAAGGTTTCCGGTGAAGGCGGCAAATCAGTCCCCGGCCAAATGCGGTTGAAATCGGGCTGATGCTCCAATCGTCTCAGGCACCGGACGGCAGCTTCGGTATTGCCGAAAAAAATCGACAAGGCGCGCGGTAATGTCTGCCCCTGATATTTTTTTAACAGTGCCTGCAAGGCCAGCAATCCGACCGGTTCGTTGCCGTGCAGCATAACCGAAATAAACAGCGGAGCGGCTTGTTTGCCCGGCAAATGAACCAATGTAGGTCGAGTCAACAAATCGTGTATTTCAGAGGGCTTGGCATCGAGCAAGCCGTCCGGCAGAGCGTCCGGTTGCGCCAGTTGCGCTGTTTTCAATTGATCGTCCATTCGCTTACCGGTTTGCCGCTGTTCTGATTTTTGAGATAGTGACGCGTCATCAGCGTAAAATCGCCGGGGTGAGTTGCCATGAATTCGCGTTGCCATAAACTGCCGTTGCGTTGTGTGGCAAGGCGCTGCCGGATAATGTCCAGATAATCTTCACTGTCACTCGTTGCAACCCCTAAGGATTTCAATCCGAGCCTTGCGCGTTGCAGTAATTCCGATTGTAACAGATTCAGCAAGGGCTGTTTGTGTCCATCAAACCAAATCACATTGGCGTTTAAACCATAACGCGCAGCCTGATAAAAGTTATCCCTGGCCTGGGCAAAAGGCAGGGGTATTTTATGCTGAGTCATCTCATCGCACAGATTCTTGGTGAGACCATAAAAAACCGCCGCGTTGGCAATGGTATCAAGTACGCTAGGGCCTGCTGCGGGAACCCTGTGCTCGATGCGGATATGTGCGGTACCGTCTTCATCGAAACCGAGCAACGGCCGGTTCCAGCGCCAGATGGTGCCGTTGTGCAGCCTTAAATGCGCAAAAGCCGCATCGGCTGAATCCAGGTTTTCCGGCAGCAATACCGGAAAATGATCCAGATTTTCCTGAAAGCATTCCATAATCGATTTTCGGGCGTAATCGGAGCCAAAACTGACGCGTTTCAAAGGGCCTTGGGCGGCGTCGGCAAAGCCGCCGGTTTCGATGGCTTGCTCGAACAACGGAATTCTGGATTCATGCCATAGTTGCTTGCCGAATAAAAAAGGCGTATTGGCGCACAATGCGGCCAACGGCGCGGAGGCGATAATAGCCGCATTATAATAACAATGCGCGATAGCCAGAGGTACTTGGGTATGAATCTGAAACGACGTAGTGGCCGATTCCAGCATCACGTCATCATGATCCATTTTAAGATGCTCCACGCCGTTGATATCCAGGTGGATGGGTTTGCCGCGTGCCTGCAGAATCTGTTCATTCAAGGCACGGTAGCGGTTTAAATTCGACATGTTGCCGAGGTTGAGGTCGGTGGCTTGCAATGTCGGCAAGGAACCGGTCATCAGAATACGGCAGTTCAGGTTTTCAGCGTGGCTGTAGGCTTTGTCCCAGATCGATTGCAATTGTGTGTGCATGCGGCTGAAAACATTGTCGTTCAGTGCTATCGGCGTGCTGTTGAATTCAATATTGAATTTTGCCAATTCCGCACAGGCCAAGGGATCTTTAAGCGTGGTCAGAAAGTGTTCATTGATCGGAGCCGCTTGCATGGCCGCATCGATCAGCCAGGCTTCAATTTCGAAACCGGCAACAGGCTGGCGCTCGGAACAGTTTTTGGTCGCAATCAACTGACCGAGTGACCGGGTTTCCTGCTCCAGTTTACGGTAAAAATGCTCGAAAGCGTCGGCATCGAAATGCGCAAGAGATACTTCTTGTCCCATGGTGTTACCTCAGACAACCAAGTTTCCATCTTAGTGGTATTGCAGCGCCGAGGTCAATGCTGTTATGTTTTAGCCATTCCCGGTTTGAGTGTTTTCGCGGCATTTCAGAGCATGGCGTGTGCCTGTTTGACGTGTGCGTCGCAAACAGGTCTGGCCGACATCCTCACCTGCCGCATCCGCGCCCCTTTTCATTTTCAAATTGGGGCTTGCAGGTTATGCTTTCGGGCTTTAAGGAATTGCTTTGTGGTGAGACTATAGGCACTTTTTCTGGATCGGCGCCTTTTAACCCGCAAACATCCTGGCAGCCCCGCCTCACAACTTTATATCGCTGCCAAATTGGCCATTGTAGGTAAAAATTTGATACCTGGGCAGTAAAATGATTAAATATGGATAAGTCAAATCTGCTTCAGCTCTTTTGAAGTGGCTCATCTGAATATTCCCACGCTAAAAATCCCTGCTTTTCCCCCGGAGTTCATTTAATTCATGTTACGTAAAATATTGATTGCCAATCGCGGTGAAATCGCAGTGCGCATCATTCGGGCGTGTACTGAAATGGGTATCCGTTCGGTCGCCGTCTATTCGGAAGCCGACCGTTTCGCCCTGCATGTCAAAAAAGCCGATGAAGCCTACTGTATCGGTAGTGAGCCGGTGGCGGGCTATCTGAATATTTATACGCTGGTCAATCTGGCGCTGGCCACCGGCTGCGATGCGGTGCATCCGGGCTACGGTTTTTTATCCGAAAATGCCCAATTTGCGCGTGCCTGCAAAGAGCGCGGTTTAATTTTTATCGGGCCCGAAGCCGATGTCATTTTTCGTATGGGCGATAAAACCGAAGCCAGAAAAGCTATGGTAGCGGCGGGTATTCCGGTTACACCGGGTACCGACGGTAACCTCTGCGACGTTGATGAGGCGGTAAGCGCTGCTGAAAAAATCGGTTACCCGGTTATGCTTAAAGCGACTTCCGGCGGTGGTGGCCGTGGTATACGGCGCTGCGATAATGTGCATGAGCTGCGCGGCAATTATGACCGGGTTATTTCGGAAGCGACAAAAGCTTTCGGCAGCGCCGCTGTGTTTCTGGAAAAATGTATTGTCAATCCACGCCATATCGAAGTGCAGGTTTTAGCCGACCGGTACGGCAACGCGATCCATTTGTACGAACGCGATTGCTCGATTCAACGCCGTAATCAAAAGTTGATCGAAATCGCGCCGTCGCCGCAACTCGACGAAGCACAGCGCCAGTATATCGGCGGCTTGGCTGTGATTGCCGCCAAGGCGGTCGGTTACACCAACGCCGGGACGGTCGAGTTTTTGCTCGATGATGGCGGGCGTTTTTACTTTATGGAAATGAATACCCGCGTACAGGTCGAACATACCATTACCGAAACGATAACCGGCGTGGACATTGTCGAAGAGCAGATTCGCATAGCGGCGGGCTTGCCGTTGCGGTTCAAGCAAGAGGAAATCATCCGGCGCGGTTTTGCCATTCAATTCCGCATCAATGCCGAAGACCCGCAAAACAGTTTCTTGCCCAGTTTCGGCCGTATTTCCCGTTATTACGCGCCCGGAGGACCCGGCGTTCGCACCGATACCGCGATTTATACCGGTTACGAAATCCCACCGTTTTACGATTCCATGGTCGCCAAAGTCATCGTCAATGCCCTGACCTGGGAAGATGCCATACAGCGGGGTGAACGGGCGTTGAAAGATATGGGCTTGTTCGGCATTAAAACGACTATTCCTTACTATTTACAGATTCTGCGCCATCCCGAATTTCGCGCCGCCCGTTTCAATACCGGTTTTGTCGAAAATAACCCCGATCTTGTCAATTATTCGAATAAACCCCGGCCTGAAGTATTGGCGAGCGTCATCGCAGCGGCGATGGCTTCCCATACCGGCTTGTAATAAGGAAAACCCATGCAAAAAGTTCACATTACCGATGTCATACTGCGTGATGCGCATCAATCGTTGATTGCCACCCGCTTGCGCACCGAAGATATGCTGCCGGCCTGCACGATGTTGGATGATCTCGGCTATTGGTCGCTGGAATGTTGGGGCGGCGCGACGTTCGATGCCTGTTTGCGGTTTTTGAAGGAAGACCCGTGGCAACGCTTGAGTCAATTGCAAGCGGCCCTGCCCAAAACACCGCTGCAAATGTTGCTGCGCGGGCAGAACCTGCTCGGTTACCGGCATTATTCCGATGATGTCGTGCGCGCTTTTATCGGCAGGGCGGCGGCTAACGGCATTGATGTGTTCCGTATTTTCGATGCCCTCAACGATGTTCGCAATCTGAAAACCGCTATCGAAGCGACCAAAAATGAAGGTAAACACGCTCAAGGCACGCTTTGTTATACCACCAGCCCGGCTCATGACATCAACAGCTTTGTCGGATTAGCCAAAGAATTGGCTGAGTTGGGCTGTGATTCCATCGCCATCAAAGATATGGCGGGGCTGCTGACGCCGTTTGCCGCTTTTGAGCTGGTCAAGGCCTTACAAGACGCCGTCACCATACCTTTGCATTTACACACCCATGCCACCTCGGGACTGGCTGAAATGTGCCAGTTGAAAGCCATTGAAGCAGGCTGCCGCCATGTCGATACCGCGCTGTCGTCCTGGTCCGGCGGCACCAGCCACCCCGCCACCGAAGGGCTGGTCATGGCGTTGAAAGGCACGGACTATGATACCGGTCTCGATCTGGATAAATTACAGACGGTGAATGCTTATTTTGCCGAAGTCCGAAAAAAATACCGGCGTTTCGAAAGCGAATTTACCGGCGTCGATACCCGCGTGCATGTATTCCAGGTGCCGGGCGGCATGATTTCCAATCTGGCCAATCAGTTGCGGGAAAGAAACGCGCTGGACCGGATTGACGAAGTCTATAAAGAGATACCCGCAGTACGCAAGGATTTAGGTTATCCACCTTTGGTGACGCCCACTTCGCAGATCGTCGGCACCCAAGCGGTATTGAATGTGCTGACCGGCAAACGTTACGAAACCATTACCAATGAAGTCAAGCGCTATTTGCAAGGCGGTTACGGACAAGCGCCCGCGCCGGTCGATAGCGCCCTGCAAAAACGCGCCATAGGTTCCGAAGAACCCATGGATTGCCGTCCGGCGGATTTGCTCAAGCCGGAATTCGAGCATTTGCGCCGCGAAATCGGCCATCTTGCCCAAAATGATGAAGATGTGCTCAGTTATGCGATGTTCCCGGAAGTCGGCAAGCAGTTTCTGGAACAACGTTCAAACGACGCGTTGGTGCCGGAGCCTCTGGAATTGCTGACCGAAAACGGCGAAGGTGTGCGCAAGGCGGCGACTGAATTCAATGTGGCGTTGCACGGAGAATCCTATCATGTGAAAGTCACCGGCGCCGGGCCGAAAAATCAGACACTGCGCCATTTTTATTTCATGGTTGATGGTGTGCCGGAAGAAATTCTGGTCGAAACCCTGGATGAAATCGTACTCGACGGCGGCACTCAGGGCGCGGTCAAAAGCACGATAGCGAGCAAACGCCGAAGGCCCAGTGCTGAAGGCGATATTGCGGTCAGTATGCCGTGCAATATTCTTGAAGTCATGGTCAAGGTGGGACAGAAAGTTGTCGCCGGACAAGCCTTGCTGGTTACCGAAGCGATGAAAATGGAGACGGAAATCACCTCGCCTATAAGCGGCGTGGTCAAGGCCGTGCATGTGGTCAAGGGGGAACCTGCCAACCCGGATGAAGTGTTGATCGAAATCGTCACCGAATAAAGAGTTATAGCTGTCCATGAAGCCGATTGTTGCCGATGCCGCCGCCATCAGCGAGGCGGCCTTGTTATTACGGCAAGGACGTCTGGTAGCCTTTCCGACCGAGACCGTTTACGGTTTGGGTGCGGACGCGTCCAATGACGGGGCGGTCAGGCGTATTTTCAGCGCCAAAGGGCGTCCTGCCGACCATCCCTTGATTGTACATATTCCGGCTGTCGAAGCTTTGGCCGACTGGGCGCAGGCTGTGCCCGAATCCGCTTCGCGTCTGGCCGCCGAGTTCTGGCCGGGGCCTTTGACACTGGTTCTGAAAAAAAAACCGAAGGTTTCAGCCGTCGTGACCGGCGGTCAGGATACGATCGCGCTGCGGATGCCCGACAACCCCGTGGCCTTGCGCTTGTTGCAAGCCTTTGGCGGCGGCATCGCGGCACCGTCGGCCAACCGTTTCAAGCACATCAGCCCGACCCGGGCCGCACATGTCGCGGCAGAGTTGGGTGCTTGCGTAGCTATGATTCTGGATGGCGGCCCCTGTCAAATCGGGCTTGAATCGACCATTATCGATTTGAGCGGTGCGCAGCCGATGCTGCTCAGGCCCGGGCAAATCAGCCGGACACAGATCGAGCGGGTATTAGGCATCGACGTGACGGTTATTTCGCTTTCCGAAGTGGCACATGCCGACAACAGCCGGGCGCCGGGTATGATGGCCGTACATTACGCGCCGGTGACAAAGGCCCTGTTGTGCGCCAGCGAACAGTTGCCGGATAAGGTTTTGGCCGAGACCTGCAAAAACCGTAAAGTCGGTGTTCTGGCTTATCGGCAAATACTCGCGCAAACGCCGTCTTGCCATGTCATCCCAATGCCGGCAGCCGCTAAGGATTATGCGCAAGTATTGTACGCCGCCTTGCGCGAGCTCGATGCCATGCAATTGAATTGCATTTTAGTCGAACAGCCGCCTGACAGCGAAGACTGGCGGGCCATCAATGACCGCTTGAGCAAAGCGACCCAACGATTTCAATGACGGTTTCGCCAAAAAACACGCAATTGTTGGCGCTGGATCGTCAACATATCTGGCATCCCTATACCTCCATCGCCGCACCCGCTCCGGTTTATCAAGTCGAATCGGCACACGGAGTCATGCTCAAGCTGGCCGACGGGCGCGAATTGATCGACGGCATGTCGTCCTGGTGGTCGGCGCTGCACGGCTATAATCATCCGCGTCTGAACCAGGCCGTACAAGAGCAACTGGCGAAAATGGCGCATGTCATGTTCGGTGGTTTGACCCATGCGCCCGCCATCGATCTGGTGCGGCGTTTACTCGAAATAACGCCGCCGGATCTGGATTCAGTATTTCTGAGTGATTCCGGTTCGGTCAGTGTCGAAGTCGCGCTGAAAATGGCGATTCAATATTGGCAGGCGCAGGGACTTAAAGATAAACGCCGGTTTCTGGCCTTGCAAGGCGGCTATCACGGCGATACCTTCGGCGCCATGTCGGTATGCGACCCGGTTACCGGCATGCACCATTTGTTCAGCGGCACACTGCCCCGGCAGTTTTTCGCGCCACGCCCGGCCTGCCGCTTCGGGACTTGCTGGAATCCGGACGACATTGCCGGTTTTGAACAGATCCTGGCCGAACATCACGGCGAGATTGCGGCGGTGATTCTCGAACCTATCGTGCAGGGCGCCGGCGGCTTGTGGTTTTATCATGCCGACTATCTGGCGGCGGCGCGCGCTTTGTGCGACCGTTACCGAGTGTTGCTGATAGCCGACGAAATCGCTACCGGCTTCGGCCGTACCGGGCGCTTGTTTGCCTGCGAACACGCAGGAATTACCCCCGATATTTTGTGTCTGGGCAAGGCTTTGACCGGCGGTTACATGACCCTGGCCGCGACCTTGACCACAGCCGAAATAGGGCATGTCATCTCGCGCGGCGAGGCAGGCTGTTTTATGCACGGGCCGACTTTCATGGGCAACCCGCTGGCTTGCCGAGTGGCTTCGGAAAGCATCGATATTTTGTTGGAGTCGGATTGGCATAGTGCCATAACCCTTATTGAAGCCGGGCTGAAGGCCGGTTTGGAACTCTGCCGCACGCTGCCCGGCGTGGCCGATGTCAGGGTGTTGGGAGGAATTGGCGTAGTGGCGATGGCGGCGCCGCTCAATGTCGATAAAATCCAGCGGCGTCTGATCAATGCCGGAGTCTGGCTGCGACCGTTTGGTCGTCTGCTCTATACCATGCCGCCCTTTACTATCACCGGGGCGCAGTTGGGCCAATTGACCCGCGCCATTTATACTGCGCTCGCTGTTACAGGCGACTGACCCGGCTGCTACGGTAGGCCGGGCAAATTGTTCTGAGATCGGGTGATTGCCGCTATCCGGATTATTCGGATGTAATGTTTTGCAGTCAACTCCGACGCATGTATTCCGGAAATCCTATACGAAACTTAACCCAGCCTTAACATCAGCATAGGCCGTAGGCACACCATTTGTTAAAGCTGGGTTAAATTTAGAGCCACAGCCGAATTGGCCAAGCGGATTTTCAGTGCCGTTAACCCATAAGCCCGGAGCATAATCATGATACCCAGCGAATTCGAATATCATGCGCCACACAGTGTGGCCGAAGCCATCACCTTACTTACACAGTACCCGGAAGAAGCCAGATTACTTGCAGGGGGGCACAGTCTCCTGCCAATGATGAAACTGCGTTTCGCGGAACCGGCGCATCTTATCGATATCAACGGCATCAAGGAATTAAAAGGCATCAGTGAACAGGGCAATGTCATTCGCATCGGCGCCATGACCACCGAGAGCGAATTGATCGATTCTGCATTGCTGAACGAAAAATGCCCGTTGATTCCTGCCGTAGCCCGGCTGATTGCCGATCCCCAGGTGCGCAATCGCGGCACTATCGGCGGTGATATTGTGCACGGTGATCCGGGCAACGATCATCCCGCCGTCATGTTGGCGCTGGATGCCCGCTTCATACTGCAAGGCCCCGAGGGTGAGCGCACAGTGCCCGCCAATGGGTTTTTTCTGGGCACTTACAGCGTCGGCATGGCAGCAGACGAAATCCTGACTGCCATCCTGGTGCCGGTATTT
The DNA here is from genome assembly GCA_002843155.1 of Gammaproteobacteria bacterium HGW-Gammaproteobacteria-3. GTDB lineage: Bacteria > Pseudomonadota > Gammaproteobacteria > Methylococcales > Methylomonadaceae > PGZD01. Next base: position 81,075 of record PGZD01000002.1, read on the forward strand.
GCTTCTTCCACCGGCTACGGCTTCAACAAACTGAAACGTAAAACAGGTGATTTTGCCACGGCGGCCTCCAGCGTGGTGGTGCAATTGCAGGGGGAAAGCTGCGCGGATATCCGTATTGCGCTGACCAATGCAGGACCCTGCGCGTTTCGGGCCGAAGCTGCGGAAGACTTGTTGAAAGGACAAGTCATTACCGATGCTCTCATCGAACAAGCGGCACAAAAAGTCATGGCGGCTTGTGAGCCGGATGAAGACCTGCGTGGCGATGCGGAATACAAAACACATATGTCCGCCGAAATGGCGCGGCGTTCTATCCGCGATGCACTGACAAAAGCGAAGGGGTGATCAGCATGACAAAAAAACATATTTCATTTCAACTCAATGGCCGACCGGTTGATGCGCTGGTGGAGCCGCGTGAACTGCTGGTGCATGTAATCCGTGAACAACTCGGCCTGACCGGCACCCACATCGGTTGCGAAACGTCGCATTGCGGCGCCTGCACAATCGATCTCAATGGCGATTCAGTCAAGGCGTGCACGGTTCTCGCCATGCAGGCCGATGGCGGTGATGTCATGACCGTGGAGGGCCTTGCCGACAATGGGGCACTGCATCCCTTGCAGGAAGCCTTCATGCAGGAGCATGGTTTGCAATGCGGTTTCTGTACCCCGGGTATGTTGATACGTGCCTATCGTTTTCTTAAGAAAAACCCGAATCCAAGTGATGAGGAAATTCGCACCGGGATGTCAGGCAATCTGTGCCGTTGTACAGGTTATCAAAATATCATCAAGGCCGTTAAAGCAGCGGCTGAAAAGATGCAATCGGCTTAACTTGGGGGAGCGCACTACTATGTCAACGTCAACAGAAAAACTCGAACGTGAAGAAAAACTTGAAGGTATCGGGTGTTCGCGCAAACGTAAAGAAGATCCCCGCTTTATTCAGGGCAAGGGCAATTATGTGGATGATGTTAAATTGCCCGGCACCCTGTTCGCGGATATTGTACGCAGCCCTTATGCCCATGCACGCATCAAATCCATCAATAAGGATAAAGCACTGGCTGTTCCTGGGGTTCACGCCGTATTGACCGCCGCTGATCTCAAGCCTCTGAACCTGCACTGGATGCCGACACTGGCCGGTGATGTGCAGGCAGTACTGGCGGACGAAAAAGTTCACTTCCAGTATCAGGAAGTCGCCGTGGTCATTGCCGATAACCGTTACATTGCAGCCGACGCTGTCGATCTGGTCGAGGTGGAATATGAAGCCTTGCCGGTACTGGTTGACCCGCACAAAGCGATGGATGCCGATGCGCCTATCCTGCGCGAGGATATAAAAGAAAAAGCCGATGACGGCAAAGGGGCGCACAAACATCCGAATCATATTTTCACCTGGGAAGTCGGTGACGATGAAGCCACTACCCAGGCTTTCAATGCGGCCGATGTGGTGGTAACCGAAAAAATGTATTATCCGCGCGTGCACCCCAGTCCATTGGAAACCTGTGGTTGTGTGGCATCCTTCGACAAAGTCAAAAGTCATCTTACACTTTATATTACCTCGCAGGCGCCGCATATTGTACGCACCGTGGTATCGCTGTTATCCGGCATCCCGGAAAGCAAGGTGCGCGTCATATCACCGGATATCGGTGGCGGCTTCGGCAACAAGGTGGGGGTGTATCCCGGCTATGTCACTGCAATCGTTGCTTCCATTGTGCTGGGTCGACCGGTCAAATGGATAGAAGACCGCATGGAGCATTTATCCACCACGGCCTGGGCGCGTGACTATCACATGACTGGCGCACTGGCGGCTGACAAGGAAGGCCGCATCAAGGCTCTGCGCGTTAATGTCCTGGCCGATCACGGCGCTTTTAATTCCCATGCCCAGCCCACCAAGTGGCCGGCCGGTCTTTTCAGTATTTGTACCGGCTCGTACGACATTCCCGTGGCGCATGCGAAAGTGGAAGGCGTATATACCAATAAAGCACCGGGCGGCGTGGCCTACCGTTGTTCTTTTCGCGTCACCGAAGCCGTGTATGTAATCGAACGTATGATGGATATACTGGCGCAAAAGCTGGGTATAGACAAGGCGGAAATTCGCCGTCGCAATTTTGTCAAGCCGGAGCAGTTTCCTTACCACACCGCCTTGGGCTGGGAACTGGACAGTGGTGATTACCCGAAAGCCCTGCAAAAAGTGCTGGAGGCTGTCGATTACGATGGCTTGCGCCGGGAACAGCAGGAAAAACGCGCCCGGGGAGAATTAATGGGCATAGGCCTGGTGACTTTTACCGAGATTGTCGGTGCAGGTCCGAGCAAGGCCTGTGACATACTCGGCGTGGGTATGTTCGAAAGCGCCGAGATTCGTGTACATCCCACCGGTAGCGTAGTGGCGCGCATGGGCACCTTGAGTACGGGACAGGGGCATCAGACAACGTACGCGCAGATTATCGCCACCGAATTGGGGCTTCCTTCCGAGGACATTCAGATCGAGGAAGGCGATACCGATACCGCGCCTTATGGCCTTGGAACCTACGGTTCGCGTTCCACGCCGGTCGGCGGCGCGGCCACGGCAATGGCCGCGCGCAAAATTCGCGACAAGGCCGCCAGGATAGCCGCCCATTTACTGGAAGTGAGCGCAGACGATCTGGATTGGGAGGTTGACCGCTTCAAGGTAAAAGGTGTGCCCGGTCAGGAAAAAACCATGAAAGAAGTGGCCTGGGCCGCCTACAACAATGTGCCCGACGGTATGGAAATGGGTCTGGAGGCCACGAATTACTATGATCCACCCAATTTCACTTATCCGTTCGGCGCTTATCTGTGTGTGATCGACATCGACAAATGCACCGGGGAAGCCAAAGTTCGCCGCTTCTATGCTCTGGATGACTGCGGTACGCGTATCAATCCAATGATCATCGAAGGACAGATTCACGGCGGACTGACCGAAGGATTTGCCGTGGCCATGGGTCAGCAGATGCCGTTTGATGAACAAGGCAATCTGCTTGGCAACACCTTCATGGACTATTTCATCCCGACCTTTGTCGAAACGCCTTTTTGGGAAACCGATTACACCGTAACGCCGTCACCGCATCATCCACTGGGTGCCAAAGGTGTCGCCGAGTCACCGCATGTCGGCAGCATTCCGTGTTTTACTTCCGCCATTGTCGATGCTTTTTCCCATCTGGGTGTCACCCATATGGACATGCCGCACAATGCTTATCGTGTCTGGCGGAAAATCCATGAGCTGGGTCTGGACAAGCATGAGTGACAGACTTTAAATGGCATACCCTGAGAGAAATTTTATGAAAATAGAGCTGGTGAAAACTTTTCCGATTGCTGCAGGTGTGACGGCAGCATGGGAATTTTTACAGGATATTCCGGGCGTTGCCGGTTGCATGCCGGGCGCGGAAATTACCGAGAGCGTTGACGATGCGCATTACAAAGGCAGGGTCAAAGTCAAAATCGGCCCGGCGGCCATGGCATTCAATGGCACTATTGAAATCAAAGGCATCGATAGCGCCAAAAAACAGGTGCATTTGATCGGCAGCGGTCAGGATACCAAGGGTTCGTCCTCGGCGGCAATGGACTTGACCGCGTGGGTGGCCGATACCGGTAATGGCAACTGCGAATTGAACGGCAAGGCTACGGTCAGCATGACCGGCAAGGCGGCAAGTCTGGGCGGGCGCATGATGACCCAGGTATCGGATCAGATACTGAGCCAGTTCGGTAAGAATTTTGCCGACCAGGTGCTTGCCATGGGCGAAGGTGAAGCGACAAAAAGCGCCAGGGAAGCACTGGCCGAACGGCCCAAGGAACTCAATGGTCTGGTGCTGATGTGGAAAGTGTTGGTCGGCATGTTTAAAAAACTGCTTGGCGGGCACAAAACGTCCGAAACTTAATGCACTCACTATACGGAACAATCGGATGACACCCGACGACCTGCAACAACGTCTGGCACAAGCCGGTTATATTGCCGACCGCAGTATGGCTGCCACCCTGTCGTTGTTTGTCGCGTTACAGCGGCCATTACTGCTTGAAGGTGATGCCGGTGTCGGCAAGACCGAAGTCGCGTGCGCACTTGCGAGAATATTTGCTTGCCGCCTGCTTCGATTGCAATGCTATGAAGGTCTGGATGTGAATGCCGCCGTGTACGAATGGAATTACCAGCACCAGTTGTTGGCCATCAAAATGCTGGAGCAGGGTAAAGTCAATCCGGAAAGCGCCGAACAGCAGATTTTCAGCGACAAGTACCTTTTACAAAGGCCATTGCTACAGGCGATTCGCCAGCCGGTGTCACCGGTACTGCTGATCGATGAGATCGACCGGGCCGACGAAGAGTTCGAGGCTTTTTTACTGGAAGTGTTATCCGATTTTCAGATCAGTGTGCCTGAACTGGGCACCCTTGGCGCAATCAGCATACCTTATGTGGTGCTGACTTCCAACGGCACACGCGAACTCAGCGACGCATTGCGCCGCCGTTGTCTCTATTATTATGTCGAGTATCCCGGGTTCGATAAGGAGTTACGCATCGTAACCACCCGATTGCCCGAAATAGGCCTGCAACTGGCTCGTCAGGTGGTTGCTTTTGTGCAGTCACTGCGCAAGACCGATCTGCGTAAAAACCCCGGTATTTCCGAAACTCTGGACTGGGCTGCGGCGTTGCTGCGCCTGAACGTATCCTCGCTAGACAATGACATCGAAGCGGTAACGGATTCGCTGGTATGTTTGCTGAAAACACATGAAGACAGTGGTCTGGCACCGGATGAAGTGAAACGTCTGATAGCGAGGGCGGTATGACAGCCAGGAACCCATCAACGGCCTTTCTTCCGCTTATTGGCGAGCAACTGCAATCGCGGCTGGTGGAATTTGTGCGTCTGGCGCGCAGCAACGGTTTTTGTGCCGGAGTTGCCGAAGAAATCGATGCGCAAAGAATTGCCCTGTTCTGTAATGTGCTGAATATTACCCGCCTGCATTGGGGCCTGCGCAGTTTGTTGTGTTCGAATCAGGACGACTGGGAACGTTTCAATGAGCTGTTTGATGCCTACTGGCGACCGGGCAAGGTGCGCAGCCAATATCAGCCGGTGTCTGGAGCGCTGACACCGGGTAATACCGCGAAAAGCCGGGGCAGGCAGCCTGTTGATAAAGTGAATGAGGTTGACCTGGGCGGTGAAAGTGACCTCCGGGATGCCGGTAAAAACGGCACCCGTGGCGGCGCCGGTTATCATGAGAATCTGTTGCGGATGGATTTTCGGTTTATCAGTGATGACAGCCAAATGCGTGCGTTTGAAAGGCTGGCGGAGCGACTGGCGCGAAAAATGCATCGCCGCTTCAAACGCCGCGAAAAAATTCATCAACAGGGCCGTCGCATTCATTTACGCCGTACCCTGCGCAATAGTTTGCGTTTTGGCGGTATGCCCATGGAACTGGCTTATAACCGGAAATATAAACGTCAGCCACGATTGTTACTGATAGTGGATGTGAGCCGGTCGATGTCTATGTACAGCTCTGTATTTTTGCGTTTTGCCCAGGGCATGATCAATGCCTTCAGCGATGCGGATGCTTTTGCTTACCATACCAGGCTGGTGCACATCAGTCATGCCATGCGCCAGACCGATTATGTGAAGTTGCAGCACAGCCTGGCGCTCATCTCACAGGGATGGTCGGGCGGCACGCGTATTGGTGAATGTCTGCGGGATTTTAATCAGAACTATGGCCGACGGCTTAATTCGCACACCGTGGTGGTGATGCTCAGCGATGGACTGGATACCGGCCCGGCCGGGCAACTGGCGCAAGAGCTGGCAAAGATCAAACAGCGGTGCCGTAAACTGGTGTGGCTCAACCCTTTGCTGGGGCGTCCGGGTTATGAAACCAAAACCGCCGGTATGCTGGCGGCATTGCCGTTTGTGGATCTATTGGCGCCCGCACATAATCTACAGAGTCTGGCGGCGCTGGAAACCGCCCTCATCAATCTTTAACGGGACAAAAATCATGTTGGCAAACGATGCCATTCTGGAAAAAGTGCTCGATCTCAAACGCAAGGGAGTCGCCTTTGCCCTGGCGACCGTGGTGCGTTGTGAAGCACCGACTTCGGCCAAGCCGGGAGCCAAAGCCATTATTGATGACAACGGTGAAATAGACGGCTGGATTGGCGGCGGCTGCGCCCAGCCTGCGGTGATCGCCACAGCCGAAAAAGCCTTGCAGGATGGTCGGCCACGTTTGATTCGTATCGGCCCGAAGGGCGTTAAGCCGGAAGAGGGTGTTATCGATTTCGGCATGACCTGTCACAGTGGCGGCATTCTGGATATTTTTATTGAACCGGTACGGGTGCGGCCCGCCCTGCTGATCATGGGTGACGCGCCCAGTGCCCAGGTGCTGTCGGTGCTGGCGAACCGGGTCGGTTTTGCCGTGACTTCAGCCTGTCCCGGTGCCGATACGCAACTATTTCCCGAGGCAACAGCTATCATTGACGGTTTTGATCCAGGTGCTATTGCCGCACCGGCTTTCGTGGTGGTGGCGACCCAGGGTAAACAGGATGAAGCGGCGCTTGAGGCCGCGCTGGCCAGCGGCGCGCAGCATATACTTTTTATTGCCAGCGAACGTAAGGCAAAAAAACTGCGCGATTACCTGAAAGAGCGTGGCCTGGACCCCGAGACTGTCAATGCCATTATTTCTCCCGCCGGAATCGATATTGGCGCGGTGACGCCGGAAGAAATTGCCTTGTCCGTGTTAGCGGCTGTGGTAAAACTGCGGCGTGCGACGGAAGTCGATACCGGATCTTGTCGCGCAAACACTGAGCAGGCGGACAAGAAAACCGACTGTTGCCAGGCGCAGGCATCAGACCGGCAATTGACAGCGGGGCAGGGTACGGCCATCGATCCTGTGTGCGGCATGAGCATCGACATGGCAACGACGAAATATAAAAGTGATTACCGGGGCTTGAGTTATTATTTCTGTGGTGCAGACTGCCTGCACAATTTTGAAAAAACACCGGAACAATACCTGCCTGCCGGAGAGGCGACAACATGAGTACCGGAGTTTCCGCCATTTTGCTTGCCGCCGGCGAATCCCAGCGCATGGGGCAAGGCAATAAACTGGCTTTGCACATCAACGGCGAGCCTTTATTACGGCGCACGGTAAAAACGTTGCTACGGGCAAAATTGCGCGAAGTTGTCGTCGTGCTCGGGCATCAACAAAAAAGTATGCATACCCTGCTCGACGGCCTGGCTATCCGCTGGGTCGGCAACGGGCATTACCGGGAAGGACAGATGACCTCAGTGTATTGCGGTTTACAAGCCTTACAAAAGCCCTGTGCCGGCGTCATGGTGTGCCTGTCGGATCAACCGCTGCTGGAAGTGGCTGATATCAATCGTCTGATCGATCATTTTCTCGCCACGCAGACTTGCGTACTGGTGCCCACTTATCAAGGGCGCCGGGGTAATCCCCTTATTCTGGGAGCGCAGTATCGTGACGAAATTCTTAAAGGTGGACGTAACCTGGGTTGCAAACACTTCATTGAAAAAAATCCGCAATGGGTGACAACGCTGGAGTTTGATAACGATCGCGTGGTGTTCGATCTCGATACGCAGGAAGATTATGCCCGATTAACGGCGCGGCTGGCGAATCGCTCCGCTGCTGCCCCCCTGGAGGGAGGTTACTAAAGCTTATGGCCCAGGAAGTTTTTGATATTATTTCGCAAATGCGTGCCGACGAACAGGCGTTTGCCATTGCCACCGTGGTGGAAACCCGGGGCTCGGTTTCCGCCAAGACTTCGGCCAAGGCGGTGATCGATCAAAACGGCGAAATCATTGCCGGTTGGGTGGGTGGCGGCTGTGCTGAATCCACTACCTGCCGACAGGCGCTCGAATGTATGCAAATCGGGGAAACCGCGATGATCGAAATCGATCTGGATGATGAAATACTGGGGGCGGGTATGCCTTGTGGCGGCAGTATGCGCGTCTATGTGGAACCTGTGTTGCCGCGTCCGGCGCTGTGGATCATGGGACATGGCCGTATCGCCGAATGTTTATGCCTGATGGGAGATTTACTGGGATTGCGGGTCATCGTCAACGACCCTTGTGTGAGCCGGGACAAATACCCCCAAGCGGCAAAATTGATAAACGATGATTTGGATTATGCACAGTTACAGCCACGCGCCGATGACTATGTGGTAATCGCCACCCAGCACAAAGGTGACCATGAATCCATGAAACGCGCGCTGTCATCATCTGCCGCTTACATTGCACTGATCGCCAGCCGGAAACGTTCCCGGTTGGTGCTGGATTATTTGCGTGCTGACGGAATTGAGGCAGACCAGATAGAGCGCGTGGTAGCGCCTTCAGGTCTTGACCTTGGCGCGCGCACGCCGGAAGAAATCGCCCTGTCCGTGATGAGTGAAATTGTGTTGCTGCGGCGTGGCGGCAGCGGCATGCGTCTGCGGGAAAAACTTCAGCATGAGTGAGTCGGCCTTTTTACTTCTGGAAAATAAAATCGCGGATTTCCCCCTGTTGCAATCGGCGCAACATTCGTGTCTCCATTATCTGGATAATGCCGCTACCACTCAAAAACCGGCATCGGTCATCTCGGCCATGGCCGATTGTTACCAGAGCTGTTACGCACCGATTCATCGCGGCCTTTATCCTCTGGCGGCCGCAGCTACCGCCCTCTATGAAAATTCCCGGGTCAAGCTTGCCGGTTTTATCGGTGCGGAAAAATCCGAACAAATCGTGTTTACGCGTTCGACAACGGAAGCCATTAACATGGTCGCGTGGGGGTGGGCCCGAAATCGCTTGCAAGCGGGCGATTATATCTGGGTGACGCGCATGGAGCATCACTCCAATTTTCTTCCCTGGCAACGCATTTGCAAGCTATGCAATGCCAAGCTCAGGATTATCGAATTACATGAAGACGGCACACTGAATCTTGATGCAGCCACGGAGCTTTTCAGTAAACGCACGCGTTTGATTGCATTGTGCCATGTGTCCAATGTGCTCGGTGGCGTCAATCCGGTCGGAGCATTGTGTGAGCAGGCCGCCGCCCTGAATATTCCCGTGCTGGTCGATGCCGCGCAGTCGGTGGCGCACATACCCATTGATGTGGGCGTGTTAGACTGTGATTTTCTGGTGTTCTCGGCGCATAAAATGTACGGCCCGACCGGCATCGGCGCGCTCTACGCCAAAAGCGCGAGGCTGGAGGAAATGGAACCGTTATTGCTGGGTGGCGGCATGGTTGACGAGGTGAGTGACGAAACGCGTAGCTGGAGCGCCATTCCGGCGCGGTTTGAAGCGGGCTCGCCCAACCTGGCCGATGCTGTCGGTTTTGCGGCGGCGGTCGATTATCTGGGTGGCATCGGTATGCGGCGCATCGAAGCCCATGTCGATTCACTGACGCGCCGGGCCGGCGCGGCGCTTGCGCGGATTGACGGATTGCGGCTGATAGCGCCAATGACGCCTACTTCTGCGTCGATTATTTCTTTCGATATGCCGGGCATTCATCCTCATGATATTGCCCAGGTCCTCGGCGAATGCGGCGTGGCGGTGCGTGCCGGGCATCACTGTTGTCAACCGCTGATGCATTCACTGGGACTGAGCGCAACCACGCGTGCGAGCTTCGGTGTGTATAACCGGCAGGACGATATCGATGCCTTGCTGGCCGCTATCGACCGGGTGCGGCGTCTGTTTGCTTAGGAGAAAGTGATGGCGAAAGAGAGTTTCTACAGTGCGGTGTTGCTGGATCATTTTCGCCATTCGCGCAACAAAGGTGAACTCGACGGCGCCGACATTGTGCGGCGTGGGCATAATCCGCGCTGCGGTGACGAAATTGAAGTCGGGCTTTATTTACAGGGCGAAAAATTGGCGCAGGTAAAATTTCGCGGCCGGGGCTGTTCCGTGTGCATGGCTTCCGCATCCATGATGACCGAAGCTGTGACCGGCTGTAGTAAGCAGGAGGCCTATCATTTATGGGAAGAAATGCGGGACCTATTCGGCGACGGCAACGAGAATGATGTCAAGCACCCAACCAATAATCTACAAGCGCTGTCCGTGGTGCGGGAATATCCGGCGCGCCAGCGCTGTGTATTGATTTCATGGGAAGCGCTGCGCGATGCCTTGCGCGGGCTTTAATTCCGGTGTCATAAAAAAGGCACCATCAGCATGGCGACGATATTGACCATTTTGATAATGATATTGACGGCAGGCCCTGCGGTATCCTTGTAAGGGTCGCCGACCGTGTCGCCGGTGATGGAGGCTTTGTGGGCAATGGAGCCTTTGCCGCCGAAATGGCCTTCTTCAATGTATTTTTTGGCGTTATCCCAGGCGCCGCCGCCCACCGTCATCGATATGGCGATGAACAGGCCGGAAATGATAGTGCCGATGAGGACGCCGCCCAAAGCTTCCTTGCCCAGAATCAGGCCGGTCAGAATCGGAAAAATCACCGGCAACAGCGACGGTATTATCATTTTCTTGATGGCTGACAGGGTCAGAATGTCAACGGCTCTGGAATAATCCGGTTGGCTTGAAAAATCCAGGATGCCGGGGTTTTCCTTAAATTGGCGCCGGACTTCATTGACGATGTCCTCGGCGGCGTGCCCCACAGCTTCCATGGCCAGGGCGCTGAACAGATAAGGAATCAAGGCGCCGATCAATAAACCTATCAGCACCAGATGATTGGACAGGTCGGAAACCAGGCCACCGAGCGCATGGGTATAATCGGCAAACAGCACCAACGCGGCAAGCCCTGCCGAACCCATCGCGTAACCTTTGGTCACGGCTTTAGTGGTGTTGCCGACCGCATCCAGAGGGTCGGTGATTTTACGTACTTCGGGCGACATTTGCGCCATTTCAGCGATGCCGCCGGCATTGTCGGTAATGGGGCCAAAAGCGTCGAGCGCGACAATAATGCCGGTCATTGACAGCATGGCAGTGGCGGCGATGGCAATGCCGAACAAGCCGGCCAGTTCGAACGTTCCCCACATGCTGGCGCAAATCAACAAAACCGGTATCGTCGTGGCTTTTAAGGAGAGGCTTAGTCCCGCTATCACGTTGGTGCCGTCGCCCGTAGTCGAGGCTTTGGCGATTTGTTTTACCGGTGAATAAGCGCTGGAAGTGTAGTATTCAGTGCTGACCATCAACGCGCCCATCAGGCCGATACCGATGACGGTGCAATAATAGAGATTGAGCGAGGTCACGTATTGCCCGGATAATATCAGGCCGTCGCCGAGCAACTCGCGCGTGAGCGGATAAAAAACCAGTAACGCCAAACCGGCTGAAACGATGATACCGCGATACAGCGCTCTCATGATGTTACCGCTGGCGCCGATTTTGACAAAAAAAACGCCAATCACCGAGGTCAACGCCGAGATGCCGCCCAGGGCCAGCGGATAGAATATGACGGTTTGCTCGTTGCCGGTAACCAGCAGTCCGGCCAGCAGCATGGTGGCAATCAACGAAACCGTGTAGGATTCATATAAATCAGCCGCCATACCGGCGCAGTCGCCGACATTATCACCGACATTGTCGGCAATGACCGCTGGATTTCGCGGATCGTCTTCCGGTATTCCGGTTTCGATTTTACCGACAATATCGGCGCCGACATCGGCGCCTTTGGTGAAAATGCCGCCGCCAAGACGCGCGAAGATTGAAATAAGTGACGCGCCAAAGGCCACGCCGATCAAGGCATGCAGCGGCTGCTCGACAGCCAGCCAAAGCAACAGGCTATAATAGCCGCTGGCGGCGAAAAGCCCTAAGCCGACCACCAGCAGTCCGGTGACGGAGCCGCCTCTGAAAGCGATCATGAAGGCTTGCGCGGTGCCTTCATGGGCGGCCTGGGCAGTACGGACATTGGCCCGGACCGAGGTATGCATGCCTAAAAAACCGGCCAGGGCGGAACAGCAAGCGCCCAGCGCAAAACCACCGGCTATGGCCCCGTTAAGGCCGTAGGCGATAACGGCCAACAGCACGAGGCCGACACCGGCAATGACTTTATATTGCCGCGCCAGATAAGCCACTGCGCCTTGATGTATCGCGGCGGCAATGCGCTGCATGGCGTCGTTGCCGTCAGGGCGTTCGATGATCCAGCGCAAGGTCAGCAGGCTGTAGGCGATGGCTATAAAAGCGGCAACCAGGGCGAAATAAATGATCAGGTCGGCGTTTGGGGCCAGATGTCCTTGGAATAGATTAAAGGCAGGCATGGCGCAAATCTCCGTGCAACAAATGGCTCAATAATACCTGCTTTAGCGTGCCCGTGACGATAAAAAACGCACGGCGCTAAGGGTTTTGCTATAAATCATTGCAATTGCGTCCGGGTCAAGATAAAACAGTACACGGGTCTTGACGAAAAGAAGTAAAACCAGTAGTTTATCTAACCTTTTTTCGGAATAAAACTTAAGTGTAGCGGCAAGGGCAGGGTTTTACCGAACACTTTCGGCAATTAATTATTGAGGGTGGTAGTGTGGAGTTAAGCGGCGGAGAAATAGTAATTCAGAGCCTTAAAGACGAGGGTGTCGAGTATATTTTTGGCTATCCCGGCGGTGCGGTATTGCATCTGTATGACGCCATATTTCAACAGGATGCGGTCAAGCATATTCTGGTGCGCCATGAACAAGGGGCGACTCATGCCGCTGATGCTTATGCCCGCGCGACCGGCAAGCCCGGCGTGGTGCTGGTAACTTCAGGGCCGGGCGCGACCAATGCCATAACCGGCATAGCCACGGCTTATATGGACTCCATTCCCATGGTGATTATTTCCGGCCAGGTGCCGTCGCCGGTGATAGGCAGCGATGCTTTTCAGGAAGTCGATATGATCGGCATCAGCAGACCCTGTGTTAAGCATAATTTTCTGGTCAAGGATGTCACCAAACTGGCCGAGACGATAAAAAAGGCGTTTTATGTGGCGACTACCGGACGGCCTGGCCCGGTTGTTGTCGATGTGCCCAAAGATATTACCGACCCGACCATTAAAGTACCTTATAAATACCCCAAGAAAATTGTAATGCGGTCTTATAATCCGGCCGTGACGGGGCATAAGGGACAGATCAAAAAAGCGGTGGAATTGTTGCTGTCGGCGCAGCGTCCGATAATTTATTCAGGCGGCGGTGTTATCCTGGGTGAAGCCAGCAGGGAATTGACCGAAATGACCCGGCTGCTCGGCTATCCGATTACCAACACCCTGATGGGCTTGGGGGGCTTCCCCGCCACCGATAGGCAATTCGTCGGTATGCTGGGAATGCACGGTACTTACGAAGCCAATATGGCCATGCATGAAAGCGATGTCATTTTGGCCGTGGGCGCCCGTTTCGATGACCGTGTGACAGGTAAGCTGGCCCAGTTTTGCCCGCATGCCCGGATCATCCATATCGATGTCGATCCGGCTTCGATTTCCAAAACGGTTAAAGTGGCCATTCCGATTGTCGGACAGGTCAAGCCGGTATTGGAACAAATGCTGGAATTCATCCGGGAAAGCAAAAAACAACCGGCCAAAAAAGCACTGGCAGCCTGGTGGGAGCAGATCGAGCAATGGCGTTCGATCAAGTGTCTCGATTATGATCGCGACAGCGCCCTGATCAAACCGCAATTTGTGGTTGAGCAATTGTATGCCGTCACCCAGGGCGATGCTTTCATTACCTCGGATGTAGGGCAGCATCAAATGTATGCGGCGCAATATTATCATTTCGATAAACCGCGCCGCTGGATCAATTCGGGCGGCCTTGGCACCATGGGCTTCGGTTTGCCGGCCGCGATCGGTGTTAAACTGGCCTATCCCGAAGCGAATGTGGCGTGTATTACCGGTGAAGCCAGTATCCAGATGTGCATACAGGAGCTGTCAACGGCGTTACAATACAATACGCCGGTTAAAATCATCAATCTGAACAACCGCTATATGGGTATGGTGCGGCAATGGCAGGAGTTTTCCTACGAAAGCCGTTATTCACATTCTTATATGGATACGCTTCCGGATTTTGTCAAGCTGGCTGAAGCCTACGGTCATGTCGGCATGTTGGTGGACAAGCCTGAAGATGTAAAGCCCGCTTTGGAAGAAGCTTTTGCTTTGAAAGATCGGACTGTGTTCATGGATTTTATCACCGACCGGACGGAAAACGTTTATCCCATGATAGAAGCGGGCAAAGCCCATCATGAGATGAAGCTGCGGGTAGCGCCGGGAACCACGACGGACAGGGAGTTGGCATAATGAGACATATTATTTCCATTTTGATCGAAAACGAGTCCGGCGCCTTGTCCAGAGTCGCCGGGTTGTTTTCGGCGCGCGGCTATAATATCGAATCGCTCACCGTCGCACCCACCGAGGATGCCAGTTTGTCGCGCATGACGCTGGTGACATGGGGCAATGACAATATTATCGAACAGATCACCAAGCAGTTGAACAAATTGATCGATGTGGTGAAGCTGATCGATTTGGCCGAATCGGCTCATATCGAGCGGGAATTGATGTTGTTGAAAATCCGAACGACCGATCTGACCCGGGCTGAAGTCAAGCGGGTCGTCGAGATTTTTCGCGGCAAAATTATCGATGTTACACCGACGACCTATGTAGTGGAAATGACCGGGCCTTCGGACAAGCTGGACGCTTTTGTCAAAACCCTTGATGAAGACAGTATCATCGAAGTGGTGCGCTCCGGCGCTACCGGTATTTGCCGGGGCGAAAAAGGCTTGCATCTGTAACAGCCGGGTTCTGACGATGTTATACTTCTCAGTATAGCTTGAACTTAGCCCTATCAAATTTTTTTAGAACAGGAAACAGGAAAACTCATGCAAGTTTATTATGATAAAGACGCCGATCTTTCAATCATCAAAAGCAAAAAAGTAGCTATTATCGGTTACGGTTCGCAAGGCCATGCTCATGCCAACAATTTAAAAGATTCCGGCGTTGATGTCGTGGTAGGTTTGCGTAACGGTTCGGCTTCGGTCGCCAAAGCACAGGCTTCCGATTTGACGGTTAAAAGTGTCGTCGAAGCGGTTACCGGCGCCGATGTGGTCATGATGTTGACGCCCGATGAGTTTCAATCACAATTGTATAAATCGGAGATTGAACCGAACCTGAAACAAGGCGCGGCTCTGGCGTTTGCCCACGGCTTTGCCATTTTGTACAATCAGGTCAGTCCTCGCGCCGATCTCGATGTCATTATGATCGCGCCGAAAGCGCCGGGCCATACCGTGCGTTCCGAATTTGTCCGGGGCGGCGGCATTCCCGACCTGATTGCCATCCATCAGGATGCTTCCGGCAAAGCCAAAGACATTTGTCTGTCTTATGCCTCGGCCATCGGCGGCGGCCGTTCCGGCATTATTGAAACCACGTTCCGAGACGAAACCGAAACCGATTTGTTCGGCGAACAGGCGGTTTTGTGCGGCGGCGCCGTGGAATTGGTCAAAGCCGGTTTTGAAACCCTGGTCGAGGCGGGTTATGCGCCGGAAATGGCTTATTTCGAATGTCTGCACGAGTTGAAATTGATTGTCGATCTGATGTATGAAGGCGGTATCGGCAACATGAACTATTCAATTTCCAACAATGCCGAGTACGGCGAATATGTCACCGGCTCCAAAGTCATTAACGAAGAAAGCCGTTGGGCCATGAAAGAAGCTTTGCAAAACATTCAATCCGGCGAATATGCGAAAAAATTCATTCTAGAAGGACTGACCGGTTACCCGGAAATGACTGCCAGACGCCGTTTGAATGCAGAGCATCCGATCGAGCAGGTTGGCGAAAAACTGCGCGATATGATGCCCTGGATCAAAGCCAATAAAATTGTCGATAAAAGCAAAAACTGATTGAACGGTTTGTCTTTTTAAGAAAAAGCCCGTCTTATGATGGGCTTTTTTGTGTGCAATGATACTGTCACAGTGATGTGCTGAAATTGCGATGTCCTTCAAAATTTAAAGTGGCTATCGCTGTAATGTTGAATCAAAAACCTGCCAATATTATGAGTTCAAAAAATTCACCTGTACGCCATCGGGGTATTTATCTGTTGCCGAACCTGTTTACGACGGCCGCCATGTTTTCAGGGTTTTACGCCATTACTTCGGCCATTAACGGGCGTTATGAAACGGCGGCCGTGGCGATTTTTGTCGCGATGGTGCTGGACGGCCTCGATGGCCGGGTGGCGCGGTTGACCAATACCCAAAGCAAGTTCGGCGTCGAATACGACAGCTTGTCGGACATGGTTTCTTTTGGCGCGGCGCCGGCGCTGGTGATGTATTTGTGGGCATTTTCCAGCATGGGAAAACTGGGTTTGTTCGCCTCGTTCGTCCACATGGCAGGCGGCGCCTTGCGTCTGGCCCGCTTTAACGCACAAGTGGAAACCGACGATAAACGCTATTTTCAAGGTTTGCCCAGTCCCGCTGCGGCCGCCATCCTTGCCGGGTTTGTCTGGATCAGTCTGGAATACGATTATGCGCTGGATACGGTCAAATACCCGGCCTTGCTGTTGACGATAACGACCGGTTTGCTGATGGTCAGCAATTTCCGTTATTTCAGCTTCAAAGGTATCGATTTTAAAGGCAAAGTACCTTTTGTCGTCGCGATAGCCGTCATGCTGGGCCTGGCGTTTGTGATGGCGCAACCGCAGGCTGTGTTGTTCTCGTTTTTTCTGGGTTATGCGATATCCGGCCCTGTGTTTACGCTGGTTATGCGCAAACGCAGATTGCAGGATAGAAAGTCCTGAAATTGCTGTGAAAACCACTTGAGGGCAAAATAACAATGGCGTATAGTTTCAAGCCATGAAACCTGACACCTTCACCGCCTTTTCAACAAACTCCGCATTCAGCGTTTTAGTGCGCCTGGCTTTACTGCTGCTGCCCTTGCGGGCGCCTATTCTCTCCTTCTAATTTTTCTTGCCATCCCCCCTTTTTACACTTATCGCCGTTGCAAACGGCGATGAAACTTCATGACCGGAGTTCTCATGAAAGACAAACTCATTATATTTGATACCACTTTGCGCGATGGCGAACAAAGCCCCGGCGCATCCATGACTCGCGATGAAAAAGTCAGAATCGGCAAGGCACTGGAGCGCTTGCAGGTCGATGTCATCGAAGCCGGTTTTCCGGCGGCTAGCCAGGGCGATTTCGAGGCGGTCGAAGCCGTCGCCAAAGCGGTCAAAAACAGCACTGTTTGCGGCCTGGCCCGAGCTTTGGATAAAGATATTGACAAAGCAGGCGCGGCTTTACAGTACGCGAACAGTTCACGTATCCACACCTTTATCGCGACTTCGCCGATTCATATGCAAATGAAATTGCAAATGCAGCCGGAGCAGGTCATTGACCATGCGGTAAGGGCTGTTAAACGGGCGCGCCAATACACCGATAATGTCGAGTTTTCGCCGGAAGACGCGGGCCGTTCGGAAGAAGACTTTTTGTGCCGTATCCTGGAAGCGGTCATCGATGCCGGCGCCACCACGTTGAATATTCCCGATACTGTCGGCTATAGTGTGCCGCACCAGTTCGGCGCAACCATCCGCAATTTGATCGAGCGTATTCCCAATTCGGACAAGGCCATTTTTTCGGTGCATTGCCATAACGATTTGGGCTTGGCAGTGGCCAATTCCCTGGCGGCGGTCATCAATGGCGCGCGTCAGGTCGAATGTACGATCAATGGCTTGGGTGAGCGTGCCGGTAATGCCGCGCTGGAAGAGGTGGTGATGGCGGTGCGCACCCGGCAGGATATTTTTGCCTGCGATAGCGGTCTGGATACCCGGGAAATCATGACTTGTTCCAGGCTGGTGTCCTCGATTACCGGCTTTCCGGTGCAGCCCAATAAAGCTATTGTTGGCGCCAATGCTTTTGCGCACGAGTCTGGTATTCACCAGGACGGTGTGCTCAAGAGCCGCGAAACTTATGAAATCATGCGTGCCGAAGATGTCGGCTGGGCCGCCAATCGCATGGTGCTGGGCAAGCATTCCGGACGTAATGCTTTCAAAAGCCGCATGACTGAATTAGGCTTCGAGTTTGGTTCGGAAACGGAATTGAACGAAGCATTTTTTCGTTTTAAGCAGTTAGCCGATAAAAAGCATGATATTTTCGATGAAGATTTACAAGCTTTGATTTCCGAAGTCAGCATCAGCACCGAAGATGAATATGCCAAACTGATCGCCTTAAGCGTCTGTTCCGAGACCGGTGAAGTACCCAATGCCCGCATCACCTTGCGCGTGGACAATCAGGAGTTGACCGGCAGTGCGACTGGCAGCGGTGCGGTTGACGCCAGCCTGAAAGCGATCGAAAGCCTTGTTAATACCGAGGCCACGTTGGAGCTGTATTCGGTCAATAACATTACCAACGGCACTGATTCGCAAGGCGAGGTGACGGTGCGTTTGGATAAGGCCGGGCGCATTGTCAACGGCCTTGGCGCCGATACCGACATTGTCATTGCTTCAGCCAAAGCTTATATCAATGCGGTTAACAAACTCCACGCGCCCAATCAACGCAGGCATCCGCAACAGGGTGACGTTTAAGCATTGAGAGCCTGTGAAATGTCTGATCTCGATAACGCGATACGGCTGCAATATCTGGAAGCAATGGGCATCGAGGTCTACAAACTCCGGCAGACGCCGGTGCGGGAGCCTATTGTTGGCACTGAACCGGTTGAGGCTGAGGCGATAAAACAGGCCTCGTCCGGGCATCGAAACGCGCCGAGCGATACTGTGCGATGGACTGAATTACAGGCCGAAGTGGCGGTATGCCGCCTATGCGGTTTGTGCGAAAGCCGGACGCAAACGGTATTTGGCGCAGGCCATGTCTCTGCCGACTGGATGTTGATCGGCGAAGCCCCGGGGCAAAGTGAAGATGAACAGGGCTTACCCTTTGTCGGCCGCGCCGGACAGTTATTGACGGAAATGCTTCGGGCGTTGGGCCTTCGGCGTGAAGATGTTTTCATTACCAACATACTCAAATGCCGTCCGCCCAATAACCGCGATCCGAAAGCGGAAGAAGTTATGGCCTGCGCTGATTTTCTGCGCCATCAGATAGCTCATGTCAAGCCGAAAATAATTCTGGCTGTTGGCCGTGTTGCCGCACAAAATCTGTTGAAAACCGAGCAGCCCTTGAGCCGCCTGAGAGGTTCGGTTCAGTATTTGGATGACATACCGGTCATCGTCATTTATCATCCTGCCTATTTATTGAGATCGTTGCTGGAAAAACGCAAAGCCTGGGAAGATTTGCAACTGGCAATGACCTCGTTTACCGCTATTGAAGGTTGACTATGCAGGCATTTCTACAACGGGTGAAAGATTTTGTGATTTACGATGCCGATCGGGAATTTTACGCCAAAGTGTTTCCCGATTCGGTGACACGGAGTGATTTGCAGCGCCTGCGCAAAATGAACACGGATGACTTGGCGGCCGTACTGGCGATAGAAGCGGAAAATTATAACTTTCCCTGGAGCGAGGGCATTTTCAAGGATTGTTTCAGAGCCGGTTACAACTGCTGGGTGTGTGAAGAAATGGGCCGCATTTTAGGCTATAGCATTGTTTCCATTGCCGTCGGCGAAGCCCATATTCTGAATATTTCCGTACATCCGGCCGAACAAGGGCAGGGCATAGGCCGCAAACTGCTGGAACATCTGATCGAAATCGCCCGAGGCAAAAAAGCGGAAACGATTTTTCTGGAAGTACGTCCTTCAAATATTTCGGCTATTGCCTTGTACGAAAAAATGGGCTTCAACGAAATCGGTGTCAGAAAAGCGTATTATCCAGCAGCGAATAATGCCCGTGAAGACGCATTGATGCTGGCATTGCAGATTTTCTTTTAATGGGTGGGCGTTACCTGTCAATAAGGGCTCTGTAATATGCTTAGCGAGTCTGATTTTTTGTGTTTTCTTTTGGTTTTTTTGCATTGAATTTAGGATACTCGTATTTTATACAAGCAACTGAAATTATTATGTTTTTAAATTTTAAATAGGTGCGGTATACCCGTTTTGATTAGGCTGAACCGTGTGCATTTTGATGATGAGACCGAGTTGTGCCGGGTTGTCGCCTTGCTGGATGCGGGCGAACAGTACCGCCCCGTTTTCTAAGGGCCTGACGGCTATATCGGTATCCATCGATAAATTCGCCAGCGTCGGTATGTTGCTCATGTCTTGCAGCGCGTCGCTGGCTAATTGATTTCGCAAGATGATGGGCGGCGGCGCTGTGCCTGTGCGCGGCACCTTAGGTCTGCGGCTGGCCATCATTAGGAACTGGCGTTTTGGCGGCCACCGCTATACGGACGATGTTATTTTTAAAGTCTTGGTCGCCATTCACCACGATGCGGTTGCCGTTGGGCCCGAGGATATTTTATATCGACGGTGGAGCTGGATGAAGCGGTTGGGTTGACAGCTTTATCGCCAGACCAATATTAAAAGCAGGCGGGTTGGAATCATAAATCTCAGCTTTAAAGTTCGCATAATGTATATTATGTTAAATAATAGGTCTTCGTGGGGGGCTCTCTACTTTGCCCGTTCATTTAAGGGGGTTGAAGTCCAATGGTACGAAAACGTAAATTAGCGTCTAATATAATTCGCTAACAAGCTTGCTTCAAGCAGACTGACGGTCGACACCGGCCATAAGCGGGCTGTCAAGTTTTAGAGGTATTGACAGCAGCTGATTCAATAGCCGACGGTCAGTTTAGCTATCGATGTTTGATTACAAGACCTATATAACCCCGGATTTTTTATCAAAATATTGCATGGGAATGCGGAATGTCAGCTTTAGCATTTGATTTTCCGATATTAAAGCCAAATAAAAATCGTTTGTCTTATATTAAATGGACTCCTATAGTTAACTATAATCACAGTCTCGAATTTGGCTAGCGGCTATGTGCAACTTTTTACGGGAGTTCATGTAGCCGAACCGGTAACGGTATGAGGCGGTTTGTATCCCAAAGAGCTACTGGATACCGGGGACGGTGTCCCCGCTGGTTGTGCGACAGGGCGTGCTCACAACATTGCCTTCCCAGTCTGAAAAACTGGCGCATGTTTTTGTGCGGGCATCATTCGGAAATGGTGCGGGTCACTAAAAGAAAAGCCTTTCTGGCAGACGCCGCGACGAAAAATCTCTATGCCGATGCGTTCAATGTCAGCTGGTATAGCATGTACTTGCGGCTATTTTTTGTGCTTTTTAACAAAAATCAGGGGTGTTCGCCATGTCCAAATACACCGTCAAACTGAAATTCAACCGCGAAATTGCTGAAGGAACCATGGCGTTTCATTTTGAGAAGCCTGAGGATTTTACCTTCAAAGCAGGTCAATTCGGCAGCCTGACGTTGATAAATCCCGCTGAAACAGATGCCGAAGGCAATATACGCGAGCGTTTTCGTTTGCCAACGCACCTCACGAAGGCGATCTTATTTTTGCGACCCGCATGCGTGATACGGCATTCAAGCGGGTATTGAAAGCCATGCAGCCAGGCACCGAGGTAATGCTGGATGGGCCTTATGGCTCGTTCACCCTGCATAACAATGCCAGTGTTCCGGCGGTTTTTCTGACCGGTGGTATAGGCGTCACACCGGTCAGAAGCATAGTGCTGCAAGCCTTGCATGATCGGGTTCCGCACCGAATTCTGGTCTTTTATGCCAATCGAAGGCCGGAAGATGCGGCCTTTCTGGACGATTTGTCGACAGTACACGACACAAACCCAAGCTATACCTTTGTCGGCACCATGGCCGAGATGGAAAAGTCCAGTCGCGAATGGCATGGCGAAACCGGGTTCATCAATAAAGTCATGCTTTTGAAGTTCATCGACGATCTGACGCTACCGATTTTTTACCTTGATGGCCCAGCGCCAATGGTGAAGGCGATGCGTGAAATGTTGAGCGAAGCGGGCGTCGATGAAGATAACATCCGCACGGAAGAGTTTTCAGGTTACTGATGGGGGCTAAAACACCATGAATGTTGCCGCACATCGCCTAACAACTGTGGATTACGCGCTTTCGTCCAGGTGGATACGCATAGTATTGATCGCGATGGTGGTGAGCTTGACCGGTCTGATAGTTATCACTCCACTAGCCTACCGTAACGCACCGTCAATCCCTGAACAGGTAGTCGACGCACAAGGTGTTTGTCTTTATACCGGCAACGAAATTAAAGAAGACCAGGCAATCTTTCTCAAATACGGATTGATGAATGACCGTACTATCTGGAGGCATAAGGCATACCTAGGGATCGATTATTCGGCCGACTCATTACACCGCATTGACGAGGACACTACCACAGCGATTGTGCTACGCCAATTCCGGTGTGTAATTCCGGCGATCTTCATCGATGATCAGACCAACTTCACCTTGGACAGGCTACTAGATGCCACATGTAAAAGCGTGTCGGGGTATCGGCACGGATACCATGTAACGTGAAATTCCAACTTAATAAACTTAATATAAGTGAGGCAATAATGAACACAATCTTTCTTAACCAAGTTAACACCATACTCGTCGTTGCTATGATCTGTGGCATTACATTGTTCACAATTCAACCGGTTTTCGCACAACCATCGGCCCAAGGTAATAATGTTGTCGATAAAGCCGTTTTCAACGGCTGGAATATTTACAGAACGGAGGCTTGTGGAAGCTGTCATGAATCAACTGGAGAAGGCAACGTGAGCAATCCCAATTTACTCCATAGTATGAAAACCATGACTAGAGAGCAATTCCGCCGAGTCCTGATTGATGGCCGCGGCATCATGTATTCGTTTAGAGGCAACAAAGTGGTGGTCGATGGTGCTGATGATCTTTATATTTATCTGAAAGGCCGTTCCAACGGTGTTGTTCCAGCGGGTGATCTCATAAAAAAGAAGTAATGTGTAAAGCTACAACAAATAATTGAACTAGAAACTAGCTTGTGATCCCGACTTATTATCCTCTGATGTTTGGAAAATTCGATTATCTTGGCTGGATTAGCACAGGACATATTGAGTGCGTAGCAATAGGAACTACTCAACTATTGGCATCCGGCCAGCTACTTTATTTAATGCCCGATAATCCGCACTCAGTTAAAGCAGTCGTTGATTCGGTTGTTTTGCTCACAATTATCTTTAAAGATTAAATTGTTAGTACTTGGCCTGGCAATTTTCAAATATGCGACTGCACCATACCTCGTGATTACTCTTTTAACTCAACCGGCGAATCCAATTCACAAATGCAACAGCCAGAAAACCATAGCATCAAGATTAAAAGGGTATACGAATTGCCGGACCAGCATGACGGCCGGCGTATTCTCGTGGATAGGCTCTGGCCGCGTGGTTTGACCAAGGAAAAAGCAGGCATTGATTTATGGCTCAAAGATATCGCTCCCAGCACCGAACTGCGGAAATGGTTTGACCATGATCCTGGCAGGTGGGAAGAATTCAAGGATCAGTATCTCGCTGAACTCAAGGACAATCACGAGCAAATCCGGCTCTTAAAACAAGAACTGGACAAGGGTGTCGTCACGCTCGTCTATGCAGCTAAGGACGAAGAGCATAACCAAGCGATAGTGATCCAGGAAAATGACTGGCTTTTCCGTTAGCTAGAGAGAGCGATTAATGTACCACTATGGTTTGTTCGTCTTTCGTGAGGAACGTCACCCATGAGCGCATTTGAACCTTTGCTAACCGAGGTGCAAGACTGCAGTATTTGCGCAGCATATCTGCCGCACGGACCCCGACCCATTCTACAGATACATCCGCTAGCTAGGAGACCGTCGGACTTAAAGCCATAAGGCGTTGATTTTATTGGAATTCGAGTAAAACGCAAAATTAAAACCTTCACTTGAATCAATGTGTTGCCGATTAAGTCCGACAGGCTCCTAGAGTGCTGATTGCCAGCCAAGCACCCGGCAGAAAAGCTCATGACTCCGGTGTGCCTTTCGATGATGCCAGTGGTGATCGTTTGCGTGAATGGATGGGGGTGACGCGCGAAGTCTTTTACGATTCGAAACAGATCGCAATTCTGCCAATGGGCCTTTGTTTTCCCGGCACGGGTAAATCTGGTGACCTTCCGCCGCGGCCTGAATGCGCGGAGGCATGGCGCGAGCAATTTCTTGGTCACCTGCACCATCTTGAAGTGATGTTGGTTGTTGGACAGTATGCACAGGCGTATCACATCAATGAAGTAGGCGCGTCACTTACTGAGACGGTTCGAGGTTGGCAATCCCATGGGCCCAAGATAATCCCCCTTCCGCATCCAAGTCCGCGAAACAATATTTGGCTTAGCCGAAATCCTTGGTTCGAGAAGGAGTTGCTCCCCATGCTTAAGCAGCGAGTAACCGGGGCACTTGAAAGATGAAGGCGAAGCTATCCTTTTTTCGTTCACGATATCCAAATAATCGCATTAACTCTACCCCACAGGAGAAACAGCATGTCCGATTTTAAAAAATATCAATGCAGGGAATGCGAGCATATCTACGATGAAGCAAAGGGTGATCCTGATAGTGGCCTTGCTCCTGGAACCCGTTGGGCCGACATACCGGATGACTGGTCTTGTCCGATCTGTGGTGCACCTAAAGATTTTTTTAAACTGATGGAATAAGCCATCACTTCATTTGTGACAACAATAGGTCTCGACAGGATCGAGCGTCCGCCTGATTGGTAAAACAGATTGTAAAGGTGAATTATGCAAGCAGAAAACACACCCAAGCCCAAAGGGCTCAATGGCGCCGAAATCGCCAGGGCCAGCGAGTTGGTGAACTACCAGGACGGCTCCATTGTTAGCCGCGAAATTGTCAAAAAACCAACGGGTAACGTGACCATCTTCGCGTTCGACGAAGGACAAGGCCTGAGCGAACATACGGCGCCCTTCGACGCCCTGGTGCAGGTGTTCGAAGGCGAAGCAGAAGTCAGCATCGCAGGTAAACCCAATCACTTGCAAGGAGGCGATATGATTCTCATACCCGCGCAGCAACCGCACAGTCTTAAGGCGCTGAAGCAATTCAAGATGATTCTTACCATGATCCGATCCTGAATCTGGATTAGCACTGCCCTGAGAGTTGACCATGTATTTCAGTTCGACTCAGCGACTGGGAGCCAGGAAATAAATTTCAAAGGCGACCCATAAAGGTATTTTTTCATTAAGCGTATTTGACTTTAGAATCGGAGGGCGAGATGGCTATCCCAAAAGTGCTGGCGATCGTATTGGCTGGCGGCGAAGGCACTCGCCTGAACCCGCTCACGGCAGAACGATCAAAACCGGCAGTTCCCTTCGGCGGGCGTTACCGCCTTGTCGATTTTGTGCTCAGCAATCTGGTTAATTCCGAAATCCACTCAATCTATTTGCTGGTCCAGTACAAATCCCAGTCATTGATCGAGCACGTGCGACGAGCATGGTCGGTTTCGAATATCATTGCGGACCACTTTGTGACTGTGGTTCCGCCCCAGATGCGCGGCGGCCCGGATTGGTTTCAGGGCACTGCTGACGCCGTCTATCAGAACCTGGGGTTGATAGAACATCACCGCCCCGACATGGTGGCGGTCTTCGGCGCCGATCACATCTATCGCATGGATATTAACCAAATGGTTCAGTTTCATTTGGACCATGAGGCCGATATGACGGTGGCAGCCTTGCCTGTGCCATTGAATCAGGGTCACAACTTTGGCATCATCACTCCTGATAGTTCGTTCCGAATCATTGATTTTCAGGAAAAACCAGCGCAACCCAAGCCTATTCCTGGCGATCCGCAACACTGTTTTTCCTCAATGGGTAATTACCTGTTTAAGACCCATGTGCTCATTGATGCTCTGGAGGAAGCTCATGCCCGAGGAGAAAAAGATTTCGGCCATGATGTACTTCCTAAACTGATGCGCACGCACAAGGTCTGCGCTTATGATTTCACCTCCAACCGGATCCCAGGCGTCAAAACTTATGAAGAACCGGCTTATTGGCGCGATGTCGGCAACTTTGAGTCCTATCATGCGGCGCATATGGATCTGCTTGGACTGGAGCCGAGGTTCGATACCTTCAATCCCGATTGGCCCATTTATTCTGATCACTATTTCGGGCCGGAAGCCAGGATCATTAGCGGTGAAATTCGAAACTGCATTATTGGCGGAGGGACCATTATCAATGGGGGCAATATTCGTAATTCGGTGATCCGGCATGAGGTAATGATCGAGCGCGACGTCGATATTGAAGATTGCATCATCATGGACTACAACTTCATAGGCAGTGGCTCCCGTCTTCGTCGTGCCATCATTGGCCGATATAATCTCATCGAACCGGCCACTGTTATCGGCTATGACCCCACAACTGATCGGCAACGCTACCCTATTAGCCCATCCGGGATTGTAGTCCTACCTAAGGGCAAGCGAGGACAAATCCGAGTGTATTGACTGCCACGCTGGGTCAGACAGGCCAGGAAGGATTCAATTCTCTTGCGCGATTTTTGCTATTTTGCCAACAGCAAACGGCGCCGCTGGATATAGAAAACATGTCCTTCGATATTTGCATAGTCACCATCACAAAAGCCATGCGACATACAAGAAGCGACTGTCGATTACGACTCCAAAGCTGTGGCCGGACAATTGTCGATTGGAGACGTGGGTATTTTGGCGGATTACGCTCAAAGGGATACCACCAAACGCGAACACGACCGAGTTACTATTGGAAATCCATACTCATACTGGCTTTGCCGATGAATTTACGCATGTGAGCGAAGCCAATGCTCGTGCCAATGATTTATCGGTCAGTATTTGTGCGGTACTCATGGCCGAAGCCTGTAATATTGGACTGGAACCCTTAATCAAGCACCACATTCCGGCGCTGACTCGCCATCGCCTGAATTGGGTCAAGCAAAACTACCTGCGGGCGGAAACGCTTGTTCGGGCTAATGCCCGATTGGTCGATCATCAATCAACCCTCTCTTTGGCAAAAAAATGGGGTGGTGGTGAAGTCGCTTCAGCCGACGGAATGCGTTTTGCGACGCCTGTGCGTACCATTAATGCCGGACCAAATAAAAAATACTTCCCTAACCCAACTTCGTCACCTAATAACGAAGTTCCCCGCCATTTCAATCAGTTAAAAATTTTAACTACTGTCGGTTGGCACTACGGATTTTTTGCTGTT
>PGZD01000092.1 GCA_002843155.1 Gammaproteobacteria bacterium HGW-Gammaproteobacteria-3
GTTGAACACTTAGAGTAAAAATTAACTTCCACCGATGCGTTAGGTTTTAGGTGTTCAAGTTCGGCCAGAATCACTGTTCAAATTAATCAGAATACGCAAGCACCTCACTTTCTGACTTGTACAATAAACGACTGGATACCGATTTTTACCCGTCCGGCAACGGTTCAGGTTGTTTTAGATGCATTAGCCTATCGTCAAGAACAACGCGATTTAAAAATATACGCCTATGCTATTTTGGAAAATCATCTGCATTTAATCGCTCAATCGACAGCTTTAGCGGCCCACTTTACTGGGATGCCCCTAAACAAGCTTTCGCAAAAACAGCAACTCCCCGCCAGACTCTTATGTTATTGTCTAAAACCGATTCAAAGGATCTTTGTATGGACAACCTCAATAATTTAATAGCGCCGGATATTGCTGGTATCAAACAAGTATTGGATAGACATCCCATTATTCTTATGGCGGTATTGTTTGGATCTTTGGCCAAAGGTGAGGCGAGTCGTGACAGTGACCTTGATTTGGCGATTGGTGCTGATCGTCCACTTGAAGAACATGAAAAGATGCAACTGATTGCGGAATTGGCCGAAGCGTTGGGCCGACCTGTAGACTTGGTAGATATTTTTTCCGTTGGAGAACCTTTGCTGGGGCAAATTGTGACTCGAGGCAAAAGAATACTGGGGGACGATGCCCGCTTCGCCGTGATGCTGAGTAAACATCTTTTCAACCAGGCAGATTTTGTGCCGTATCAGAGCAGAATCCTCACGGAAAGGAGGCAGGCATGGATTGGCCAGTGATTGAACAGAAACTGGAGTCCCTACGGCGATCCTTACGCCGGGTTGAAGAAAAGCGCCCAAAAGATGCCGATGCATTGGCGAAAGACATTGATGCTCAGGACATCCTCTCATTGAATCTGACGCGTGCTGTGCAAATTTATGTGGACATTGGGGCTCATCTCATTTCAGGAACGGAGCTTCCACCGCCCGACACAATGGGACAAACCTTTGATGTTTTATATAATGCCGGAATGATTAGTGCTGATTTGGCTGTACGCATGAAAAAAGCGGTTGGGTTTCGTAACTTGGCCGTCCATAACTATAATGCTATTAACTGGGCTATTGTCTATTCAATTGCCCAATCAAGCTTGCAGGATTTTGGAGAATTCGCCAAGTCAGTCGCCAAGTTACAAGACAAAACAAGAGAAAATAAATAGGGTTGAGGCACGAAGCCCATCAATCACGCTGGACGTAATCAGAAATAATATGAGATTATCAACAAAATACCAGGAAGCCATTAAAAATATTTAACTGCATTCCCACGCGGCGCGCGCTGGAACGAGGAAACGCGGCGCGTGGGAACGAGCAAATCAAATTATATCGAAGCATCTTGGATGAACAATGAGCATGACAAATAAAAAGGCACTCATCACCGGCATCACGGGTCAAGACGGTTCGTATCTGGCTGAATTTCTACTCGAAAAAGGCTATCAGGTACATGGAATCAAGCGCCGTGCGTCGTTATTCAATACCCAGCGGGTAGATCATATTTACCAGGATCCGCATGTCGATCATCAAAGTTTTGTTTTGCATTACGGCGACTTGACGGATTCATCCAATCTGACCCGTATTTTGCAGGAAGTTCGACCGGATGAAGTCTATAACCTGGGCGCACAGTCTCATGTCGCGGTGAGTTTTGAGTCGCCCGAGTACACGGCGGATGTCGATGCATTGGGAACGCTGCGTATGCTCGAAGCGATCCGGTTATTGGGCCTGGATCGGACAACGCGTTTTTATCAGGCCTCGACGTCCGAACTGTTCGGTTTGGTGCAGGAGACTCCGCAAAAAGAAACCACGCCGTTTTATCCCCGCTCCCCTTATGCGGCGGCCAAACTCTATGCTTATTGGATTACTATCAATTACCGTGAAGCTTACGGCATGTTTGCGTGCAACGGGATTTTGTTCAACCATGAGTCACCCCGGCGCGGTGAAACGTTTGTGACGCGTAAAATCACGCGCGGTTTGGCGAATATCGCACAGGGCCTGGAAAAATGCTTGTATTTGGGCAATATGAATGCCTTGCGTGATTGGGGACATGCCAAAGATTATGTCCGTATGCAGTGGATGATGCTGCAACAGGAGCGGCCGGAAGATTTTGTCATTGCCACCGGTGTGCAGCATTCGGTGCGCCAGTTTATTGAATGGTCCGCGCAGGAGTTGGGTATCGTCTTACACTTCGAAGACGAAGGCATTGACGAGAAAGGAATTGTCGCTGAAATTGTAGGTGACAAGGCGCCTGCTTTGGCCGTGGGCGATGTGATCGTGCGGGTCGATCCGCGTTATTTTCGTCCGGCGGAAGTGGAAACACTGTTGGGCGACCCAGGCAAAGCCAAACAGATACTCGGCTGGGTTCCGGAAATCACGGTGCAGGAAATGTGTGCCGAAATGGTCACTGAAGACTTGAAAGCGGCACAAAGACATGCTTTGCTCAAACAGCACGGGCATGATGTTTTGCTATCGGTAGAATAGGTGTAAACGTGAACAAGCGGATTTATGTCGCCGGTCATAACGGCATGGTGGGCTCGGCAATTGTGCGCCGGCTACAAGCCTGTTCCGACAATGTAATCGTCA
Source organism: Gammaproteobacteria bacterium HGW-Gammaproteobacteria-3 (assembly GCA_002843155.1). Lineage (GTDB taxonomy): Bacteria > Pseudomonadota > Gammaproteobacteria > Methylococcales > Methylomonadaceae > PGZD01. Next base: position 2,625 of record PGZD01000092.1, read on the forward strand.
CGCAGACGCACCAGGAGCTGGATTTGTTGAACCAGCAGGCGGTGGAAAATTTCTTTGCCGGAACCCCGTTAGATCAGGTCTATCTGGCGGCGGCGAAAGTGGGAGGCATTCATGCGAACAATACCTTTCCGGCGGAATTTATTTATCAAAACTTGATGATTGAAGCCAATATCATTCATGCGGCGCATCGTCATGGCGTACAGCAATTGCTGTTTCTGGGTTCGTCGTGCATTTACCCGAAACTGGCCGAACAGCCGATCAGTGAAGAGGCTTTATTAAACGGCTCGTTAGAGCCGACCAATGAGCCGTATGCCATCGCCAAAATCGCGGGTATCAAACTATGCGAAAGTTATAACCGTCAATATGGACGCGATTACCGCAGTGTCATGCCGACCAATCTTTATGGTGAAAACGATAACTTTCATCCTGACAACTCACATGTGATTCCGGCTCTGATGCGCCGTTTTCATGAAGCGAAACTTAATGGCGATGCCAAGGTTGTGGTATGGGGCAGCGGCAAGCCGATGCGCGAGTTTTTGCATGTCGATGACATGGCGCAGGCGTCGGTGCATGTGCTGAATCTGGATAAAGCCACCTATCAGGCGTACACCGAGCCGATGCTGTCGCACATCAATGTCGGTACCGGCGTCGATTGCACGATTCGCGAACTGGCGGAAACAATGGCCAGGGTCACGGGCTTTCAAGGCGCTATTGAATTCGATGCCGAAAAGCCGGACGGAACACCGCGTAAATTGCTGGACGTGACCCGTCTTAAGCGCTTGGGCTGGCAAGCAGGCATAGGTCTGGAGCAGGGATTGGCGGAAACTTATGCCTGGTTTCTGGCTTCGCAGGAAAATTTCAGAAAGTGAGTTCCGACTCCTGCCTGTTTGGCAGGCGTAAATTGGTTTGCACGCTTTTCGCAGCCCAACGGGTCTTCAGCGCCTACCGGCTTCGCAATAAAAACAGTCCCCGCTTAACCAAATAAACCAGGCAATAACGCGAGATAAATAGCGCGACACCCAAAGGATAAAGGTAAGGAATCGGGTAATGGGCTTTAAATAGCGTCGTAATATCGCGCAGATTCCGGTGCGAACGGATACTGCGAAAAGTCTGCAAAAAACCTGCAAAATCGAGTGTGCCGGGATTGTCCGCCAGTGACGTACGGGTATTGTCGATATCCACGAAGGCGCCAGGCGCGGCATACAAGGGGATCTTTTGCTTATTGGCGCGCAAGTAAAAATCGTGGTCAGCACAGTAGTGAGGTAAGCGCTTTTCATCAAACAGGCCGATTTTCTCAAATACCGAAACCGGAATGATCACGCCCCGGCCACCGCTTATCAGCTTAACGGGAAGCAAATCGCATTTCGCCATCGAGGGCGTCAATCTTTGCGGCCCGGCGAGACTTGAAAAACCAAGCAGAAACAAGGTGCGGGGGCTGATTGAAATCAATCGGCCGGTTTGCCAATCGCGTTGTACAGGAGCGATAACGGCATCGGGATGTTTATCCGTCAAAGCAGTCAGATTGCCTAGCGCCTCGGGCGTCACATAGCAATCGTTATTAAGCAGCATAATGGCATCGGCGCCGCGCTCCAACGCCGCGCGAATTCCCAGATTGGTCGCGCCGCTCCACCAGAGATCAGGCGATCCAGGCAGACGTATTACCTCGGGGAATTCTTCGGCTAATCCGGTGCGTGTCTCATCGCTGGTGCCGTGGTCTATTATCAGCGCGGTAAACCGGTGGAAAAGGCTGGCGCGCAGAGCTTTCAGGCAAAGCCGGGTCTGGGCGTAGCCGTTGAAGTCGGTGATGATGATGTGTAAGGCATTCATGAGGCGAGTTGGGTCAACGATTGGTGCAATATCCGCCCGATAGACTCCCAGCCCATGGTTTCCGGAAACGGCGCCACTTGCGGGTGTTCTAACTGGGAGCGGATGGCGCGGGCCATGTCTTGCGGATCGGGAGCGCACAATGAAGCGGGCGCGGCATTAAAAATTTGTTCGTGATTGGAAACGCGGGTAGCCACAACAGGTTTGTCGCAAGCGAGGTATTCTGCGATTTTGCAGGCGCCTGACATTTGGTTAAACGTATCCCCGGCATAGGGCACGCTCACCACATCGCAAGCCTGAATCAGTGTCGGCACCGATGCCTGCGGCAGCTCTCCAAGATAGTCAATCCATGCTGCATCGATAGCGACATCGGTAACGCGTCCGGCCAGCACAAGGCGTAATGAAGGGCTTGCCTCCCGAATTATTTTACAGGCCTCGATAAGAAGAGGCCCACGCGTCGGCGTAATCGAGCCGAAATAACCAACCAGCGGAATTTGTTTTTGTAAATTTAACTTCTGTCTGGCCTGATTCCTGTCGCCCGGCTCAAATAAAGTCCGATCCACGCCATTTTCGATCAGCACTGTATTTTTATTGAGCGCGGCGGACAGGATTTGTTGTAACGGCTCACTGGCAGACAGTACCAAACGCGCACTTTTAACGGCAGTCCGAAACATTGCTTTCATCCCCGGAAGCCTGTTCGTTGGGAAAGCTGGATAATAATCATAAACGTCAAATACGAACGGAATGCCTAGCCTCTTGGCAATTTGGAGACCCACATAACCGATATGGCTGTCGCCGCTGGCTATGAGCATATCGGGTTTAGCGGCTCGGGCATTGTTGTATAAATCAAAAAGAAGTCTCGGCAACTTGGTCAGTACCGCCGGTGTAGAGTGAAATGTCGTATCTAAAGCAGCGACCGATGCTGCCGACCGGTTTCGGTAATCGATGGCATCGACGGTCACGTTTGCCCCTTGCCGCGCCAATTGAATGGGTAAATGATAGAGCCTGCCGAAACGATCAGTGATCAGGTCTTTGTTGGTGTAATAGCGTTTGCAAAGAAGGTGGATATTCATAAATTGTACGCAGGGGCACCGACTTCATTGAATCAATATTTTAAAATGGAGCGTGCTGTGACTTTTCTCAATATAAAAACGAGGCTGATTATATTTCAAGCCTGTTTATTGTAGCCGGATTGCAGATTCCCGATTTAAAAATAAAGCTTTCGTTGGGAATGTGCGCTGATAAAACGAATATTTACCCGGGTTGATTTTTTGCAAATAGCTGAAGCTTATAGCTAATTTTGATGCTTTTTGAGAAGAAAAACCATACTGGGAATTAAAGGATAAAAAATCATCATTATCGGAACCGGTAGTTTTGCGGCCAAAGAGACTAAAAAATGAGGGTTTTCCAGGCTGGGGATGATTTTTAGTGCTTTATAGGTATACTGTTGCCAAATAAAGTTTGCTTTTTTAAAAAGCCCGGTTATTTCTGAATGACTGGGCGGATAACAGTCATAGATAGTGCCTTTAGCCATTGCTTGAACATAGCGGTGAGCCAGGCCATGGGGCAACCAGCTTAAAAAGAACAACCTGAAATGGGGTTCGATCAGAGTCCATTTATTGGGGACCGCCAGATAAACGCATCCCTGCGGCTTCAAGACCCGGTAAATTTCTTTTAAATGATCCAGTTGCAAAGCTTTGTCGCCCACATGCTCTATGACATGGTTGCAATGACTATGTCGATGGACTCGTCCTCAAAAGGCAAAAGCGTTCCTATAATCTGCTTGAATTCATAACCTTTATGAATCTGACGCTGATCCTCAACATCGATGGAGTAAACTTTCCCGAACGGTGCGACTTCATTGGACAAATAGTGCGCTATATAGCCCGAACCGGTGCCTATATCCAGTATGACTTTATCTTTCAGAGCTACCGTTGCGCCAAGCAATGCGACGATTTTTTTAGCTTTGGGAAGCCTGGAATTCTGATCCAGGGCGGCATGGGAGCTGATTTTATCGACCGAATTCATGGTAATAGCTGTCGATATAAATTGGAAAAATTACGGGCTGAAATTTCTCTGGAGTATTCTTCCGTTACTTTCAGGTAAGCGTTTTTTGTAAGTTTTTTCATAAAATCAGGCTGTGAAAATATTTTTTCTATCGCGTCGGCAATGGCTTCAGGCGAGCGCTCATCGACCAGCAGTCCGGTTTCCCCATCCACAATATAATCCGTTATGCCGCCTGTCCTGGTGGCGATGACCGGCGTATTGGCGGCCATGGCTTCTAAAAAAGTCAGGCCTTGCGCTTCTTTCCAGCCATTTTTCGATATGCGCGATGGCCCTATAAAAATATCGGCTATGGATAAGTAGTCATGTATCGTTTCAGGAACGACCCAACCGGTGAAAGTAATCATCTGATCGAGATTTAATTGCGTCGTTAATTGTTCAAATGCGGTTTTATCCTGGCCGTCGCCAATAATCAGGGCGGTCTGGGCCGGAAATTTTTCCCGGGTCAGGCCAACCGCCCTGATGAAATCTTCAACGCCTTTTTCATCGACCAGTCGGCCCACGAAAACTAACAAAGGGCCGCCTGCTTTTTTGTATTGTGCTTTCAAGGCCCGTTGCCTTGGGTTTTCCTGATTGCCTTTGACCTCAACGCCCATGGGAATTTTGTGCAGACATTCAAGATGGGGACAAAGCGTTTGAACCGCCGCTTGTGTTGCCGAACTATTGACACTGACTGCGTCGCAATGGTTGAGCGCGAATTGTTTGAATTTATTGAGCACTTTTCCTTTTAAAGCGAAAACATCACCGCCATGAACCGTTATGATGTGCGGTGTTGCTCGTGCTTTTGCCGCCAAAACGCCGGTGAATCCTTGCGGAAGAATCCAATGGCTCTGCAAAAGGTCGTAATTACCTTTTTTAAGTTTGAAGTAGATACTGAACAGTTCAAATGCGACCAATGCGGGCAGCTTGAATAAATTGCTTTTATTTTTTCTCAGATTGATCAATGCGCCGCCTTGGTAGCACACTGTCTGCAATTTTTCCGGCCATAGATACTGAAATCTTTGGACGTTTACGCCATCGATCATTTCATTTTTTTTTGTGCCTGGGGCATGTGGCGCCAGGACATCGACTTCCCAGCCGATTTTGATCAAATCCTGCGCCAGGTGCAAAACGAAAGGCGTGGTGCTATCACCCTGCCAACGTGGAAAATTCGATGTTACAAATAGAATGCGGCGCTTAGTATCGTGCTCTTTCATTTTTGCAGGTCATCCCGGTCAATTCTCCACACTTGCTTCAGTAGCATTTTTGATCGATATTTAAAGCCAAAAGCCCGGGGCAAGTATCGCCTGAAAGAATGGCCGTTGTCCAGGCAAGTCATGAATGACTCGAAGCCTGTCATCCAGGGTATTGGATACCCGCATCCCAGAGGATAGAATTTTCCTTAAGGCTTTCGGCAAACAAAGCAGTGGCGCACCAATCGGCAACGGATGTACTATAACGATAAATTATAACTCATCCGTGAGGCTTTATGAACGATAAAGAACGCGTCGCCCGTCATGCCGTAAGCCGGGTAAAGGATGGTATGCGGATTGGGCTGGGCACCGGCTCGACCGCCAATTATTTTATCGAAGCGCTCGCCCAGCGCTGTCAGCAGGAAAAACTGGATGTCGTAGCCGTAGCCAGTTCCGTGGTCAGCGCCATCAAAGCACGGCAATTGGGCTTGCCGCTGATGGCAGTGGAACAGGTTACGCGGCTCGATCTCTATATCGACGGTGCCGATGAAGTGGCTCCCGACCTGACACTGCTCAAAGGCCGGGGTTACGATCTGGTGCGCGAGAAACTTTTGGCCAGGGCGGCGATGAATTTTTTCGTACTGGTGGATGACAGCAAATTAGTGGGACATATCGGCGAGCGTTTTCCTGTTCCGGTCGAAGTCATGCCGTTTGCCTGGCAGATGGTCAAACAAAGCCTGGAAGATTTGGGCGCGACCGCCGAGTTGCGTCAAAACGCCGTCGGCGACGGGCTGGCCATCACCACTTACGGCAGCCTGGTACTTGATGCGGTGTTTGCTCAGGAAATCGACAGCCGCACCCTCGACACCCATCTCAACGCCATTCCCGGCGTGATCGAGCACGGTATCTTTCAAAATCTGGCCAGCGCCGTGTTTATCGGAGCCGATGATCAGGTGGTTGAACGCTGGAGCGACGCGACCGAATAGAAGCTTTTGCCGCACGCTGCGCCCGGTAAACCGGGCCCTTACGATGGGTGCGGTTTAACGGTGTAGGAGCCCGATTTATCGGGCGACCGATGGTTGGCACTCGGGGTGGTTCGGTTTGCCGCTGAATCAAGTGGACCTGCCGAATTGCGCAGTATCAAGCGGTGGTTTACGAATGAAGAAATCCGGCATATAATCCGCAGATTTTCACCTGCTTACAAAGAATCTTTATTGACCGGGAGTCACCATGAGCTATTACCAACACCATGTGTTTTTTTGTGCCCATCAGCGTGATGACAAAGCAGCCTGTTGCGCCGACCACAATGCCGACGCCATGCGTGAATACGCCAAGGAACGTATTAAAAATCTGGCCATGAACAAGCCCGGCCAATGCCGTATCAATAGCGCCGGTTGCATGGATCGCTGCGGCATGGGGCCGGTGCTGGCGGTTTACCCCGAAGGCGTGTGGTACACCTATAAAAATCGGGCCGATGTCGATGAAATCATCGAGGAACATCTGCAAAATGGCCGTATTGTCGATCGCTTGACAATTTAACAGCGCCCCCACTGGATGCCGACAGCCGAACACCCCGCCCCGGCGTCGAAATCGGGTTAAGAATGTACCTGATTATGTTCAAGTTTCAGCGTAAAAGGTGGATGCCTTAACCCAACTTCGTCACCTAATAACGAAGTTCCCCGCCATTTCAATCAGTTAAAAATTTTAACTACTGTCGGTTGGCACTACAGATTTTTTGCTG
>PGZD01000093.1 GCA_002843155.1 Gammaproteobacteria bacterium HGW-Gammaproteobacteria-3
AAAAGAGCCATTGATTTTAAACATCTTTTTTTTGCGAAATATCACCAAAAAACTGAATATCAATGACTTAGAGGGGTTTTGGTGACGAAGTTAGGTTAACATGCGATTTCTCCTTTCATATCCTTGGTTAAAGTCATTGATGTTGGGGTTCGTTACCTCACCCCAACGCGGTGTCACAAAAATGATTGAAAATACATATATTATATGTACAATAAAAACTGATGAACATTACCAACGACCCTATCAAAAACCTATTCAATGTCCAAAAACATCAGATCAATCTGGCTGATGTTGAAAGTGTTTTTTACGATGACCGCGCCATTACCGTTGAAGACCGCGACCATGACGAAGAGCGTTTTGTGACGCTGGGCATGGACGGTTTCGGTCGCCTGTTGGTGGTGGCGTATCATTACCGGGGTGAGGATGAAATCCGGGTTATTTCTGCGCGTTCCGCTGAGCCTCACGAGCGGCGCACTTACGAGAGCTAAACCATGAAAGACGAATACGACTTTGCCAACGGCACACGCGGCGCGGTAGTTGAATCATCAGGCAAAACCCGCATCACTATTTTTCTGGATGATGATATTCTCGCGGCCTTCCGCGAGCGCGCTACGCAAACCGGCAAAGGCTATCAAACCCTGATTAACGAAACCCTCCGCACCAGCCTGTCCCCAGAGTCCGCCCCCCTTACAGCTGAGGTCTTGCGGAAGATCTTGCATGAAGAATTGCGGGCAGCATAACAGCCGCACAGTTACCAACGTCTCAAAAGCGTTGGGGTTCCTGTCGTTAACCCCAACATGAACCACACCCTTGTGTTGGTTTGCGAAAAGTGTGCAACCCAATTTAAGTGACTGCATGCCACACCTCCCTGTGAGTCATGCAGTGCGTAGGTTGGGGTGAGGTAACGAACCCCAACACAACAACCGTTCAGTCGCCAACCACCCATAACAGCTAGACATCGCGACCCATAAAATCATCAGCAACCGATAAAAGCCAAACCGGTTAAAAATGTTGGGGTTCGTTACCTCACCCCAACCTACGGTCCTACGGTCCTACCTTTATTCGCCATACATTGATTTGCCGTATGCGCGTAATCGTGTGTTTTAAAGCAAGTTATCTAACAATACGTTTTTATAGCAACTTGCATCCCAAATGGTATACTTAAAATCCACTCCACTCGGAAATGCCCACTATGTCAGCCAAAATTCAAACTAGCCTGCGTCTTGACGCAGAAAAACTTAGCGAAGCCAAACAAATACTTGCCCAGCTCGGCATAAACTTCAGCGAAGCGGTCAATATCTTCACCAGCCTAATAGTGGCTAAACAAGGCTTGCCCTTTGAGGTTGCTTTACCCAATGCGGACAGCAAAGCCGCCATGCTGGATGTTCGTGCCAGAAACAATCTGGAAACCCTTACCCTTGAACAACTTCAGCGTGAAATTGATACTCAATGAAAACCCTTTCACGACATAAAGCTTTCATCAAAGATATGCGTACCATCCGCTTGGCGGAAACTCAGGCAACAAAACTTTTCCTCTACGTCGCCACGTTGCTCAATGATGGCGCTTTACCGCCAGAGGCCAAAGACCATGCACTACAAGGCGAATGGAGCGACTTCCGCGAATTGCATCTGGGCGGCGATATGCTGTTGATTTACCAGACGGATGAGCAACACGTTTATCTAACTCGCCTAGGCAGCCATGCCCAGCTTTTCAAGGGTATGTGAGTGTAGTTCCCCATGCCAAACTGTACAGCGAAGATATGCAAAACAATCAGGTCATTGAAAACCAGCTCCGTGTTGTTAATCCATTTCATTAAATCGATGATACCGAAAGAAAGTAGTGCGTAGGTTGGGGTGAGGTAACGAACCCCAACACAACAACCGTTCAGTCGCCAACCACCCATAACAGCGAGACATCGCGACCCATAAAATCATCAGCAACCGATAAAAGCCAAACCGGTTAAACATGTTGGGGTTCGTTACCTCACCCCAACCTACGGCTCTATTGTTTAAGCTGATGCTGCGCTTTTGCCCGGCGTTTTTGTAGCCAGCGAATGACCCCGGTGACAAACAACACCGGACACGCCAAACCGCTTAAAAACACTAAAATCCGCCCAGTCATGCCAAATGCCTGCCCCGAATGCAGCGGCCATTGCCAATGGGTAAACACCTCGCCTGCCGTGCCGACAGCCGGATCATCAATATCCAGAGTTTGCCCCGTATATTGATCCAGCACCACACAAACCCGTTGCAACCAGCTTCCCGGGCGATCAACGTCATTTTTGCACACCGTATAAGTGGCAGTTTGTTCGTCAGCGCCGTAGATGCCATAAATCCAGTCCGGGCGACCTTTGGGATAAAGCCGGTTGGCGCGGGCAACGGCCTCGTCCATTTTAAGGGCTTGTACCTCAGGATTCGGCGTGGAACGAAACCAATAACGGTAGGTCACCGGTGAAAATAACTCCAATACCGGCACTACATTCTGCGGCAGAACCATATAAATACCGGAAAACAAGACGGGTAGTAAAATGATGGCCGTATAAAACCCAAAGGTCTTATGTAAATCGTAATTCAATCGCTCACTGCTGGCCTTGCGTTTGAGCGTCAAAGCTTGCAGCCAGCGTCCGGTCAGCGGCCACCACAAAATCAGCCCGGTTAATACCGAAATAATCAGCAGTGCAGCGGAAACGCCAACCACGACAGTACTTATCTCATCCTTTATCAGCAAGGCGTAATGCAGTTCAAAGACAAAGACAAAGCCAATAAACGTCAACGGCAACAAACTGTCCGACGTGTTCATCAGCCGTGTGCCGGTCATTTGCGCGGTATAGGGATTGACGTAAACCTGCCAGCTTTCCGTTTTTCCATGGTTGCTAGTCGAATAATCCAGCCGAAAAACCGCTTCGGCATTGCGCGGATAGTTGGCGAACGTGTGTTTAGCGTCTTTCGGTGCAGCCGCTTGACCGGCTGCAAAAATATCGGCCAGCGGCTGATACAGAGGGTCGCGTTCGGGTGGCGTCACCGTTAACAATTCGGCGTTTAAAAGCTCGTCAATTTCGGCATGGAAGACCAAAATGCTGCCGGTCACACCGTACACCGCCAGTAACAAGCCCAGCGTCAAGCCCAAGCATAAATGCACATCCAGCCAGCATTTACGGCGGCTTTTCAATCTGCTCAAGCGGTTGTGGGTGGGTTCAGCGGCGAACGAGGGTTCACCTGTTATTTTAAGGGCAGTATTTTGTCTCATATGTAATCAATAAGATCGATGGTAATGTGCAAGCCTATGGTTTTTCGAGTGGTCAGTGTGTAGGTTGGGGTCGACTGCATGGATGCAGGAGGTAGGGCAATGCCAGGAGCAATTGCCGAGACGGCAACGAACCCCAACAAGACAGCCGTTCCGCCACCCACCAAGCATAAAAGCGAGACATTGCGGCCAACAAAACAGCCAATGATAGTCACAGGGCAAAACGGTCAAAAATGTTGGGGTTCGTTGCCTCACCCCAACCTACGGCCCTCGCAACCCGCAGTAGAACATTTAGAGTTTTCAAAGGACACGTCAATACTCCAATCGAATTGACCCAATTACCGTTAAAGGTTCCGCAGGTAAATTTTGCGCTCTGTTACCCTGCAAAAGAAAATACTCAGTATCAGTAACATTGTTGACATTAACTTGCGTGGTGAGACGCGTCGGACCAATATTGAATTTGTACGCAGCCATCATATCGACACGCGCATAGGCACCATCCGAGAAACTGTTTGCGCTATCACCGAAACGCTTATCCGCAGCAAACACCCCCGCACCAAAACTAAATCCTTTTAAAAAAGCTTGCTGAAAATCGTATTTAAGCCACAGACTCCCCGAATTTAGCGCTACAAGAGGAAGACGGTTGCCTTGATTGCCGTTGTTGTCTTGTAAAATCTTGGTATCAGTCCACGCATAAGTGCCAATCAGGCTTAATTCATCGGTAATTTTTCCAGAAATATCGACTTCAATACCTTGGCTTCGCGCTCTTCCTGTCGCAATCCTGAAATTAGGATTGATAGGATCCGGCGTGAGAATGTTGTCTTTAGTCAGATGAAAGAACGCCACGGTCGAAGTAATGCGGCTATCGAACAGTTCGGTTTTAAAGCCCACTTCATATTGTTCGGCAGTTTCTGGCTCAAAAGGTGTTCCTGTTCTTGAAACCCCTCCATTCCCCGCGCCAATGGATTCGACATAATTTCCATATACTGAGAGCCAATGCCAAGGTTGATAAAGAATGCCCACCCTTGGGCTGAATTTGTTTTTTTCAATATCGGAAAAATTTACCTGGGCATCAGCGAGAGATGTGCCGGAAAAACCGCTACCTGACGTGGTAATATCCCAACGTCCGCCACCAAGAATATGTAATTTATCCCATAGCGTTATCTGATCCTGAAAATAAATGCCATACCAGGAACTCTCTTCTACCGAATTGAAGCCTTTGGGGCCATTCCGTAAGGCATTAACATCCAAATTCGGAAAAACGGGATTAAACACATCAATGCTGTCTACAAATTGGTCTGTTGCTGTTCCAGCTTGCTCCAATGAATAATAATCGCCTCCGATCAGGATATTATGTTTTATACCGAAGGTGTCGAACTTACCGTTCAAATCCAGATAAACCGATTGCGAGTTGGTGTTACGCCCACCAAACCAGCTAAACCGATCGACAGTTCGATTGTCATTGTTCAGAACCCAAGAATAGATTTCATTCCAGTCTTCATTCAGAAACGTTGCGACTACCCCATTGCGTATTTGCCATTGATCGTTGAATTTATGGCTCCAGTTAAAATCAATGACATGACTTTCAAAATTATCGACAAGCCCAGGTTGACCGGCGAACTGACGGTTAATCGGTAATTGACCGATATTTTTGCCTATTGCCGGCTGCCCGGTATCAAATGCACGATCTTCGTCGAAATAATCCAGTGATAAATTAAATTCGGTGCTATCGGAAGGTCTCCAGGTCAAGCTGGGAGCAATAAAAATGCGATCATTTAACACAAAATCCCGATACGAGTTTTTATCCAGATAAGACAAATCGAAACGATATAACAACGATTTATCATCGGTAAGAGCGCCCGTTGCGCTCGCCTCAGTCCGATAAAAATCGTAAGAACCGAAACGTTGTTCCAGCGAATAATAGGCTTCTTCTTGGGGGCGTTTGGTAACCGCATTGATCATGCCGCCAGGCTCTATCCGGCCAAATAGAATACTGGCAGGACCTTTCAGCACTTCAACTTGCTGAATATTGGCAAAATCAAGATTAACGAGCGGAATTCTGATGCCATTTCTAAATGTAAGCCGACCTAAATCAAAACCTCTTACAAGAAAATTATCATATCCATCATTGTCTCTTTGTTGGACGCCACTGACGTTTTTTACTGCATCTTGAATCCGAAATGCTTGTTGATCCTTCAAAACCGCCCTTGGCACCACCTGAATCGACAAAGGCGTCTCCATAATCGGTGTGTCAGTTTTAGTAGCAATAGAGCTGTTTGTGACGGTGTAGCTTTTGTTATAAGGATCATTCACATCCTGAACCGCTTCCCCCATCACCTTCACCACTGGTAAAGTCGACGCATTGCTTCCATTGTCAGGGGCCTTGATGATCACCGCGTCGTCGGATGAAAAGGCATAACTCAAACCGGTGCCTGCCAGTAATTTCGTCAATGCCTCGCGCGCGCTGTATTGGCCATTCACCGCCTGACTGTTTTTGCCTTGTGCCACATCATTGACCAAAAACGGCTTGATGCCGGTTTGCTGGGCCAGGCTTTCCAGCGCCGCCGGTAGGGGTTGGGCGGGGATGTGAATGGCAAAGCTCTTGTCTGCCGCGAGACCGGCATTTGAGCAAATGACCAGCGGTGCGGCTAGCAGTAGGTGGCGTAATGGGGACATCATTTCTCCTTAAATTTAATGGTTACCCCCATAAGATTGATTTGCCCCCTGCAATCGCTTCATATTTTTTTGATTTTTTTGATGCGTTGGCATGTTTTATACGGTGTTTTCTTACCAACACATTGATTAATGGATGAAAAATAATTTTTGGCATTTCTGCCTTTTAGCGGATTTTGGCTAAACAGGTAGGTTGGGGTCGACTGCAAGGATGCAGGAGGTAGAGCAATGCTGGGGCCATTGCCGATGAGCGTTTTTCTGCCGTGAGACAGCGCTTGTTTACAGCATTAAAAAAGTCTATATTCAGATCTAAATTCAGAGCCACTATGAGCATTAGCCATGACCCATTTACAAATTTCCGAAGATATTCTGCCATTGGGCCAATTCAAAACGCAGGCCTCCCAGCTATTAAAATGCCTCAACAGTCACAATCGCCCTATTGTTATTACCCAAAACGGCAAACCGGCTGCCGTGGTGTTATCACCCGCTGAGTTTGATCGGCTTAATACTCAAGCCCGATTTATCTTTGCCGTACAACAAGGCCTAAATGACGAGCAGGCCGGACGGGTGATCGACGACGATGCATTGGATGCCATCCTGGAACGCGAGTTGTCAACGGTATGAAGCTGCGTTGGAGTGAACGGTCGGTTAACGATCTGATCGCCATTCAAAAATATATTGCCCAGAGTAACCCTAAAATGGCTAAAAAATGGGTCGCAAAAATCAGGCAACGTGCCCTAAGCGCTGCCGAAACGGCCTTGGTGGGACGCATCGTGCCCGAGTTTAACCAAAAAGACCTTCGCGAGGTTTTTCTGGGCGCCTATCGCATTGTTTATCGTGTTCATGACGACAGCATACTGGTATTGACCGTGTTTGAAGGCCATCAATTGCTCAAGCTATGAGACGCAGACAAAATTATCAACATAGCTTTGTGTAAGGTTGGGGTCGACTGCAGCCCCCCCCAACACGACAGCCGTTCAATCCCAATCGACCATAAAAGCGAGACATCGCGACCCATAAAACCATCAACAATCAGCGAAGGCCAAATCGGTTAAACATGTTGGGGTTTGTGCCTCTCGGCAATTGCTCCCGGCATTGCTCTACCTCCTACATCCCTGCAGTCGACCACAACCTACGCTTCTGAAACCCAACATTTTGATTTTGCTGGGCTTCGCTTTGCTCAGCCCAACCTACATTCAACTATTGCTTTAAATTTTTCAGTGTCTGGCCGCTTTACTGATCAAAAACTGTCCGGGCTGCTGCTGTTTGATGTTGAGATTCATGGCTTGGGATAGGGTGTGCAGCGTTTCAGCCAGTTGGGTGGTCGAGAATCGGCCGCTGACGAGCCGATTTTGGACGCTGGCGTCCAGCACCGTAAATTCGGCCTGGTGGTAGCGTGAAAGTTGTTGCAATACTTCGTGCAAACGTTGATTTTGGAAGATCAGCACGCCGGAACGCCAGGAGCCTATGGTTTCAGAATTGATCCCGGTTTTTTCGGCAATCTGCCCCAAATCATCAACACTGCTTTGCTGATTTGCGCTGAGGGTCAGCGGCTGACTATTGCCGGATTTGAGTATGACTTCACCTTCCAGCACGGTCACCGTGGTTTTGCTGGCGTCGGTAAAGACGTTGAATTGCGTACCAATGTCCACGATATGTGCCTGGCCTGCAAAGACTTCAAACGGTTTGTCCGCATCGTGATGAATGGTGAACCAGGCTTCGCCGTTTGCCAGCCAGGCTTTGCGCCAGCCTAGTATGTCGGCCACTTTGATGGTGCTGTCGGTGTTGAGTTTAATGCTGCTGCCATCACTCAGCGCAATGCTGACCGTATCGCCCTTTGCGGTTTGATACTGCCGTGAGGTGAGCTTGAGCGCTAAATCCGGTTGGGCGGCAGCCAGGCCGATGACCGCGAACAGCAGCCCCAGCATGCCATTGCGCGCGCGGCGGCGGGTTTGGGCGGTTTGGGCAAAATGTCGCGCCTCGTTGAGTTCCGGTTCGCCTACGGCTTGTAGATGGCCGAATTGATCCCAAAAGTATTGAATCATGTTGAAGGCCTCGACATTCTCCGGTGAAGACGCCAGCCAGTGGTCAAAGTCTTGTTTAACCTGCTCCGGGCATTTTTTCTCGCTGAGGCGGGATTGCCAGCGGATCGCTTGTTTTTGCGCGTCGGATAATGCGGCTGTTGTTAGCATGGCGATCAGAGCAGGTAATCAACGAGATGGGGTGTTTTTAAAGTTTTGGATAGAGGCTGCCACGCAGCTTTCCATGGCCGCGATAAAGTATCGCTCTACCGATGACTTGGAGATGCCGAGCATTTTGGCAATCTGCGGGTAACTCAGTCCATCAATGCGGTGCAGGAAGAATACATTTCTTTGCATGGCCGGTAATTCTTTGAGCACTTGCAGGCATTGTCGCAGGATTTGCTCGTGATGGAGTGCTAGTTCAAGACCTGGAATCCTTGAAGGTAAACTGTCCAGTTCTTCGCAGTCTTCATGGTATTTCTCGATGATCGCCAGTTTTCGATAATGCGCGTTGAGCAGGTTATTGGTGATTTTATACAGATAGGCACGATGGTTGACGATGCTGTCGGGCTCGGGGTGATTCAAGAGCTGTATAAATGATTCCTGAACCAAATCATCCGCAATTTGCCCCGCCCGTTGCGTGGCGTAGCAAAGCAATTCTTGGTTATGTTGACGGAATAAATTGTCCAGCAATCCATTAAGACTCATATTCGATAGCATTTTGAAATTGTCTCTACTGCATTCGTTTAAAGTACGATCCAAGGTAACGGGTTCGAGGAAAACGCCAACAGCCGAGCCAGCCGTAACTGATTTTTGATGGGTAGCGTATTGATCATGATGTCGGGTTGCCTTGTTGACGTGATCGGTTGCTTATTTTGCCGTCCTTAAACGGGAGCGTTTTTTAAAAACTTTCGTAACTATTCAGCTTCAGTTGATTGCTTTGAAAGTGTCTTGTGGGAGCGACGCCCACGTCGCGACCGAAGGCTTCAAATCGCGACGTGGGCGTCGCTCCCACCTATTGCTTCAGCCTTCCAAAGAAACTCGCTGAATAGTTAAAAACTTTCAAACAAGCAAAAAATATTCCATCTAATCAGTTAAGGCTTTTGATATGGCGAGTTTTTTATATAAAAACCAAATTAATTCATGCTGTTAGGTATTATTAAAAAATCAAAACCAAACCTGTGCAGCAACAATTCACTAAGCAGGGCAACAAATTGTTAACCTAACTTCGTCACCAAAACCCCTCTAAGTCATTGATATTCAGTTTTTTGGTGATATTTCGCAAAAAAAGATGTTTAAAATCAATGGCTCTT
>PGZD01000018.1:0-39363 GCA_002843155.1 Gammaproteobacteria bacterium HGW-Gammaproteobacteria-3
ATCAACCATTTCGGCGAATCCGCCCCGGCCGGACAATTGTTCAAAGAGTTTGGCTTCACGGTTGAAAATGTCATTAAGCATGTAGAAGCTGTACTTTAAAATAACCGTAACTATTCAGTGTTTAATTCAGATGCCGTTCTATTTTTATTCTGTTGGGTGGAAAGCCAAGGGCATCCACCTTATGTGCTGAATAGTTACCAATAACCAAACCCACTCAACGTCTAGCAGAGGTATTCAGCCGGTGAAAAAAAATAATTTAATAAGCGGTTTATTTGGAGAGTTGACACAACTGTTCGACAAGCCGCCTGCCATCATTACGCCCGAAGTTCAGCACGAATCTTTGCCGGCTTCTACTGACAGCCGTGAACTTACAGGAGTGGCGAAATATATCAATACTTTGCCGGTCATTACCGGCGTTGCCCGGTATTTGAAAAAACAGGATCCAAGCCCTGCAACCGGAGTATCGAAATACGTGGCCAAACGCGTTTTGCTGGCAGAAGAAGTTGTGCCGGTTACAGGAGTAAGTCGCTATGTAGCCCATAAAGAGCAGGTTGCTAAAACCGGTCCTGCTATCACTAGCGTTTCAAAATACACGGCAAAACAAATTTTGACGCCAAGAAAAAGAACGGTCATTACCGGCGTCGGCAAATATCTGGCAAAACAGCAATTGGCTGCCAAGCAGGCGGAACCGGCCAGTGGCGTCGCCAAATATTTACATGAACAGACGGTAGCAGCCAAAAAAGCGGCAGCCGCTGAAATAGTCGCGCGATTTATTGAAGCCGAAGCCCGCGCCTTGCAAGAAAAAACGGTGGCGGACGCCATCAAAGCACAAGAATTAACGGCCAAACAGAGCGAAATCATGACCGAAACAGATACCGGCACAGGTGTATCCAGATATTTATCCCATCAGGCGGCATCGGGCAAAAGCCGCCCCGGCGTTACCGGTGTGGCAAAATATATTGTCAAGCAAATTCTGGCCGAACGGGCAAAACCCGTCCCGACAAGCGTTGGCAAATATCTCGCCCGTCAAAATGCCGCCGAAAAACTGAAACCGGCAGCCTCTGGCGTGGAGCGCTATCTGGCCAAACAACGCATCCATCCAAGAATCGCAGCAGTGACAACGGGTGTCGATAAATATCTGAAAAAACAGGCGCTGGCCGCAAATGATCAACCGGCACCTAGCGGGGTTGCAAAATATATTGCAAAACACGCCTTTACCACCCGAAAAATACCGGATTTGCCGAAGCCGGAAAAAAGTCTCGAAGGCGAATTCATATCGGCCCGCGATGCAGCCACAGCACTTCCGATAGGCCAGGAAGAGACTCAAAACATCATTGCCACGGTCGAGCCGGTCACAGGTGTCGCCCGCTATCTGGCTAGAACCGTAGCACCTGAAAACACGTCGGAAGCGGCCTCTTTGACCGGTGTCGAGAAGTACATTGTAAGCCTTGATGCAGCCCCCTCGGAACCGGTTGCGTTATCCGGCGTTGAGAAATATCTGCGCAAATACGGTTAAAAAATCTAAACAACCACCAGCTAAAGCTGGTGGGTTTGGTTTCGGCGGGCTAAACCGCCGACTAAAGGGAAGACGACTGAAAGTCGGTGATTTTAAACCACGGGCTACCGCACATTCGTGCGGGCTAAAGTCGCCTTCGGAACAAATAAAAGAAAACCGGGCGGTCGCGTTGGCAGAGTAACAACCCAACTGACACCCTGCTTCGCGTAACACCCGCATTTACTTTGCACGGCGACATTCGGTAGCCGTGCAAAGTTTATCTATCAACTCGATAATCTCTCCGACAAAAAATACTCTTTTACGGCCCGGCTGCCGTAATTTTTTTGGCAACCAATTCAAATAAATTGAACGTTGATTAATTAACCGGTATAGTAAATCTTTCTGTCTTTTCCACCGTCTGCTAAGATGCCCGCCGGAGGCATATCATGTTAAAAAAATTTCTACGCTGGTTGCTGGTTTTGATCTATAAAGTCGAGATCAAAGGTCTTGGCAACTATTACCTGGCGGGCGAGCGCGTCCTGATCATTTCCAATCATACTTCTTTCCTCGATCCCTTATTATTGGGCGTATTTTTACCGAACGAGGTCACCTTCGCTATCAACACCCAAATATCCGAACGCTGGTGGTTGAAACCGTTTTTACGCTTATCCCGGGTATTTCCAATGGACCCGACCCATCCTATTTCGTTAAAGGAATTGATCAATCACTTAAAAAACGATACCAAAACAGTCATTTTTCCCGAAGGCCGCATTACCGTCACCGGCTCTTTAATGAAAATATACGACGGCCCCGGCATGGTGGCCGACAAATCGGGGGCCACAATTTTGCCGATTCGCATCGATGGCGCGGAATATACGCATTTTTCCAGATTGCGCAATATCATTCGGCTGCGTTTATTTCCTAAAATAACCATTCAGATTCTGCCTCCCGCTCATATCAGCGCGCCACCTTCGCTGAAAGGCCGCACTCGCCGTAAATTCAGCGGTCATATTCTGGCCGACATGATGACGGAAATGATATTCGCCACCAGTCATTACCGGCAAACACTGTTCTCCGCCTTGCTTGAAGCGCGCAAGATACATGGCGGCAAGCATACCGTCGCCGAAGATCTCGAACGCAAGCCGCTATCTTATGATGCGTTGATCATTCGCACCCTGTGCATTGGCGCCGCGTTGAAACAAATGACCGAAACGGGTGAGAATATCGGCGTGTTTTTGCCCAATTCCACCAAAACCCTGTGTGTCGTGCTGGGCTTGCAACTTTATGGCCGCACACCGGCCATGCTGAATTACTCGACCGGTTCACCAGGCATGTTGTCGGCCTGTAATACCGCAATGATAAAAACCGTGCTGACTTCACGCCGCTTTATTGCTTTGGGTAAACAGCAACAGGAAGCCGAGCAACTGGCGCAAAAAGTTAACCTGATCTATCTGGAAGACTTGGCGGGCACTATCGGCACTGCGGCGAAACTGAAAGGCTGGATTCAATGCAAAACCGCAAACTATTGGTATAAACATACCCAATACAGCCCCGACAGTGCCGCTGTGGTTCTGTTTACCTCCGGCTCCGAAGGAGCGCCCAAAGGCGTGGTGTTGTCTCACGCCAATATTCTGGCCAACCATAAACAAATTGAAGCGCGCATCAGCTTCAACGCTCAGGATATTGTGCTCAATTTTCTGCCGATGTTTCATTCGTTCGGCTTCACCGTGGGCACAATGTTGCCCATCATGAGCGGCATGACGACTTTCTTTTACCCGTCGCCGCTGCACTATTCGGTCATCCCCGAAATTGCCTATGAAGTCAACGCGACCATCATGTTCGGCACCAATACGTTTCTGGCCGCTTACGCCAAAAAAGCGCATGCTTATGATTTTTACAGTATGCGTTATGTCGTGGCCGGCGCCGAGAAATTGCAGGACAGCACACGCCAGCTTTGGGCGGAAAAATTCGGCATCCGCATTCTGGAAGGTTACGGCGCTACCGAAACAGCCCCGGTCACTGCGGTCAATACCCCTATGGATTATAAAACCGGCAGTGTCGGACGCTTCATGCCGGATATGGATTATCACCTGGAACCGGTGCCGGGTATCGAAGATGCCGGGCAATTACACGTCAAGGGACCCAATATCATGCAGGGCTATTTGCTGCCGGATAATCCCGGCCAATTGATACCGCCCCAATCGATTTACGGTAAAGGCTGGTACGACACCGGCGACATCGTTCATGTCGATGATGAGGGATTTATCAGTATTCGCGGCCGCAGCAAACGCTTCGCCAAAGTCAGCGGCGAAATGGTGTCGTTGACCACTATCGAGCAGATCGCCGCAAACGTCTGGCCCACAGCACTCCATGCCGCAGTGAGCCTGCCCGAGCCGAAAAAAGGCGAGCAGGTGATTTTGCTGACCACACAGAAACAGGCAACGCTTCAGGAACTGGAGGCGGCTTCCGGCGGTGTCGCCAGAATAGCCCTGCCACGCAAACTGTTTGTCGTGGACGCCATACCGCTTATGGCCACCGGCAAGATCGACTATGTTCAAGTCACTGCGGTCGCTACGCAAAAAATGCAGGCGTAAGCACTTCGCTTCATTTATTGCGCAGATGAAAAGTCATACTTCATACCGCCGGGACCTTCGATGAACAAACAAATTTATCCGCTCCTGATCGCACAGTTTTTATCGGCTTTTGCCGACAATGCCATTTTATTTACCGTAATCGCCCTGGTACTGCAATCGAGCCAATTGGCAAGCTGGTATGTACCGGCCCTGCAAAGCGTTTTTCTGATTGCCTTTGTGCTGCTTGCGCCCTGGGTGGGCGGCTTCGCTGACAACCATGCCAAATCCCGGGTGTTGATCGTTGCCAATTTAATCAAAGCGGGCGGCGCCGGATTGTTGTTGCTCGGCGTTGAACCTTTGATCGCTTATAGTTTGGTCGGTATGGGCGCTGCCATTTACAGTCCGGCCAAATACGGTATTCTGCCGGAACTGGCCGGACATGAATTTCTGGTCAAAGCTAACAGTTGGATCGAAGGCTCGACCATTCTGGCTATATTGTCAGGCATGGTAATCGGGGCCAAAGTAGCCGATCACTCAATACAATGGGCTTTAATCGGAACCATTGTAATTTTTATCGCATCGGCTTTGATTACCTTGTTTCTGCCGGTCAATATCAGTAAAAAAAGAATTCCCGGCTCAAAAATCCTACAATTCGGCGGCCAGATCAGCGCTTTTTTCACGACCCCGCGTTCGCGCTTTGCCATATTAGGCGCTTCTTTATTCTGGGCGGCGGCGGCCACTTTACGCGTGATTCTTATCGCCTGGGCGCCACTGGTTTTACTGTCCAAAAATGCTTCTGAAATTGCCGAGCTGACTTTATTTCTGGCTATCGGCATCATTGCTGGATCGGCGCTGGTGCCGCGCATGATTCCTTTGGAACGGTTACGGCGCGCGCGTATCCCGGCTTATTTGATGGCTTTATTTATTTTTGGGCTGAGCTTGACGGAGGCGATCTGGCCGGCCCGTTTAGTGCTTTTTGTCATCGGTATGACGGGCGGCATGTTTATCGTACCGGTCAATGCCGCCCTTCAAGAGCTGGGCCAACACAGTATCGGCAGCGGCAGCGCCGTGGCTTTACAGGGCTTTTTTCAAAATGCCGCGATGCTGATTGCAGTCGGCTCGTATACTTACGCCGCCTCTAAAAATGTCGATCCGGTGCTGGCGATGCTGACATTGGGAGCGTTATTATTTTTAGCGACTTTCTGGGTGTCTTTGCATTTGCCGAAATATGTTTCGCAACCCACGCGCCCCCATTAACAATGCCGCGTCAGCGCCGCCTCTTTTCCCCGCTGCTCATTGACGCAGCGCAACAAAAACAGGCCAATCACAAAAAACGTCAGTGTCGATAACAAGGACAGGCGATGGTCGCCATGGCTCAGGTAATTGATAACACCATAACTCACAGGTCCGACTATCGCCGACAAACGATTGACCAGTCCCCATAAACCCAAAAATTCGCCGGAACGGCCAACCGGCGTAAATTGCCCGACCAGGGCCCGCCCTATTGACTGACTGCCACCCATCGCCAGACCGATCATATTGCCGACCAGCCACATATGAATGGATTTGGTTGCAGCCAGAGCCGCCCCGATGGCCAAAATCCAGAATCCTAAGGTTAAGGCCAACGTTTTAACCGAACCGATCCGATCCTGCCAATAGCCGCAGACAAAAGCACCGCCAGCCGCCGTGACGTTGACCACCATGATCAGCGCTATCAACTCCTTGGTTGCAAAGCCCATGACTTCCTGAGCATAAACCGCCGCCAACACAACCACCGTGCTGACCCCGGACTGATAGACTGCCAGGGTTATCAAAAACATCAATAAATCGCGAAAATGAACCGCTTGCCTGAGCGTTTGCCGCAATCGTCCGAAACTGACCGAAAGGTAAGACAAGCCCGAAGCCTGCGGCGTCGCTATCGCCCGCTCACGCAGCCAGAAAAAAGTCGGTGCCGCAGTCGTTGCGAAAATAGCCGCCGTAATCAGCAATGTCACCGGCACTGCGTCCGAATTTGACAGGCCTTGTTGCTCAGCCCGGACGATGTATGCCAGACACACAGCCAGCGTCAGCAGACCGCCGAAATAACCTAGGCTCCAACCGTAGCCGGACATTCGCCCCATTTGATCCTTGGGTACTATTTCCGGTAAAAAAGCCGCAATCAGGTTTTCGCCCACGGCAAACATGACCGCCGAAACAATGACCCATGTCATGCCCCAAACAAATTCGCCCGGACCGACAGTCGCCAGCAATGCCGTCGATATAATGCACCCCAGCGAGGACAGTAATAAAAAGCGTTTTTTCCAGGCCCTGTAGTCAGCGATGGCGCCAACAATGGGCGCGCAAATCATGACGATAAAATTGGCCAGGCCTATCGACAGCGACCACAAAAAAGTACCCTGGCCTGCCGCAGAACCAAAATCATCGACAACAACCGCAACAAAATAGGCGCTGAAGACGGTTGTCTGCACCACGGTGGTATAACCGGAGTTGGCAAAATCATATAAAGCCCAGGCCAACAGTTCTTTACGCCCGGCATAAACGGTACGTTCAGGCTCCGACAAGGAATGATTTTCAGACATTCCGATGCCGCTTTTAATTACGAATCGGGCGCCGCCGACCAGCCGCGAAGAAAGCTTTCGACCAATAAAACAAGTGTATTCTCAACATCCTTAACCCCCACCGCATCGAGTTTTCCTGTTAGCGACAACCAGCAAACACCATGAATACCGCCCCACAAGGCCCTTGCTGCACGTTTGGCCTCTTCCCTTGGCAAAGACAGCGCCAACCGTGCAATCTGGACTTCGAGCACATTAAACAACGCATCGATTTTCTGTTGATACCAGCCCGGCAAAGGCGGATCATCGGCCGACCTCGGTTCAAAAATCATGCGCCACCGGTTGAAATGCCGACTGGCAAAGTTGACATAAGCACGCGCCAGCGCCAGGATGCAGTGCTCGGGCGGACCATTGGCGTCAACTGCGTTTAACTCTGCGGCAATATCATCGAGCGTCCTGCCCTTGACATGGGTAATCAGGTCGGCCATGTTATCGAAAACCATATAAATACTACCGACGGTGTAACCTATATCCAGCGCAATTTTGCGTACTTTCAACGCGCCGACGCCTTCTTCAATTACCGTGCTTTGCGCCGCATCCAGTACCATTTCCTTGATTTCTTCCAAACTATGTTCGCTACGTCTTGCCATGATTTAATTATGTGCTAATTGATTAGGGATAATATTACGATGATTCAGGAAAGTTTTGTTAAAACCCGCATTCATTCATCTTGTGTATTACTGTAAAAGGTTACGATACCGACAAAAAACAAGCGTTTATTGGAAGTCTATCAAAAACATCTCTATAATCAGCGGTTTTTTACCACCCTTTAACATCTCGACAGGCCTTACATTATTTAATGAAAATACTCATTCTGGGAGCGGGTGTCACCGGCTCATCGGTTGCCACCGCTCTGGCAAGCGAAGAAAATGATATTGTTGTTGTCGATACCAAATCACATTTACTGGCGGCGCTGAAAGAACGCTTGGACATTGCCACCATCACAGGTAATGCGGCTCACCCCAGTGTACTTGAGCAGGCCGGGGTGAGTAACACCAATATTGTCATCGCGGTAACGGACAGCGATGAAACCAACATGCTGGCCTGCCAGATTATCAATACATTGTACAGCAAGCCCAAAACCATAGCCCGGGTGCGGGCAATTGATTATTTACTGCATCCGCAACTGTTTGGGCCCAATGGCATGGCCATCGATATCGTCATCAGCCCGGAGCAGATTGTCATGGAGGCCATTCACAATCTGATCAAATTTCCGGGCGTTCTGCATCTCTCCTCTTTCGCGGACGGCCTGGTACGGTTGTTTTCGATCAAGTCGGCCGCCGAAGGCTTCTTGACCGGCAAAAAAATCAAAGCTTTGAAAGAACGCCTGACCAGCGGCAAAATCCGGGTAGTCGCCATTTTCAGAAAAGGCGTGTCGATAGCGGTCGATGGCGAAGCCGTTATCGAAGAAGGCGACGAAGTTTTTTTCGTCTCGCCCAGGGATAAAATCCGCAAAATACTAACCGAGCTGCATTCGCTGGAAGCTCCGATCAAAAGCGTCATGATCGCAGGCGGCGGCCATGTCGGCAAACGCCTGGCGATGGCGCTGGAAAATACCCATCATGTCAAAGTCATCGAGCAAGGTTTCGAACGCGTCAGAAAAATCGCCGGCGAACTGGATAAAACCGTGGTTCTGCAAGGCGACTGTACCGACGAAACGCTGTTGATCGATGAATTGATCGGTAAAACCGATTTATTTTGCGCCGTTACCAATAATGACGGTGCCAATATCATCGCGGCGGCCCTAGCCAAAAAACTGGGCGTGAAAAAATCCATTTGCCTGCTCAATCATAGCGGTTACGTTAAGCTCCTGTCTGAAACCGATATCGATGTGGTCGTATTGCCCAATCAGGAAACCTTGGGCAGCATTCTGAAACATGTCCGCAAAGGCGATGTCGCCCGCGTCAGTTCTTTGTGCGGCGGCAGCGCCGAAGCCATCG
Organism: Gammaproteobacteria bacterium HGW-Gammaproteobacteria-3; assembly: GCA_002843155.1. Classification (GTDB taxonomy): domain Bacteria; phylum Pseudomonadota; class Gammaproteobacteria; order Methylococcales; family Methylomonadaceae; genus PGZD01. The sequence goes on from PGZD01000018.1 coordinate 8,624, forward strand.
AAGCGATAGCTCACAAAGACAACCGGGGGCTATCGGTGGTGGGTCTTCGGGTCGATCAGGTCAAGCTGCCTGAAGGCGTGGTACTCGGCGCCTTGATACGCCATGAAGAAGTCATTCCGATTCATCACGACAGCGTTTTTGCAGAGGACGATCACATTGTTATGTTCGCGCTGGATAAAAAGCTCGTTAAAAATATTGAAAGCTATTTTCAGCGCCTGTAACAGATCATACGCTCCTTATGCAAGCTAAAGTCGTACTTAAAAGTCTCGGTCTGTTATTGCTGCTGTTCAGCACGACCATGTTTTCCCCCTTGCTGGTTTCCTTTATCTATCAGGATAATAACGAACATCTGTTCTGGCAGAGCTTCATCATCATCTTGCTGTTGGGCACCCTGTTATGGTTTCCTCTGCGCGGCGGAAACCATCAGCTCTGCCACCGCGACGGATTCTTGATTGTTGCCTTGTTCTGGATGACCCTGGGAACGGTAGGCGCGATACCGTTTATTTTGGCGGATACCCCAGCCATGTCCATCACCGATGCGGTGTTTGAATCGGTGTCAGGCTTCACCACCACCGGCGCAACCGTACTGGAAGGGCTGGACCAATTGCCGCCTTCCATTTTATTTTACCGGCAACAACTGCAATGGCTCGGCGGCATGGGCGTGATTGTACTGGCATTGGCGGTGCTGCCCATTCTCGGCATCGGCGGTATGCAGCTATTCCGTGCGGAAGTACCGGGGCCGGTTAAAGACTCTAAATTGACGCCGCGCATAGCAGGAACCGCCAAAGCGTTGTGGGTCACTTACCTGGGGATCACCGTCATTTGCGTGTTGAGTTACAAGCTGGCGGGCATGAGCTGGTTCGATGCCATAGGACATTCTTTTTCAACCGTCGCCAACGGCGGCTATTCCACGCATGACGCCAGTTTCAATTTCTTCAACAATCCCAAAGTCGAGCTGGTCGCTATTTTTTTCATGGTGGTATCGGGGCTGAATTTTGCCTTGCATTTTGTCGCACTGCAAAAAAAATCCATTAAAGTCTATTTCCTGGACAGTGAAGCGCTCTGCTACTTAAGCATTTTATTACTGTGCGGCGCTTTGGTCGGCGCCCACCTTTTTTATCAAGGCACCGCTGGCTACACCTTACTTGAAGCGATGCGCCACGGCCTGTTTCAAGTCGTCTCGTTCATGACGACATCGGGATTTGCCACCACCGATTTTTACAACTGGCCCGGGGTCGTGCCGGTGCTGCTGGTTTTTGTCGGCTTTATCGGCGGCTGCGCAGGCTCTACGGCGGGCGGCCTTAAAGTCATCCGGGTGATGTTGCTTTACAAGCAAGGCGATCGAGAAATAAAACGCCTGATTCATCCCAATGCCCGCATTCCGGTCAAAATAGGCAAAGATGAACAGCCGGAAAACATTATCGATGCCGTATGGGGTTTTTTCGCGCTTTATGTCGTGGCTTTTGTCATTATCATGCTCTTGATGATGGAAGGCGGACTCGACCAAGTCAGCGCGTTTTCCGCCGTCGCGGCTTGTATCAATAATGTCGGCCCGGGCCTTGGCGATGTTGCGACCAGCTTCAAGACCGTCAGCGACTCAGTCAAATGGCTGGGCTGCTTCGCCATGTTATTGGGCCGACTGGAAATTTTTACCATTCTGGTATTGCTATCGCCCAGCTATTGGCGTTATTGAAACACGCTTTATGAGACCGGTTTTTTATGTACTGCCCCGCCACGCTTTTTTTGTAAGGATAAAAATTAACCTGCGACCAACCCAATGTCAGCCTTTGGCAATGCGGCTGGCGCGAGTACAGTATTCCTCAACTTGCTAATAATTAAACTTATAATTTCTGGAGATTGACGACATGAACAAAACTAAACTTATTGCTTCGTTAGGCGGCGCGGTCGCTGTTTCTTTGTTGGCCGCCCCTATGGCCCAAGCTACCGAAAATCCTTTTGCCATGCAAAAAGTAAGCACCGCAACGCAACTGGCGGAAGCCGGAAGCAAAGGCAGCGAGGGCAAATGCAGCGACGGCAAATGCGGCGATAAAATGAAAGAAGGCGCTTGCAGCGGCAAAATGAAAGAGGGCGCTTGCAGCGGCAAAATGGAAGAAGGCGCTTGCAGCGGTAAAATGAAAGAAGGCGGCTGCAGCGGCGCCAAATAACGTCAACAAAGGCTTCCGTCATGAACAGACCGCAACTGGACGGAGCCGGACTGGGCCTTCGGCGGGAGCACATGCTTCCGTTGATGGCCGAAGTTCCGGACGCCATCGATTTTTTTGAAATATCACCGGAAAACTATATCGATCTGGGCGGTAAAAAAGCCCGCGATTTTCGCTGGTTTACCGAACGCTTCCCTTTTGTCGCGCACGGTCTGTCACTTTCCATCGGCGCTCCCGATCCGTTAGATGAAGCTTTTTTGCTGCGCATCAAAGATTTTATGACCGAACACCAAATCCGGCTTTATACCGAGCATTTAAGTTATTGCACGGGGCAAGGCCATTTGTACGATCTTTTTCCGATGCCTTTTACCGAAGAAGCAGTACACTATGTCGCCGCCCGCATCCGGCGCGCGCAGGACATCCTCGAACGCCATATCGCGATTGAAAACGCCTCATACTACGCCGCCTCACCCATCTCCGACCTCGACGAGCTGGATTTTATCCGCGCCGTCATCGAAGAAGCCGACTGCTGGCTGCATCTGGATGTCAATAACATCTATGTCAACAGTGTCAATCACCACTACGATGCCGAACAGTTTTTACGGGGCCTGCCGGGTGAGCGCATCGTTTATTGCCATGTCGCCGGTCACGATCATGACCGCCCCGATCTGATCATCGACAGTCACGGGCAGCCGGTTATCGATCCGGTCTGGCAGCTTTTGGAAACAGCCTATGAACAGTTCGGCCTGTTCCCGACGCTGCTGGAAAGGGATTTCAATATTCCGCCGTTGGCCGAGCTGGTTAAAGAAGTCGAGCATATTGCCGACCTACAAGAGCAATGGCTCGCCCGCAACCTGAAAAAAAGCGCTTAACGAGAGCCTCCCATGTCCCAAGCCACAGCGACGCCGTCAGCCAACGATCCCTTACCGGCCTTTCAGGCCTACCAGCAGCAATTTATCGATTATGTGCGCGACCCGGCGCACCATGCGGATGTGCCGGATACCTTGCCGCCTTCGATCGAGGTTTATGCCCGGCTTCTGCACAATAAAATCGACGCCAGCCTGCGCCTCTGTTTTCCGGTCAGCCATGAGCTATTGGGCGATACCTGCTGGCGGCAACTGGTGCAATCCTTCATCAAACATCATCACTGTCAATCGCCGCTATACCGGGAAATTCCGGACGAATTTATCGCTTATCTGCTACAGGGCCGCCCACCGTTGACAGTGCCGGATTTTTTGACCGACCTGGCGCATTATGAATGGATGGAACTGGTTCTGGAAACGGCACTGCCCGCCTATTCCGATGAAATTTTGCCGATTCAAGACAATCTTTTGACCCGCATCCCGGCACCCAACCCGGTACTGCACCTTTTACGTTACCGTTATCCGGTATCCGACATCACACCTTCAGACGACTACTGGAAATCCTGGCAAAACCCTACTGCCCCATACCCTCATGAAAGTATCATTCTGGCAGGACTTCGCGGCCTCGACGACCGCGCCCAGTTCATCCAGATCAATACCGTAACCGCACGCCTAACCGAAATTCTGCAAGAGCGCTTACATACCGGCGAACAGGCATTGCTGCAATTGGCCGCTGAAATGCATTACAGCGACCCTAAAACCATCCTGCCGTTCGGTTCCGATATTCTGGCGCAATTGGCGGCACAGCAGGTCATTATCGGTATATTGAAAGATTCCTGACGGCGTCACTTTATTTCGAGCAATGCCTTTTACATCAGAACTGTAAGGCGTTTTCGCAATAGCAAAACGCCAACACTCGTCAAAGTTATGGCGGATTGCCTATCGGCGAATCCGCCTTACGGGTTACTGTAACGGCTCTGGCCGGTCGTTTCCGAAACCTTGCGCATAATCTAATCCAAGCTTTTTCAAGAGGGACAAATCGTCGTCATTTTCGGCATGTTTTGCGATGGTTTTTTTGCCCATAACATGCGCAATGTCATTGATCGCTTTCACCACCACTCTATTCACGGCATCATCGGCGATATTTCTGACAACAACGCCATCGATCTTCAAAAAATCCACCGGCAGACTTTTCAGGTAAGAAAATGAGGACAGACCGCCGCCGAAATCATCCAGCGCAAATCGGCAACCCAAGTCTTTTATTCGCTTGATGAATTCAGTCACCAAAGTCAGATTGGAAATGGCTACCGTTTCGTTGATTTCAAAACAGAACTTCTCTGTCGGCAAACCGCAACGCCCGAGTTCCTCGACAATAAAGCCTGCCATAGCGGCATCGGCGGCACTGGAAGCGGATAGATTGATAGCGCATAGCATCAAAGCATTGAGCCGTTCGGGGTTTTTAACATACCAGTCAAACACAGCATGAATAACCCATTGATCTATTTTAAGCGCCAGTTGATAGCGCTCCGCTGCCGGTAAAAAAACGCCCGGCACAACGACCTCTCCCTGCTTGTCGATCATGCGCAAAAGTATCTCGTAATGTTCGCCCTTTTCAGCGGCAAACGGCATGATACTTTGTCTGTACAGCCTGAAACCATTGTTTTCCAGGGCTTCGTGGATTTTTATCGGCCAGCCCGCCTCACCTTTTTGCGGTGCGTGCGTGTTATCATCCAGAAAAACATGAGTTCGGTTCCGGCCCAGTTCCTTGGCCTTTAAACAGGCCATATCGGCCTGCTTAAGGAGCGTTTCAATACCGGCACTGTCGGCGTTAATGGCAACCAGTCCTATGCTGACACCAATGCGGAAACTGTGATTTTCCCAGCGAAACTGAAACTGTTCGACCACTTTACGGATTTTTTCAGCCGTCTGCCGGGCTTGCTCCAGCGTGCAATGCTCCATCAAAACGGCAAATTCATCACCGCCCAGCCTTGCCAATGTGTCCCGCTGCCTGATTTGCTGGGAAATCTGCCGACTGAGCTGGCGCAGCAATTCGTCGCCTGCGCTATGATTGCAAGTATCGTTGACTTTTTTGAACTGATCCAGATCCAGGTAACACAAGGCATGTTCGCTCTGCTCGGCACGCGCGCTTTGCGCGACCCGCTTCAGGCGGCGGTCAAATTCGCTGCGGTTGATCAAGTCGGTCAAGGGGTCGTGCGTCGCCTGATAAGCAATTTGCTCGGTCAGTTTTAAGGTTTCGGTGACATCTTCCTGAATGGCGACATAGTTGGAGATTGCGCCGTCCGCATCGCGCATCGGCGCAATCGATAGCCGGGACCAGTAGATTTCACCGTTTTTCTTTTTATTTTTCAGCTCGCCGCGCCAGACCTGCCCCGACGTGATGGTTTCCCACAACTGTTGATAGTCCTGCGCTGGCGTGTCACCGGACTGGAACAGGCTGGGGTTGCGGCCAATGACTTCAGGTATGGTATAACCGGAAATTTCGGTTATTTTCTGATTGACATATTCTATAGTGCCGTTTTTATCGGTGATGATGATCAGATTGGGGCTATTTTCCACTGCCAGATTTAATTTGCGCACGGTATTTTCAGACAATTTACGCTCGTTAATGTCCCTGATTACACCGTAGGTGCCGACAAACTCTTGCTGATCGTGTTTTTTCCTGTAAATGCCTTTTGAACTCAGCACGATAGTGATGCAGCACGTTTCGACATATTTTGGTTCCCCGCTGTTTTTACAACACAACCTCAGCTCGATGACTTTGGTCGAGCGCTCGCCGGTGCGGCGCTCGTTAAAAGCGTATTTAGCTTTTTCCAGATCCTCGGGGTAAATCAACGTGGAATAATGTCGGCCCATCAGTTCCTTTTTGCTGTAGCCCAACACTGCTTTAAGCGCATGATTGAGAAAAACGAACTCGCCTTGTCCGTTCAACATATAAATGATGTCCGGCGAACTCTCAACGAAGAACCGGTGCATTTGTTCGGACTTTTTAAGGCGGGCTTGTACATTCCTATTTTCCACCTTGAGCCTGGCTTTTTCCAGGGCATTGTTGATGGAATGCAATAAGACTTCAATGGTATAGGGTTTTTTGATGAACTCCTGCACGAAGTTAAAACGCAGCACCCGTGTTGCCTGGGTAAAAGTGGCTTCGCCGCTGATAATCAGGGCGTGGACATCGACTTTATGGTGCGCGATATATTCCAGCAGGCTATGACCATCCTGAATCGGCATATTCAGGTCAAGCAAAACCAGTTGAAAGCGGCGTGTCGCCAAAAGCCTTATGGCCGAAGCGACATTATCGGCCTGCACCGGCTGGTAACCTGAAAGCTCAAGAATTTCGGCGAGGCTCTGACGAACTTTAGGCTCATCATCAACGATCAGAATTTGCATTTCAGAATCCGGGTTCTTCTCGGAACCCGGGTTCTTCAGAGGGCATGCACACATGTAAACAGCCTGGAAGATAAACTCGATTGGGAGGCATAAAAACTGGATTTACCGGTCTTATACTTTTATGGTTCGCGGCAAAAAAACTCGAAAGGTAGTGCCTTCGCCTGGATTCGAGTCACAACCGAGGGTGCCTCCCAACTCATCGACCAGGGTTTTGACGATAGTGAGCCCCAACCCGGAATGACCTTCGCCTTTGCTGCTTGTGACAGGCTTGAACAAGTTATTTTTAATGTCATCGGAAAGCCCCGGCCCATCATCTGTTATGCGTATTTCGATGCAGCACTGGCTACCTAAATAAACGCGGTCCCTGGTTATCAGGGTTATATTACCACCATCAACCAAAGCTTCCGAGGCATTTTTCACCAGGTTGGTCAACACCTGTTTTAATTTGGCCGAGTTGATTGCTATTAGCGGCAGCTTGTCATCAAGCTTTAATTGCACTTCGATGTTTCGGGCCGAAAACAGGCCGCCTTGAAATAAAGCCACAAGGTTTTGAACGAGCTGGTTGATATCGGCGCCATTGTCTTCGGAAGTGCTGTCTTCCGGCGCGTCCTGCAAGCGCAGAACGATAGCCCCGACGCGCTGAATTTCCTCTTGAATCAGTTTGATTTCGGCAGGGCTCTGTTCACCCAGTTTCATGCCCAGCAAATACAGGTAGTTGTTGATGATACTTAAAGGATTATTGATTTCGTGGCTTATTTTTTTGGCATGTAATTGAAAATCGGAACGGGTCGCGGCCATGCCGTCCTGAATACTTTGCGCCATACGCTTATGCATTGAAATGGCCGCCGCCGCTTGCCCCGCAAATAGATTGATCAGGCTTTGTTTGGTTTTTATTTTAGGGGCATCCTGGGCATTTAACGCAACCACGACAACCCCCAGACGATCGGAACCCGACACCAAAGGGATAACCAACAAGCCTTGTGCAGCCAACAACTTTGCAAGCTGCCGGTCGATGATGGGCGCAGGGTCTTGCAGCGTGGCGCTGAAAGAATCCAGCATTTGGTTTTTCATCAAGGAGCTGGCCAGCAGACTGCGATTTTCCTGGACACTGATCGACAGCGTCGACAAAAGTTTTTCGGCTTCCTGTTCGCCGCACGAACAGGCTTCCAGCACATTGGTTTCAGGCTTATAGAGAAACACTACGGTTGCTTGAAAAGCGAACAGCACATTCATATCCCGCTGGATCATCATAATGGTTTTGGCCAGTTTAACCGGCAATTCGTTGGCTTGGCTGATAGCGCCCAGCAGAGCGATACTTTTGACATGCTCGGCCAAGCGTTTTTGAATGACAGCCCTTTGTTCCTGCCGATTATATTTGCCGCCGCCCGCTTCAGGCTTGGCGCCGGCAAACCCCAAGCCAGTTGCCGTGGTTTCAACCTCGATTTTAATGTCGGACAGCAGGGTTTCGATCAAGGCTTGATTCAAACCGAACAGTGCGTGCGCGCGCGCAAATTGCTGTTGCTCGTTTTTGGCATCAATACGACTGAGTTGGGCGGCCAGATTGATCAATTTAACTAACGGTGGGCTATCTAAAATAGCCTGGGCCGGTTGGTTTTGATAAAACACCGCAGCGCCCATAAATGACCGGATATTCCAGGTTTCGATCAAATAGGCCGCTATTTCATTATGCGAAGCGCCCAAGGCTTTGACTTCCAGCGAGACGCCAATATCTTCTGAATGTTCGTTTAACAGTGCCGGGTATTCCTTTGGCAAGCAATGCAACAAAACCAATTGCCCAAGCCGGTGCAAAAGCCCTGCCAGATAGGCCTCGTCGGGCGCATCATAGCCGGCCAACCTGGCCAGTCGGCGGGCGATATGGGCGCAGCTCAAAGACCGGTGCCAGATGACATCGAGCAACGCTTGCTGAGAGACAGAAATCTGGCTGAAAAAATGCTGCACCACGCTGGCCATGGCAATGGTTTTCAGCGTATTCAGCCCCAACACCACCAGGACGCGGTTCAAGTCTTTTAATTCCCCCCATTGCCGGTAAAAAGACGAGTTGGCCGCCGCCAATACTTTTGCACTGAGGCTGGCATCCTGGCCGATAATGTCGGCAAGGCCGTCGAAACTTAAATCCGGCTTCTGAAAAGCTTCGATCAAATCCACCAACACCAGCGGTATGGACGGAAGATTGTTGGCATCGGCGCGGGCCAGAATTTTTACTATTGCAGCGTCCATCGAGCGGCATCCTTGGAAGTTTGTCGGACAATAAAATTCTCAGCCTGACTTCTGTTTTGGAAGGTACATAAGAACGCTTATCCACTCTACGAAATGAGCGTATAGCGACATCAGGGTTAAAGACTGAATGGTTACAATTATAGTACATTGCCAGTATTCGGGAAAAACATCGGTATACTTGCGTATAAACATGCAAAAACGCACATTTTTTAAAGCCCGGTTAAATAGTCGAAGTCATCCGGAGTATCGATATCGAGCTCGGCTTCAGGCAAGGAAATTTTGATTACTTTTGCAGCGTATTCCTTCAATAGCCGTTTGGCGCCCTGATCACCTTCCAGTTTTCGCAGCGCCGGAAAAAATTCAGCCGGAAACAAAGCCGGAACGCCGACGCTCATGGAATATTCGCTGGCGACTATGCGGTCGGATTCATTTTGCCAGGCGGCCAATAAAGTTTGCAACTGTGCGACACTGATCAAAGGCTGGTCGCACAACAGAATCAGTACCGCCGAAGCTGATGGCGGCAATGTTTCGATACCGGCACGGAGCGATGACGCCACGCCTTGCCGCCAGTCGTTATTGACAACGGTCGTGACCGCATCCAATGCAACGGCCGCCTGTATCGTTACCGCATGGGCACCCAGTACAACGATGACGCGTTCAGCTAGTAGAGACCGCAGTTTTTGCAGCGCATGCTCCAGCAAGGTCTGATTTTTCCATCGCGCTAATTGTTTAAGGGTACCTAAACGCTTTGATGCTCCGGCGGCAAGCACAATAGCGTAGACATTATCGGTAGTGGTAGCCGGAGAGAGCCTGGATAACATATGGGTTTCAATGCTTGTAAACAACGGGTTTTATTTTATAGGCATGATTTTATGGATAAAATTGCTTTAGTATTTGGTCTGATGGTATTTTTTTATAACTAATGGAGACAAGGCGAGCGTGGCAATTAATGCCAATGCAATAATAATATCAGGGCTGTATAATTCAGCAATTGAATTGATTTGTTCCAGCTTATTACCGCCGTTTGCATAAACCAGGGATGCCGGTATAACGCCTAACGCGGTACTGAATAAATATTTTTTGAATGAAATTCTGGAAATACCCGCCAGTATATTGATTAAAAAATACGGCACAACCATAATCAATCGCAGCGTTAAAAAATAATAAAAACCATTTTTTTCAACTTCATATTCAATTTTCTTGATTCGTTCATAAAAAATCTCCTCAAAGGTGTCTTTAAAAGCATATCTGCTGACTGAAAATCCCACTAAACAGGCTAGAATTGTGGCAGCAATATTGTAAATGGCGCCTAAATAAAAACCAAAGAAAAAACCGCTGAGCATTTTTATAATCGCTGCAAAAGGAACCGGTGAATTAATTAAAACAATACAAGATACGAAAAAGAAAAATACCGATAAGCTGTAGTTTTTTGTTATAAATTCATTTATAAATAACTTATTGCTCTTGAATGACTCTAGTGTCATAGAGTCGAAAAAAAACAGAGACATCACCAGCACTAAAAAAAGCATAAAAGCCAGTTTATTTTTCTGCTTTAAGGCTAGCATATTGATTTTTTCTAATGTATGTGAAAGATAGGTTTACAGTTGCATCATCACAAGCATAAATGCTCCTGATCTTTAAATTTTCTTCATCTTGCCTGACAGGGCACCGAGTAAAATTTGACCCGGTTATCTGCTTGTTCTTAAGCCATAAACTAATAGCATAAAAGTATGAATTTAATGTGACGGCCGTCGATAAGTTAAATAACTTTCAGCATTTTCATACCCATTCAATCAGCAAACCAAATCAATTAGGTCTACCCAGCACCTGAATTAGCTATGATTTTGAATTACAGCTAATGACCTGCGGAATTTAACTGCTGGGCGTGACGCGGATTTTCATCGCATCCAAACCTTGACACGTAACGACTGTTTGCTTCCTTGGATCAACCGGGCGTTTCCCTGTTTGAAGGTTTGGTCTTCGTTTATCGCTTAGGTTTACCTAAGTTCCTACAACGGCACGCAATTTGCGGAAACCCGATTCATCGGTCGAACAACGTCTGTTTGCGCGGAACTTATTCGACCTAATAATTGCATGGCTTTTGCTCAACATCCAGGACACAAGTACCTTTGAATGCACAGATACGGGCAAAAACAGGAAGTTGCTGTCGGCTGACGGAAGCACCCTCAGAAAACGACTTCCTGATCAAAAATACCTTTCAAATAACTCATGCCGTTAGGTTTTTTAGCCATTTGCAGTTGTGCTTTGATGCGTTTTTGCACGGCTTCGACATGAGAAATCACACCGACTTTTTTACCTTGACTGTGCAGGGCTTCCAGGGTCGAGATCACCACATACAAGGTTTCGGCATCAAGGCTGCCAAAACCTTCATCGAGAAATAACGAGTCCACCGACTGGCCGTTACTGGCCAGTTCCGAAAGCGCCAGCGCCAGCGCCAGGCTCACGACAAAGCTCTCGCCACCTGATAGCGTCTTGGGCAGGCGCCGGGTATTGTGCTGAAAAGTATCTTCAATTTCCAGCGCCAGCCCCTGATCACTGGGCATTTGTCTCAAGTAATAGCGACCGCTGATTTTTTCCAGCGTCTGATTGGCTTTAGCCAATAATTTATCGGCCATTTTGACTTGTACCCGGCGGCGAAATACGGCTCCGTGTTCTGCATCCAATTGTTGTACTTCGCCCAGGCATTCTTGCAGAATTTCCTGTTGTGCGATCTGTTTACTGGTTAGTGTTTCGTATTTTTGCCGCAGCAATTCCTGTTGTCCGAGCAGCCGTTCGAGGCGCTGAATCTCATGTCCGGCAATGTCAGTTTTTTCGGCCAGGACTTTTAATTCAAAGCTGATATCGGCATCTGAAGCATCCGTTGATAGTTGCGCCTGTTGATTGGCCAGTCGGGCCTGCTCTTGCTGAAGCTCCGCCGTCACGCTTTCGAGTTCGCCGGTCAATTTCAGTAATTGCTGTTCCAGTTCGGGTTTGCGCTCGACTAAATGAAGCAAGCCGATCAATTCATTCACGTCAGCCAATCCGCTATGCTGGATTTTTTGTTGCAAGGTTTCACGTAATAAAGCCTCGTCATGGTCTTGCTGTCCCAACACACGCTCTTTTTCGGCTATCAGTTTCTGCTTTTCAATCAAGGCCAGATGTAACCCGGCCTGCTCTTCCTGCTGCAATAGATTTCCGGCAATTTCGAGCTTTTGCTTGAGTTCGGCCAGAATGGTTTGGCTGGCGGCTATTTTTTCATCCAGCGCGGCCAACTCGGAAACCAGGTTTTTACGGCGCAAAGCATAGCTTTGATAATCCTGGCGGCGCAGGTTCATGCGTTCGAAAAAAGCATCCTCCTTGCCTTTGGCCGGCATTTTTTCATTCATTTGCGCCAATTGTTCAGTCACTTTGAGCGTCAGTTCTTTTTCATCCTGCTGGAGCTGCGCCAGAGTTTGCGCTTGTTTTTCCAATTCATCGGGGCGTCCCTGGCGCTGGCTTTCAAGCGTCTCTGCGGTGTTTTTGGAGGAAAGTACCAAGGCTTCGTGCCGAGCGATCAATTGCTTTATTTTTTCGATATTTTTTTGTTTCAAGCGGTATTTTTTAGCCAACAGCGTGATATTTTTCAGCTCGCTTTGCTGCGTTTTCAGCAGCTTTTTCATCTTCCGGCTGTTATTGATGTCCAGATCTTCGCTGACCGCATTCAGCCTGTTGCACAAGGTCAGCCACTGGGAAAGTAATTGCGCGGTGCGTTGCTGATTGGCCTGATTGATCTCACTTTGCCGCTGCGCTGATCTGATCTCAAGACCAACCCGTTCGATACCGGCGGCAAGGGCTTGTACTTTAGCGCGCTGGTCCGCCAGTGCTCGTTTTGAGTCGGTTGCTTTCGGCGGCTTTTGGACATAAGGATGCGTCAGCGAACCACACAACGGGCACGGTTTGCCTTCTATCAGATGCTGCCTGTCCGCCGCCATTTTAGCCAACAGGTTTTCATTGACAATAGCTTTCTCCAAGGCTTTTCTGATGTTGTCTTCACGCCTTAAATCGTCTTTCAGGCGCGTCAACCCAGTCTGCAATTGTGCTGTGGACTGCTCTTCGCGTTCACGGCGCAAGCCGAACAATCCCAATCGGCGGCGCGTCAGTCGCGCATGGGCGCGGCTGAGTTGATACAATTCCTGAAAGTCGGCAATGCGTTCTTGCTGGTCACGCAGCAGCTCATTTATTTGCCCGGCATCTCTCCCTAAAGCCAGTCCTTCCAGTTTTTGCTCGTCAATCTGTAATTTGAGTTTCAGCCGGGCTATTTTCCGGGTCGATTTTTGGAGTGTCGCGGTATTTTTATCGAAGGCGGAACGGTTGTCTTGCAGCCATTTCGCAGCCGATTTTTGGGTTGCGGTCAAGGTGGCTATTTGCGTTCTCAGATTTTTCAATTTTCCGGTTTCAGGAAAATTTTCCAGTAAATTTTTATCGATGACATGCGCTTCAAGCCAGGCATCAACGGTCGTCAAAGCCGCCTGCTTTTCATTGCGCTGTTTTTCGGAAGAATGCAACAGGTGGGTTTCCGATTGTTTCTCCAGCGTGTACAGCGCAACTTTTTCCTTTTCAGCGGCTATCGCCGCTTGTTGTTCGGCCACGGATTTAACCGACGCCTGAGTTTCAGGCGCGGCGCTGCCGTCTGAGACCGCCAGCTTGTCCTGGATCTGTCGGCATTCATTGCGGTAGGCGGCAAGCGTTACCCTGGTTTCTTCAATGTCCTGTTTGCTGCGTTCCAGTTGGGCGCAATCTTCCTGATAAGCCAAAGCGCCTTGTCCTGCGGCAATTTTATCGCATTGGTCCTGCTCGACTTTGAGCTGTAACTGAAGGTTTTGTTGTTTATCCGTTAATGCGGCAATACGTTGCTCGATAGCGGCAATCTGCCGACACTGGCTGTGCTGTTGTTCCAGTGTTGTCTGCTGCTGTTTGAATTCGACCAACTGTTCGTTAAAATCCACCAGATCTTGTTCGGATGCCGCCAGTTGTTCAGGTTCGAGTAATTCCAGAGACGACAATTCTTCGTTCAACAAATCCAGTACAGCCTGTGCTTCATCGGTTTTGGCGATAACAGCGTTTTTATAATCGCTGTAAACGTCGGTGCTGATAATTTTTTCCAGTATATCCAGGCGCTCGTTATCCAGCGCATTCAGAAAAGCGGCAAAATCGCCCTGCGCCAACATAATCGAGCGGGTAAAATTACGGAAATTCATGCCGGTAATTTCGCTGATACGCTGGCACACGGTTTCGGCTGTTTCGGCTAAAATTTCATCTTCACCGGTGATGCGCATCAATTTCATTTTGGGCGCGAGTAAGCGCCCGGTCGGCTCGTTTTTTTCACGCTGCACCGACCAGTTTGCCTGATAAATATCCTCACCCGTCGCAAATTCGACTTGCGCATACGACTCGGTGGTATTGCGGGTCATCACATGCTGCGCGGGCCGATCAAAACGATAGGTTTCACCATACAGACCCAAGGTAAGCGCGTCGAGAATGGATGATTTACCGGAACCGTTAGGGCCTGTTATCGCGAACACGCCGGTATCGGCAAACGGGGGCTGCCTGAAGTCGATATGATTTTCGCCTTCCACCGAATTGATATTTTTAAAATGAAGCGAGAGTATTTTCATTGACTGACTGTGGTACCGGCTAGTACAGCACCTTTTTTATATTGACGGGCAAATATCCAAAAAACCACCTGACGATTCATGCATTTGTTAGAGACAACAACTCTCATAAGAAAAATGGATGCTGTACTAAAGCTTAGCTTTTCTATTTGAACCGGCTTATTAAGGCTCCATTGCCTGCAAAACAATAAAGCTTTTATTTTAAAGCCTGGTTTTGGTGTTTTTATCGATCAGCGTTTGAATGACACCTTCAATCGAGCCGGTTTGGGCTATATCCTGATTGAATGAAGAGCGATAATTGGTCACCAGGCTGATACCTTCAATGATGATGTCGTAAACTTTCCATTCGCCGTTTTTATTGAGCAACATGCGATAGCTGATATTGACCGGTTGCTGCCCCGGCTGATGCACCAGGGTTTTTACGAGAGTTTTCCGGTCATTTTGCTCATCGTTGTAAGGGCTGAAAGTGACGCTCCAGTTTTTGTATTCGACGAAGGCTTTAGTATAGGTGCGCACCAGTAAAATTTTAAATTCCTTCATAAAACGCTGCCTTTGTTCCGGCGTGGTTTTACGGATGTTTTTGCCCAAAACCAGCATCGACACCCGGGGCATGTCGACAAATTGAGTGACAATGCCGTCAACGAATTGAGTCGCTTTGCCAAAGTCGTTTTGATACTCCGGTTGTTTCAGCGTTTGCTTGATTTGTTCGGAACTTGTTTCGATGACTTGTTGCGCTTTGGCCGTGTCTTCAGCGGCAAAGCTTAGCCCGGACACGGCGGTAAAGCTGAAAAAGGCCATGAGTAACAACAAAGGTCTGGTGAACATATCAATCTCCAAAAAGGTAAAAAAACAATAGCCTAGTATGACCTAGAGCCATGACACTAGTCTATCGATAATTCATTCAAATTCACAATCTTGGAGCGGTTTTGCGGCCACCTGCGGCAATTTTTTAAAACTGTAGCCAAAATGAGCCTGGACATTTTTTATGTCTATTTGCGCGATGCCAGAAGAAAACCCAAACCACACATAAAGCCCGTTCAAATCTTTAAACATCGGGGGTAAATATTGCGGCGGCGCAATCAGGCCGTCCAGAAAATATTCATAGAGCGTGGGGACATCATCCAGCGTGACCTTGCCTACGAATAACAGCGGCAGTATTTCCGGTATGCCTTCAAGGGTTGCGCTTCTGATGAAATTAACCAGTTCGATAAAGCCCCGGGCATAGGATAAGTCTTTGGTGAAGCAAGCCCCGCCTTCGACCCGGCCACCTCTGAACACGCGTTGCGCGATGGTATAGCTGTCGTGTGGGCTGGTGCCGCGAGCGACGAAGTGACGATAGACTTCGATAAAGTCCGCGCCCTGTTCGGCCATATCGATAGCGATAACCCGGTCGCTGATGCGCCTTGCCCGGTCGGGAAAAGAGCTGAATGTCAGTGTTTCGATGAGTACCGCCAGACCTTCCTGGGTTGCGGTAATGCGCGGTGAACCGACGCTAAGCCAGGTGGCCCAGGTTTGTTTGCGGCCATTCAGCGTCGTGCCGACGTGCACCCAACCTTCGTGAACTTCCAGAACCTGAAGGTCGAGTTCCGAAAACCGCGCTTTTTTGTTGATTTTGATTTTATCGCCTCCCGCAGCCGCATCCGATACGATGCCGTCATCGAGCGCCACGCTCAATGCGCCTTGGCCAAAATAATCGCCAAGCCGCTGCGACAAACGCGCAACCGCTTCCTCGGCGCTGAAAATTTTAGGGTAGGGCTGGCTCAGATGCCGGGCGCCGGGCAGCGAGAAAATGGCGCACAGACGCTCGCCCAATGCCAGCAAACTTTTGTTGTCGCCGCGCAAATGGTCGCGCGCCGAGCCGTACAGGGCCTGGCTGTGGGTTAAAAAGTCAGGCGTACCGCGTGTGCGTAGCAAATCGATGACACGCAGGTATTGCAGTGTGGTATCTTCAAGAATCAACCCCAGCGCGTCCGTTTTACCCAGATGTTTGGCAATATCGGCGCGCAAATCCTGTAACGCCCGATAAACATCGTTGACATTGAAGGCCGGTGTCTGCGCCTGATAATACGCGTGATCGATGGCCGGCAAAACCTGAGCGCCTTGAGCGAAAAAAGTATCCCGACATGAAGACGGCCATTTAATGGCATCCAGTATCTGAATAGGTTTCTGGATTGCAATCAGTCGATCTGAAAGCGTGCGCAAACGCTCCCGGTAAGTGTCGGGCATCATGGATAAGATAATTCCAGCCTGTTAAACCGACAAGCTTACTCAGGTTTAACCAAAGGCGCAAAATATTAACGCGGAGGCTAAGGATAGCATGAAAAATTAATCTGTCTGCTTTCTGAATTCTGCGATAGCTTGTCGAAGAGTACGGGCGGCCAGGGTTTGATCGAAGCTTGTCGCTTGATCGACATTGGCTTGGGCGACATAAAACAGCGTAAGCGCCTGGCGCGGCTTTATCAATGCCTTGAGCGAACTTTTGATTTGATGGCGGATGGGGTCGTCGATAAATTGATCTTCGGACAACAACGCGTAGGCGGCTATTCCGGGTTTTGCCTTGTGGCTCAATAATTTGAGCGGTATTTCCGGCGAACCGGCCAATAAAACCCGCTGTTTCAGATTGAAATCGTTACCATAAGACAAAGTGAGTTCGGGGTGATGATAAAGGCTTTTATGATCGTAGGAACGGCCGACAAACAGGCGCGCCGCATTGCCTTGCGGGTCATGGTAAATGCGCTCAAACCAGTCGAAACAATTAAAAGTATCTTCCCCCCAGTTGCTGCTGCGTTGGGTAGCTCTCGCGTGTGCGCCGACCAGTTCGGTCGGGATGTTTTTGACCTGCCTGCCATCTGCCGCTACCAGCCCCAGGTAACTGTGGATGACGGTGGGTATGAGCGCCAGAATGAGAACAAGGGTCACTAAAGGCGCATAACGAAAAGTTATCATTTGATGTTTTTTTGATTATCCGGCACCGCCGCAGGCTCTTGTCCCAAAAGAAAGATAATGGGCAAGGCAATCATGAAAGTGACCAGTCCTGAAATCTCATGAGCCGAGGTTGCCAGCACATCCAGCCCGAACCATTTAACCAGTAAAGTCAGGACGAACACCCGGACAATATTGATCGAAATCGCCAACGGTACGGCAATGATCAAGACCAGTGACCTTCTGAGCAGGTTACGGCATAAATAAGCCGTCAGCAAGGCGACAGTCACCGTGGCATAGAGGGTGGCAAAGCCGCTGCACGCATCGGCGACCTGCAAGGTGCCGTTTTCAATCTGAATTGTCGTGCCATGTGTATAAACCGGAATATTGAAAAGCCGTAACAGCCAGGCCACGCTGTGCGTGGCGATGTGGCGCAGCAGCAAATGGATGGATTCGGTGAAGCTCAGCGGGATAGGAATGGTGAGAAACAAGGTCAGCAATGGAAAAATAATGGCCAGAGTTCTTTTTTTGCCCAAAAAAAGCAGGGAGAAACCCGGCAGACTGGCAATTAACGCGAAAGCGGACAGTAATTGCGAGTGAATGCCGGTATCGAGCATGTGCAATAATACGGACGGAATCAGGATAATGAATCCCAGCGGCGTCGGGTCAGCAGGTAAATGCCGGTAACGTTTTAATTCTCCAGCGATCAAATAAGCGACCACCAAAGTCACCACAATGCCATGTCCGTTACTCCAGACGCTTAAGGTCCATCTCTCCCATAACCAGGACAGAGTTGGCGCAAACAGCGCCATGAACAGTAAGCCAAGCAGCCAGGGCCACCACCTTTGCGCAGGACTTGAAGGGTTTGAATGATTCTCGCTAAGAGTTTGGGACGTCATCGTTTTATGCTCGGTTGATTGGGTAACATTGCCGGAAAACGGTAATTAGACCACCTCGTCCAAGTAAATATCCGCGTAATGGCAACAATCGCTGAGACTATACTCGCGTTAAAAGATACCTCTAATTCCGGTAAAGCGCCAAAACCTGTTGTACATAATTTCGGGTTTCAGGATAGGGCGGAATGGAATTGTTATATTTTTTTACCGCATTCTCCCCGGCATTGTAAGCGGCCACGGCCAGCTTCAGATTGGAGTTGAACATTTTCAGCAGATCTTTTAAATAACGGGTGCCGCCATTGATATTCTCGACCGGGTCGGAACGGTTGGTTACGCCATAACGCTTGGCTGTACCCGGCATCAATTGCATCAAACCCACGGCGCCGGCAGAAGAAACCGCATCGGACTGGTAAGCAGACTCCGTTTGAATTACGGCGTGTAACAGTTTTTCATCAACTTGATGTTTGAAGGCCGCCTGGGCAATAATTTCATTGTATCTGGACTTGTTTTGCTTCACATGCGACAGGGCTTTGGTATAACTTTGCGGCTTGGTACGGATAATGCGCTTGTAATAACGGTGTTCAGGTTGATCGGTATAGTAAACGCTACCATCCGGTGCGGTATATTTGTAAATATCGGCAAATGCAGCACTGGATGTCGTGAGGCATAAAACTAAAACAAAGACTATTCGCATAAGTTTTTTCTTGGTTTAAGGCTACAGACGGCCTTATGGGGTTTTTCAGGACGTATAGCGGGTCTGAATGATGTGGAATTAAGTATAGGATAGTTCAGCTTCCTTGCCCGGAATCGGCGAGATATTTATCGATATCTTCTTTGGAAAAACCGATTTTTTTAGCCACCCGGTCGGCGTGACTGACTCTTGAAATGCCTTTGATCAGACGATAGGTCGGCTCCCCCTTGGCGAACTCGACCTGTAATGCCAGCCCCCGGCCCTTGGCGACAAAATTATCCACCAACTGATGATTATGGGTAATCAGAATGGTGCTGTTGCCTTTACGGTAAAAGCCGTCCAGCACATTCGATGACGACTCGATTTTTTCTTCAAAAGTCGTACCTTCCGACAATTCATCAAGCACCACCAGGCTTTTGGCGCTGGTTGCCAGAAAAATATCCCGGGTGCGTTTTAATTCGGTGCCAAAGCGCCCTTCGCCATCATCCAAATGGCTGATTTCGGGCGCCTGATAAAAAATCCGGTCGGCCACCGTCAAGGTAGCCGCTTGGGCCGGGACATAGCAGCCGATTTGCGCCAGTAACTGAATTTGTGTAATGGTTTTGCAAAATGCCGTTTTGCCGCCGCTGTTGGGGCCTGTCACCAAAACCAGCTTGTCTTCATCCAGCTTGAAATCATTCGCGACATAAGCGGCATTTTGCTTGGCGAGCACGGGATTTCTGGCCGCTACCAGATTGATTCGGTGATGGTCGGCCCGGATTAACTTCGGCAATACCATGTCGCCGCCAAAAGCATCGGCAAATTTCACGAAGGTAAGCAATTCATCCAGTTGCCCCAGAGCATCCAGGGTTTCGCCAACATCCAGGGAATTTTTGTATTCGTTGCGCAAAGGGATAATGCAATTGTCGCGGTCAAATCCGCCGACAATGGGTAAATAAGCCAGCAACAACGGCACAAAAAAAATCATTGCCACAGGAATCGATTCAACGGAAATGTTGAACATATCGGTAGGAAAGAAATGCGCCAGCGCCCAAATCACAGCCACGAACAACGTGATGAGCAACGGCTTGAACAGTGTCGGTCTGAAAATGAGGAACGGCGAAAAAGAGCCTTTGCGCTCTTGTTTGCATTGAATACCGGTTTCGGTGATATAGGCAGGCCCTTGCATCAGCGAATAGGCGCGGGTATCGGCAAAATTTTTGATTCGGGTCAGAATATCCTTCAGATAAGGATTGTCGATGGGGTCTAAAGCCTCAACCTGGGCGACCAGTTCGAGCATGAAGCGAACCCCGCGCTGGTAATGCAGATAACCGTAACCTTCGATTTCATTGTCTTTACGGGCCGTGCCGAAAGACCCCAGAAACTCGCCAAACAGTAACAGATAAAAATTCTTTTCATTTTGCGTAGCGTTTGTCACGATGCGCTCAAGCTCGTCCCTCAATCCGGCATTGCCTCGAAGGGCTTCAACGGCTTGCTGCCTGGCTTCAATAATGGCCAAAGCATCCGGCGGTTGCGTCAGGGAACGGTATAAAACAGATTGTCCGACCATTGTTTCGGCGTGATTTAACGCGGCAAATACCTCGTCTATCTCAATAGCGTTAAATGCGCCCTGATCGATGACGCCGGTACCGGTCGGCAGAGGTTGGGACGATTTGATCAGAGGCCCGGTTTCCGGCCAGCTTTGGAAAATTGTCTGCGTCATGATGCTAGTTCTTTTTTTTACCAACAATACCAAAAACAAGGATAGCGGCCGTCACGATGCCGGACAGCATAATATTTTCCCGGCTTGCGCCCAGCAAATAGGCGACGCCTCCACCGAGACCCATGCCAAGTCCAGTGAAGGCCAAACTGCGCATCAAACGGCACACGGGACAGTTTCTATCGTAATTTCTCATGGTTGGCGTCAGTTGCCAAAGTTATAAAATGCACGTTCCTTCGTAAACCCGTTCATACCTTTTCAGCGAGAATAGCATTTTTAGCCAACAATCACTATCCCGGCAATTCCCGGCAGGGCGTAAGCGCTTCATTCCGGGCATGCCCAGCACCTAAATTAGCTATAATTTTGAATTATAGCCAATCATCTGTGGAATTTAGGTGCTGGGCGTGACCCATGATACAAGGTCGAATGTTTCAAATTCAAGGTTTGCGGCTTCAGGTAATGACCGTGGTCGGAAGGATATGCTGTATGACTCGTGGCCAGGAAAAAAAAATCATTCCCGAAGTGATCATCGACAGTCAGCGTGATAAAAAAAACGCTTAGTCGACGATGCCGTTCGCGTGCGTACGTAATAGTTTATTGAATTTCGTGCCCGCACATTTGACTATACCCATCGTAGATCAAATTTCGGCCCCTCACCTAACGCTAGGTGAGGGGCCGAAATTTGAAATGCGAAAGGTATATCACTACCGCCATCGTACAATTTTTTGTTGTATCCTATATAGATAGGAAACTTTTATCCAACCGCTGCAAAAGCGCCATTTCAGCGGGTAATTCCAGGTTGATGGTTTTGTTGAGCCAAGTTAGAGGACTTACCCGCCGCGAAGTCTTTTTTTTCACATTTCGGTCAATGGTTCTCAGAACAATGGGGCTGAATGGAATAAGTTGTATTTATCGGCAGATTTTAGATTTTATAATGCGGTCAGAATGCATAAATTCCGGCTTAATGTTCACACTTGCAATTCCGGTTAATTTATTGTCATCAGCACCTCGAAACAGATACTTTACTGTCCTCCGGCAACTTCAAAATCGAAAAAATGGATACTGAGATTTCAATACCCAAACAAGAAATACCGGTCAATTTCGAAACGATTGCCAAAGCCGCGCGCGCCGCTCTAAAAAAAGAAGTCAAACATTTGCAGCTTATTCCGGCTGCCGCCGTCAAGTTATTGCAACTGACCAACGATGACAACACCAAAGTGAAAGACCTGTCGAGAGTCATTGAAACGGAACCCGCGCTGGCCGCCAAGGTATTGAGAATCGTCAATTCCGCCGCTTTTTGCCTGCCGAAGAAAATAGTTTCGATCAAACACGCCGTCAATATGCTGGGTTTTTCGCAAGTGCGCCAGACAGCGCTGGACCAGTTGTTTTACAATCGCCTGATACGCCACAAAACCAAGCAACAATTCGATCAACTGTTTTTCTGGCAACATTGCCTGTTTGTGGCGACGCTCAGCCGAAGCATAGCGGTAGCCTTGAAACATCCCGATCCTGATATGGTCTATACCGGCGGCCTGCTGCATGATATTGGCAAAGTGGTATTTGAAAGTTATGGCCGGGTGACCTACAGCGATTTTTTAGTGTCGCTGGGCACAAGCGATAGCTCACTGATTGATAACGAAGGCGTTTTTTTTGGCTTGACCCACACCGAAATGGGTTGCGTTTTTGCCATGACATGGAATTTGCCGCCCGCCATTACCGCCATGATCGCATGTCATCACGAACTGCCGAAAGCATCATCGCCTTATGCCGAATTTTCGGCCGAAATCGCCATCGTCTCTTTCGCCAATTATATCGCCTGGGTTCAAGGCGTCGGTTCCATCAGCGCTTTTTCCGCGCCGAGGCTGCCGGAACAGGTATTGAAAACCCTCGACACCCGTAAGCTCGATCTGGAAGACCTGCTCCGGCAAGTCGATCGGGACATGGCCAATACCCGCGAATTTTACGGCATTCAATTTCCCGACATCGCGGTTTTAAGGGCAACTTCGGTGCAAACGGCCATCAAGTTGGGCGATAAACCCGACGCGAAAACGCGGGCAGCTAAAACCACCAGCCTGACCATTCCACATCGCAGTCTCGATCCCGACGAATTCATCCCCTTGACACTTGAAGCCATACACAACGACTTTGGTCTTGACCGGGTCGTGATGCTGACCATCGATCCTAAACGCCGAGGTCTGGTAGCGCGCCACGGCTGGCCCCGGCTGGTTTTGGAAGATATACTCAATAGTTTCCAGATTCCTATCGAATCGATTACCGGGGATTTGCTGGAATGTCTGCGTCACCGGAAACCGGTCATAATCAAAACTGCCGACAACCGCGATCGGGCCATCCTTAAACGCTTGCAGACCGATGAATTCATTGCCATGCCGATACTCCGGCATAATCGTTTGGCCGGACTCATTTATGCCGATAACGCGCTGACCCGAACCAGTCTGGATGAAACTTTATTGTTCAGGCTGATTCCTATCGTCAATGAACTGGGTATCGCCTTGCTGAATGCAGGGCAGTATGACATGGCGCGCAAACAAGCGCAGATAGACCCTTTGACCAAGCTCTTCAATAAACGTGTGATCAATGAGTTTCTGACGCGGCTTTTTCAAAGCGAAGCCGAGATTCTGGCAAAAACCGCCGTCGGCTTTATCGATATCGACAAATTCAAGTCGTTTAATGATGTTTGCGGGCATCAGGCGGGTGACGACGTGCTTAAAATAGTCGCGGACATCCTGCGCAGCCTGACCCGGCCGGGCGATTTAATCGGGCGTTACGGAGGGGAAGAATTTTTGTTTGTACTGCGTGATACCGATAAAGTCGGCGCATTGGGCTATGCCGAACGTATCCGGCAGGAAATCGAGCGGCGCGGCAAAATTCTCAGCGACAGGTTCCAGGGCCATGCGTTGACGGTCAGCGTCGGTTTGACGCTGTATAGCCCGCGTTACGAAAGCTATCACAATTTTATCGAAACGGCTGACCAGGCCATGTATCAGGCCAAGCAACAAGGCCGCAACCGTGTCGTCGTATTGACCGGCGAGGCTTGAACGTGTTGGCGGCAAACCTGCCGCCAACACGCAATTGAAAAAATTATTCTAAGCCGCGTTATGTTTGAAATAAATTCCGGGCAGCAGGCTCAGCAGTTTTACCCCGGCGAAAATAATTACCACATAAAACGCGGTGTCGGCAAAATAGGCGGGGAAATACGTTACGGCGCCGTCGAAAAAAGCTTCTCCTGTAATGGCCGAATAGCGGCCGGACAAGACATTGAAACTGCCGTTGGAAATCAGAAAAGCGGCGGCGATGGACAGCGTCAACCGCGAAATCTGAGACATCAATGTGATCACTGTCAGCGTTTTAAAGTATGCGCAGCTTTTGCCGCCAAACCACAACGCGGCATAAGTGGGCAGCAAAAATACATAGGCCGGAGAAATGCAAAAATCACTGACGTTAAATTGGCTGACAGCCACATAATCGATCAGCCCGGCTTCCAGTAATAGCACGGCGAACACACCCAAGCCGCCAAACCACAAACCGCCAAGAAAAAACACGGCCAATGACGCATCGGCTAACGCGAATGGCGTGCCGACATGATGAAAACGGGTGGCCGCCATTAATATCATCAGAGCGATGACACCGGGCTGGAAATGGGTTTTATTGAGGGTTAGCATGAAAGTCTCCTGAATTATAATTCGGGATTATAACGCACGGTAAAAAAGAAATTAAGGTCATCGGTGTTAAAGCCTGCGACCGTTTGGTATTGCTTGTTCAATATGTTATTGACTTTGGCCTGTAACAGCAAGGTTTTATGTAGCTGCACCTCAGTACGCAAATCCAACGTGACAAAGCCGCCCAGCCTTTGGGTATTGGCCTGATCGTCGAACCGACGGCCTTCTGCAATCACGGTCGAGCCAAAACCAAAGACGCCGAAACGCCGGTCCACATCCAGTCGAAAGGTTTTTTCGGCGCGGCGCGGAAGGACATTGCCTCTGTTGGCTCCCGAGTCGCGGTTTTCAGGATCCAGAAAAGATAACTGCGCCGAAATGTCGGTATCGTACACGCGGGTGGCCGCTGTCGCTTCAATACCGATGATATGCGACTTGCTGATATTCTGCGGAATAAAAGCGCTGTCGAGCACAATGGCATTTTCAACCTGCGTCAAATAACCGTTAAGCGCCCAGTCCACGCCCAGATGCTGCCCGGCAACGCCCAGTTCATAACTGCGGGAGCGTTCCGGCGCCAAGTCGGGGTTGCTTGAAAAGGGAAAATATAACTCGTTGAACGTCGGGGCTTTAAAACCCTTGCCAACCGATGCCGACACCTGCACATCCGTGTCGAAAGCATAGCCCCAGGCCGCGTTCCAGGTATTATTGCTGCCGAACTGTTCATTGTGATCGTTTCTGAATCCCAGAATGATCTGATGTCGGCCAATATCGGCCTGGTATTGCGTGAACACACCGTGGTTATCGCGGGAAGACTCCTTAAACTCGGTCGAGCTGTCAACGCTGTCGTGCAGGTAATCATAGCCCAGCGACAGAACATGGCCTTCAAGCAGGTAGAAATCATTTTGCGCCGAGGCCGAAACTCTTGAGGTATTGAAAATACCCGTGTCCTCGCCGTTAAAATTGCTGTCGGAACGATCCTTGCTTTCGCCCGCTTTCAGCGTCAGCCCCCAGAAATCAACGGCGCGCAATTTGGCCTGGCCGCCGACGACTTGCTGGATGAAATCCACGTCGTTGCCGGAAAACACACTGCCGTCGAATTCGTTTTTGCCACTGGCGTAAAGCGCATTACCTTCCAGGGATAATATATCGCCGAATTTATGGCCTAAGCGCATCGAGCCGGATTCATTACGAAAACCGTCATCATCCGGCTCCACGGTAAAACAGCCAAAATTAAAGCCGCTGGAGCAGGCATTGAAGCCGTTGCTTTGGTCATGGCTGATATTCAGATTGTACCAGCTATCGGCAATCGCGCCGGATACGCCGCCGCTGACGGTGTAGCGGTCATGGCTGCCGGCGCCGGCGCTGAAACGCGGCTTAATCGCTCGATCGGCGCCGCGACGGGTATGGATATGAATAATACCGCCCAAAGCTTCGGTGCCGTACAAGCTGGAGCGGGGGCCTTTGATCACTTCGATATGATCGATTTCGGCAATCGGCATAAACTCGAAAGCCGCGCTGCCGGTGGTGACGGAGCCTATGCGTACGCCGTCAACCATGACCAGGATGTGATCGGATTCGGTGCCGCGCAGAAAAATCGAGGTGCTCTTGCCAGGCCCCCCGGTATTGGCGATATTGATGCCGGCCATGCCGCGCAAGGCTTCTTCGACCGACCGGATCTGGCGTGTTTCGATTTGTTCGCGGCTGATCACAAGGGTTGAGGCCAGCCGGGTGGAGTGTTCGGTGCGGGTTGCCGTGACAGTTAATGGGTCCAGGGTTTGAGTGTCCTGAGCCTGTACCGAAGCACCGAGCCCCAGCCATAAGAATGGAGCCACTATAATTTTTTGCATAAAATCCTCTGCGCCGCCCGCGCAATCAGGTTATGAAAATCACAGAGGAGAATGCGGCGACGGAAAAGACAGAGGAGACGAAAGCCTTTTCGTTGACAGCCCTCCGCTGTATCGAATTGACTTCCAGGCCGGTCTCCGGGCTCATAAGGGGCGTAGCGCCTGACAAGCGACCTTCCCATGCAATAAGCACAGTGGTATGAAAAACTTGCCTTTACTTATCTACCGTTGCGGGGGCAGCGTCGGCTTTGGCTCGCACCTGACCGACTTCCCGTTTAACCCGGTAACTGTCATGTTACCGGGCACCTGAAAGCAGGTCGAAGATTATAAAGGCCCTTGAATTTAAAGCAAGTCAAATATACGGACGCTGCATCGCTTCAGGCGGATGACGGTTACCCACTTTTTGCCACCGGACGGTTCTTGTTCCGAATCCATTCGCTCCAGGAACCGGCATAAAGCCTGGAACCTTTCAAACCGGCGATTTCCATCGCCAATACATTGTGACAGGCGGTCACGCCCGAACCGCACATATGCGCGATGCGTTGCGGCTCTGTGGTACCCAGCAAGCTGGAAAATTCGCCGCGCAATAGTTCAGCGGATTTGAACTGACCGGTAAGGTCGAGATTGCACTGAAAAGCCCGATTCAAAGCGCCGGGAACACGGCCTGCCACCGGATCGACAGGTTCTTGCTCGCCCCGGTAGCGCACCGGTGTCCTGGCATCGACCAGTTTGAGAGTGTTGCGGGCCAGGCCGTTTTGTACGGCTAACGCATCCAGCCAAAAGCTCTTATCGAGATAAGCCCTGAATGCGGCGGCTTTAGGGGTTGGTAGCGTCGTAGTCACAGGATAACCTTGTTGCAACCATTGCCGGATACCGCCGTCGAGCACGGCCACCCGGCTGTGCCCCAAACAGCGCAGCAACCACCACATCCGGCCGGCAATGGCGCCACCGGCATCGTCGTAAACGATGACCTGACTGGCATTGTCAACACCCCATCGCCCCAGTTTTTGCGACAACAGTTTAAAATCGGGCAAAGGATGGCGGCCGCTGAAATCATTGACCGCCGATGACAAGTCCCGGTCTAAATGGGCATAACGCGCGTTTGCGATATGGCCGAAACGATAGGCTTTTGCGCCCGCCTCGGTATCGGCCAGATCGAAGCGGCAATCAAAAATAACCCAGTCGCTGTCGTTAAGGTGTCGCGCCAGGGTTTCGGCGGACAGGATCGTAGTGTAGGTCATGATTCTTATACCGTTAAAATGATTTTACCGAGATGCTGACTGCTTTCCATCAAGGCATGGGCTTTTCCCGCTTCAACCAGCGGAAAAGTGGCGTGAACGACAGGTTTTACTTGACCCGATACCAGCAAGGGCCAGACTTCCCGGTGTAATTTCCGGGCAATGTCGGCTTTAAACGCGGCGTCCCGAGCGCGTAACGTCGAACCGGTAATGGTCAGGCGTTTTAACAACAGAGGCAGCAGATTCAATTCGGTTTTGGCGCCCTTTTGCACGGCAATTTGCACCAGCCGGGCGTCAAAACCCATACATTTGATATTACGCGGAAAATACGTGCCGCCGATCATGTCGAGAATGACATCAACGCCGCGCCCGTCGGTGAGCCGCAGGACTTCCTCGACAAAATCCAGGCTTCGGTAATTGATCGCGGCGCGCGCTCCCAATTGCGTGCAAAACCGGCATTTATCGTCCGTTCCCGCCGTCACCAATACCGCCGCCCCGAATGCTTTGGCCAACTGTATGGCCGTCGTGCCGATGCCGCTGCCGCCGCCGTGCACCAGCAACGTTTCCCCGGCAATAAGACCTGCGCGATCAAAGATATTGCTCCAAACGGTAAAAAAAGTTTCCGGCAATGCGGCCGCCTGTACCGGTGAAAACCCGCTTGGAAACGGCAGGCATAACTCGGCGTCAGCCAAACAATACTCGGCATAGCCGCCGCCGGTGACGAGTGCGCAGACCGCGCCGCCGACATTTAAAGAGCGGACTTTGGCACCCAGCGCAACCACGGTTCCGGCCACTTCAAGTCCCGGAATGTCGGATGCGCCCGGCGGCGGCGGATAAAGCCCTCGGCGTTGCATAATGTCGGGCCGGTTGACACCGGCGGCGGCTACTTTAATCAACACTTCGCCTGCGGCCGGTGCCGGTGTCGGCCTCGATACCGGTTTTAATACAGCGGCGGCGCCGAGGTCAAAAATTTCGATAGCCTGCATCTGCGCGGGAGCCGTCATAAAACTCATTTCAATAAAGGATGGTCTGCCGGTAATTGCCTCGTTATCCACAGCGCCAGCTTATGCTTCATCTGCACGGCATTTTCCTGGTCAATGGCCAAAGGCTGAATGAGGCGGTCTTGAACCAGCAAACGGTAAATACATTCAATTTTTTCCTGGGCGGAATGGGTCGGGGCAAATTCTGCATAGCCTCTGTTTTTTGCATATTTTACCGCCACTTCCAAGGCTTTTTTTACCAGTTGGCTTTCGTTTTTTAACTTGGTCATGAGGGCTTTTTCCTTATCATCAAATACAGACCGGTTTAATAACCGATAAGGCGGTCACGGGCAACTGTTATTTGCATCAGAACTTAAAGTACCCATCAAGTCGGTGTCTGATCGTAAGTGCACTCTTTTAGCCCTTCCTAAATCACCGATAATGCAATACAGTAAGATAACTCAACTTCAGCAACAGGACGACCATGGCCACTCTTAAATTTCAAGGTAAAACTATCCATACCTGCGGAGAATTACCGAAAATCGGTTCTCACGCGCCGGATTTCAGTCTGGTTAACGGAAAATTAGCCATTGAGACACTGGGAACTTATTCCGGCGCAAAAAAATTACTAAACATCGTGCCCAGTCTCGACACCCCAACCTGCGCCGCTTCCGCGCGTAAATTCAACCAAAAGGCGGCGGGGCTGGAAAACAGCGTCGTGCTGGTGATTTCCGCCGACCTGCCTTTCGCGCAGGCACGTTTTTGCCAGACCGAGGGCATTAAAAATGTAGTGCCGTTATCGACTTTCCGCTCCAGCTTTGCCCGGGATTACGGTGTTGAATTGAGCGACAGCGTGTTGATTGGCTTGACCGCGCGCGCCATTGTCGTGATCGATGCCCATGACCGTGTCGTTTATACCGAGCTGGTGGAGGATCTGACCGACGAGCCGGATTACGAATCGGCGCTGGCCGCGCTTGCGGAAATAGATTGATGACGATGACCGGATATTGTTTGGCCTATTAAAAACTGATTTCAGAAAAACAATGAAAATGATTTTTAGCGCCCGCAAAAAAATTACTGCAACTGTTTTTGTTTTTATTCAGGCTATGCTTTTGTCGGCTTGCGGCTCGACCTATCAATTGGTCGATACGCCGAACCTCTATACCGATACCCAACCCTATCCCTCTGAGAATGTCGCGCCTGTCAATAAAACGTCAGCGGCCGAACTTTTCTTTGTCACCGACAGGCAGCAGGAACCGTCCAAAGACAATGCCTTATCTTATGGTAGCAAGCGCTCAAATTCGATGGTTTTTGGCAGCGCCATGATCGAATTCGGTCGGAATTTGTCCTGGGATAAACTGGTCGAAGCAAGCAGTACGGCGGCACGCGACGAGGCTATTCCACTGGTTCCGGCAAACAGGCATGAAATTGTGCGCTTTCCTGATACGCCGTTGCCTTTTTCGGTTCAGCATGGCGTGATTCAACCTTTACCAGAAGCCGGAGCCGCCTATAATCAGGCTCGTCAAACCCTTCAAGCCACGCTGCAGCAACGCCTTGCCGAAGTGAAAATCAAGGACATCATTCTCTTTGTGCATGGCTTTAATACGGATTTCACCACGGCATCTCTCAATTTGACTGACATCTGGCACTTTAGCGGGCGTATCGGCGTACCGCTGTTTTATACCTGGCCAGCCGCCAGCGGCGGCCTGTTCGGTTATTTTACCGACCGTGAATCCGGCGAATTCAGTATCTACCATCTTAAAGAAACGATACGGATTCTGGCCGCCTTACCGAATCTGGAACGCATTCACATCATCGCGCATAGCCGGGGCACCGACATCACGACCACCGCCCTGCGTGAATTGGTGATCGAGAGCCGGGCCGCAGGTAAAAACCCACGCACGAGCCTGAAAATAGAAAACCTCATTCTGGCCGCTCCGGATCTGGATTTCGGTGTGGTCAGACAGCGTCTGATGGCGGAAAAATTCGGCCCGGCTTTTGGTCAGGTTACGGTTTATATGAATTCGGCGGATGAGGCTTTGGGTATTTCTCAATACATGATGTCCGGCTTGCGTTTCGGCAAACTGGTTCACGACGATCTGGATGAGAATGACAAGAAAATTTTTGCACGTATGAAAAATGTAAATTTCATTGAAGTCGAGGGCGTCAACAGTTTCATCGGCCACAGCTATTACCACCAACATCCCGGGGTTTTATCCGATATCGCCATTTTGCTTACGAATTGCCTGAAACCGGGGGAACCCGGTCGCCCGCTCATCCACAATGAGATCAATTTCTGGACCTTGCCGGCAACTTATCCCATTCAACAATAGAAAAAAGGTAACTAGGGGCTGTTGCCATTTTGTAGTTACCCCTTGAATTTCAATACCTCTGCCTCAAAGATTATTAATTTTGAGTCAAAAACGAGCAAACCATGCCGCGACAACTGTTTACGGATGAACTCTGGAGTAAAT